>CAXSEH010000008.1:0-34609 GCA_964236345.1 uncultured Bdellovibrionales bacterium
ACGATATCGATAAGTCTGAGTTCGTGCTTGGCCGTGGAGATTCTTCGGCGGTTCCAATCGTCGACAATGGAATTTCTCGCGAACATTTAAAGGTTCGCTTGCAAGACAATCTGATTCAAGTTCAGGATTTGAACTCATCGAACGGAACATTCGTCGAAGGTATTAAGCTGAACCCCATGGAATTCGTTCCAGTCCGCGATACCTACACGATTACCTTTGGTACGGCCCAGATCAAAATCAAATTGAAAATCATGGACGTCAGCGAAGAAGTCCAACAAGAAGTACAAAATCACGAAAAGAATTCAGATCACCCGCCTATCGTGGTTGATCTTTCTTTATTTCCGAAGACCGAAGAAGATTTTAAACTTAGCTTTAAAAATGTCGGCCTGAACATGCCGAAGTACAAGAACGCTTCCGAACACGCGCAAGAAATCGTGAAAGAAGCTGAATATATGAAGCACTCGATTATCAAGAGTGCGGACGTTTACAAAACAAAAATTATTAACGAAACTAAGATCCAAACCAGGAAGGCCACCGAAGAGGCTTATGGCGAGTATCAAAAGTTGATCGATCGTTTATTGGACGATACTCGCCGTGAATTGCAACGTCTTAAGACCGAAACTGAAATCATGCTTGACGACAAACGTTTGCAAGCGAACGAAGAGATTCAAAATCTGTGGAAAGAGCACCGCGAGCTGATCCGCAAAGATAAAGAAAAGCAACTTGAAGTTATCGAAAAAGAAAACATCATCAAGCTTGAATTATCGATCGAGAAAATGAAATCTGATATGTTCTCGGAACGTAATCGTTTGATTACCGAAGCCGAAAATGAAATCCTACATAAAAAACGGACCCACCAAGTTGAATTCGAAAACGAAAAGGCTGAACACGTCAGTCGTATCAAACTTTATTCAGAAGAACTGAATAAGATTCAGGCTTCTATCGCCGAATCTGAACGTATCTTTAAAGAAAATAGAATTTTAAAAGAAGACTCTGACCTTGAACTAAGCAAAGTTTTAAGCCAACTTAAACAAGAAAAAGAGAACTTAGATTTCGTCACGAAGCAATACGGCGACACGTTGGAATTACAACGCCAAATTCAAATCGAGATCACCCAATTTGATGAAGTTAAAGCCGGATGGCTCGTCCAAGAAGAAGAAGCTATGCAAAAATTCGGCATGGTTCGACTTGGCTGGCAAAAAGAAGAAGAGGAAGCTCTTCAAAAATTTAACCTCGTTAAATTAAGCTGGCAAAAAGAAGAAGAAGAAGCCTATAAAGGCTTCGAGAAAATAAAATTAGGTTGGGAACAAGAGCAAAAATCTGCCGAACTTAAATTCGAAGACGTTAAGGCCGCTTGGTTAGAAGAGCAACGTCTTGCCGAAGTCCATTTACAAGGTATCAAGAACGAATGGCAAGTTGAACTGGATAAGGCTCTTAAAGAACGCGCCGAGCATGAGCGCGCCTTCACGACCCTGTCCGAAAAACGAGATCAAATTGAAGAGCAGATTCGCTACCTTTCACAAACATTAGACGACTCTAAGAAAAAAGTGAAAGAAGATCTCGAGAACGAATATAAAAACTTAAAGGCCCTCGAAACAAAAAAGTTCGACGACTATAAGTCAAATGAGATTAAAGAATTACAAAAAATTCGTGATAGCCATACGAATTCTATCAAGAAATTCAGCGTCGATTTATCACAAGAAATCGCGACGAAAATTGAAATGCTTGCAAAGAAAGCTCCGGCAGGAACTTTTGATTTCGAAAAGAATTTCGAATTAATTAACTCGGTCATCCAGGTTAAGAGTGCCATTAACACCGGTTCGGAATCGAAGCATGCGGAACAGCTTGATGGCTGGAAAAAGCGCAAACGAAAAGAGAATTTCAATCTAATGTCGACTGGATTTGCGGCTGGCGTGATCATTATATTTTTAGGTAACTATGGTTGGAAAAAGTTAAGTACCGATCCGGTTCAGGAAGAGATTGCGCGCCAAGCTGTCGAACGCAAACAGAACGCCATTCTTAACATTTACGTCCCGCAAAAAACCAACGAGTATCGCGACAGTTACGTAGATGCGACTCTGCACACCAACAATTTCGTGGAAACTTACCTCGACGATGCCATTCAACAAGAGTGGACTAACGTGGCCACTAAATACTTCCTGAGACAATGGCGCGTCGAAGAAGAAAAGGTCATTAAAGTTATTTCTAATTCCCGAGCTCTCGTCCAAAACATTGAAGAGCAAAAGGGTACGCTTCGTAAAGATCGACTCAAAAACGATATCGAGAAGCTTAAGTTAGCCGAAAAGGAAAGCGCCGAAAGCCAAGGCGAAATTTTAGGCACGAACGTGAAGTACGAAGCCTACAAGAAACTTGAAAAGGAATTCTTTTCTCAAAAAGTTCAACGTCGGGTACCGGCTAATAAATAAATTGACATGGTTTCTTTAGATACCCAAAGCTAAACAAGATTTGACCGGAACTCCCCGGTCATGATTGACTTTGGCCATGAAAAATCAACTTAAAATATCAGTCTTAGTGTTCATGTCAGCCGCAACTTTAACTTTTTCTTCTTGCGCAACCTCTCCGGATGCGGCCGGGATCAGTGAAAGCGATATCAATGCCGAAGCCCTAAAAGCTTATGCCGAGATCAAGTCGAAATCGAAAATTTCGCAAAATAAAGAAGCGAATGAAATGGTTCAGCGCGTGGCTAACCGCATCGCCGCCGCATCTGGCGCGAAATTTAATTGGGAATACGTCGTTATCGAAAGTCCCGAGGTCAACGCCTGGTGCATGCCCGGCGGCAAAATTGCGGTGTATACGGGAATACTTCCCGTTCTGAAAACCGAAGGTGCCTTGGCGGCGGTCCTTGGCCATGAAGTGGCCCACGCGACCCTACGCCACGGAATGCAAAGCTACGCCCGGGCAAAACAGAATAATTACATCGGCGGCGGGGCGGCCGTTGGCTCGGCCCTGTTAGGACAATTCTTTTGTAAAACCGAAACCTGTAAGTTACTGGCGGCTGGCGGAGGTGTTGCCGCGGGATTTGCGTTAACTTATTTCGATCGAAAATTTTCGCGGGCCGATGAAACTGCGGCTGACCAGTCGGGTCAGCTCTACATGGCGCGCGCCGGTTACGATCCCAGCGAAGCGATCAAACTGTGGGAGCGTATGGGCGCGGCCCAAAAAGGCGCGGCACCGCCCGAGTTCATTTCCACTCACCCGTCTGATGAAAATCGACGTCACAATTTATCTGGTTGGTTACCGGCCGCACAGGCCGAATACGCCAAAGTTCCGCAAAAGTACGGAACGGGCGAAGCGATTCGATAAAAATAGATTATTTACAAGAGTAACTTGCGATCGAAACGGTTACTCCGGTGACAAAGCTTGCGTCGCTAGCATCGCCACACATTGAAACTCCGTTACCTTTACGAATTTCCATTGAAAGTTTACGACCTTCAGCCTTCCAGGCCTTAAATTGCTCTTTGGCCTTTTGAATGTCGTCGCCCTCAAACTTTTCCCACGAGCAAGTTTTTGCCGGAAGCGGAGTTGGCGCTACGTAAGGATTGCGGATCGAAGTGTTTAAAACGTTCTCTAGCTGATTGCGGTAAACGTCTGCCGCAACGTAGTCAGGTGGAATTCTGCAATTTGGTCGACCTTCGTTCACGCAGTCCATATATTGTTTTGAATAAAGTCCCGAATAACCTGTGATATTTGGAGTATCAACATCGCCATCCCAGCAAAGCGTACTTTTTGCTTCTTGAACCGTTAGACCGAAATAAGTTTCAAATGCGTCCGAGTAAGTCCCCGAGTACCAAAGTTTACCGAACATTCTTTTTCGCAATGAATTATCGGTCGGGTTTGTTAAGCCTTCGATCACCATCGCCATTTGGGAATTGCGAGGAGTCTCGGGATAAAGAACCGTTGATCCGCGATTTAATTTTTTAACCAGCATCTCTTTCGTCGGCCGAAAATTATTTCGGTCAGACAAATTTGGAATCTGACAGGCTAAGAACATCGCGTCGACTAAGGCCTGGGCTTTTGCGGAAAGCTGTGGCGGTGCCGGCGGGTTGACCGGAACATCACAACTTAGACAAGACAGGACCTGCGTTGATGAGTCCCCTTTACAGAGGCCTGACGTAACCTTTGCATTGTATGTTGGGGGAGCGACCACATCGGGCTGATCTATCGGATTGTCAGCCGGAACTTCGGCCTTACTGATGGCGTCCGGTGCTACATTTGTAAAACTAGTTTTACTGCAAGACGCACTCATTGCGACCAGTCCCACCAGAAATATCAATCTTTGAATTTCTTTTTTCATAATTACCTCTTTCGATACCACCATCTTTCGGCTAGCCCGACCCTAGACTTAAGTTTTCGTTTAAAAAAATTAGGGTTCCGAAATTACGTAGAGGACTTTGACAACTTGGACTAGACCTTCTTCTAGGGGTTTTTGCTTTCTGACTAAAGCAACGACATTTTGGAGGGACTTATGATTTTTGCGCTTTGTCGCAAAGTTTGACGATTTGAAGCCGCGAAAGGGGCTACTTTCCGAAATCGTATCCCGTTCAACTGAAACCGCAATCGTTGCCGGTTTCGGAAGAACCGTTACTGAGCTTTCGGACCACGAATTAGCTTATACCCACGTCAATGGACGACTCATGCAGGCCGACATTCAAATTAATGCCGGAGATCTTTCGCGGGTGCGACTAGTTGTTCCTCAAAAAAACAAGTCGGGTGTATGCAACGGTGATTCGGGTTCTCCCGTTTTTATCAAAGAAAAAGGGGTCGTGAAGTTGTTCGCCATTGCGGTAGGGGTCTTCGATTGTGGCAAGGATGGTGTCTATCTAAAAATTGAAACGCTTAAATCCTGGATCCTGTCACATATCAACTAGAACCCGATCCGCTTTAAAAATTCTTTTTTGGATATCAATTCCCCGCCAAGACTTTCGCAGACTTCGGTAACCATTTGAATATCAATCCACGTTTGCCCTTCGGCTTTTAGTTTTTGGATTAAACTGTAAAGTGCAAATTTAGAAGTATTCGATTCGGTATGGAACATACTTTCACAGCTGCAGTAATTTTTAGAACGTACTCCGTAGATTCCGCCGACCAAAGCATTTTCACGAAAGATTTCGCATGAAAATGCCGAACCTTTTTTAAAAAGTTCAAAGTATGCGGCTTCGATTTCATCGTTAATCCAGGTTCCGTTCTGCCCTTGCCGTGGTTGGCTTCGGCACCGTCTGACAACTTCTTGAAATTGTGAATCAAATTTCACCGTTAACAGCTTATCGTTTTTCTTAATCCATTTTTTAAAGCTGCGCGGAAGATGCAAGTCATCGAAATCGATGATCCCGCGCTTTCCGGGCGCAAACCACAACAGGGGATAGCCTTCATGAGGCCAGGGGAAAATTCCGTGCTCGTAAGCATGTTGTAATATTTTGGCGTCAAGCTCCCCACCAACCGCAATGATATCTTCGACCGTGCGGTGATAAGGATTTGAAAAAATTGGGTATAAGTCGTCATTTAGCGCAGACATCGCATATCCCGCAGTCTTCTTTTTTGTCGTAATTAAAATAATGATAGATTTGTCGCAACCGGCACGTTTCGTCGTTTTGAATGTACCGCAATAATGCTAAAAGTTTTTTTTGATGTTCTTTTTTTAACAGGCTCTGATCCTCTAATTTAAAGTTTTCGGCTGACGGAGGCTGGACGGCGGTAAAACCAAAAGGCGTGTCCGCCTCTTCTACACTTCCCCATCGATTTAAAATAGAAACGGCAGCATTCACGCGGTAGTCTCGCTTATTTTTAAATACCATTTGTTCACGTAAGAAATCAAATCCCTGGACCGCAACGACATCTGGCCGGCTGGAAATTAAATCGTAAACTTTTTCGATAAATTCTTTTTCGGGGTAGGCCCAGTTTAAAAACTGCATTTGGATCGTCAGGTCGTCTTCCGAAAAAAGAAAATGTCCATAGGCTATTTCCCCGTCGCGACCTGCGCGCCCGACTTCTTGAAAATAGGCCTCGATGGACGACGGAATTTCGTAATGAATGACGTGCCTAATATCGGCTTTGTCGATTCCCAAACCAAAAGCCGGCGTGGCCAATATCCAAGGGGTCTTTCCGGTTAAAAATTCATTCTGGTTTCGACGGCGTTGGTCCGCGGGCAAATCCCCATGATATTTTTGAAAGTTAACTTTATTCTGAAATAGAAAACGAGCCGCTGCTTCTAACGTCTGAATCAAAGAAAAATAAATGATCCCACCATTTCGTGGACCGCCGCTCACCGACTCTTTAATAATTTGCAAAAGCTTTTCGTTTTTTTCGACTTCGCTGTAACAGTCAAAAATATGAAGGCTCAGCATGGGACGCTCAAGGCCTCCAAGGATTAGCTCGTTCGCCAAATCTAAGTGAAACTGCTTCGCGATATCTTTCTGCACGTCTTCCGTAGCGGTCGCCGTCAAAGCCAGCAGCGGAGGGTTTCCAAGCTTCTGACGGTATTCTTGCAATCTTGAATAATCAGGACGGAAATCATGCCCCCAAAGTGAGATACAGTGGGCTTCGTCCACAACAAACGTTTTTATTTTACGACTGGTCAGGCAGTCCCAAAACTCCGGCTTACGAAACCTTTCTGGCGCAACGAAGACCAATTTGTACCGGCCCTCTTTAATCTGCAACATACGATTTTGTTTTTGCTCGGCCGACAACGAGGAATTAATAAAGGTCGCATCCAGGCCGTACTCTTTCGCTTTTTGCGTTTGGTCCTGCATCAGCGCGATTAAGGGAGAAACGACTAAAACCATTTCTGCGCCTTCGCACAGGCTTGCTAAAAATTGGTAACTGAGCGACTTTCCCGCTCCGGTTGGCATTAAAGCCAACAGCGAATCGTCGTCATATACCCTTTGAATGATTTCTTTTTGCGGAAACCTAAACGAGGAAAAACAAAAAGTTTCTAAAAGGTGTTTTTCGAAGTCGATCACACTTAAGTAAGTCCCGAACACAGAATCTTCGTCAACGAAAAGACCTCACGTCTAGACGCTGCCTACTTTTCGCTCAACACGAATGGATGAACCCTGATTCTTACCGATTTCTTATTCGGGATTTGCTCCGCTTCCGATTTAATGATAGTCAATTAGTTTCGATTATATATTTAAAAGCAGAACGGCCGCAGACGGCAAGTTCCGGACGTTAAGTCAAAGAAGGGTTATCATGGCTAAAACTTGGGATATTCAGAAGGTTCGTAATATCGGAATCTCGGCACACATCGATTCCGGAAAAACCACGCTGTCAGAGCGTATTTTATTTTATGGTGGTCGTATCCACGAAATCCATGAAGTTAAAGGTAAAGACGGCGTCGGCGCGACGATGGATTCGATGGATCTAGAACGCGAAAAAGGGATCACGATCCAATCTGCGGCGACGCAAGTTGAGTGGAAAGATTATACAATTAACTTAATCGATACTCCGGGACACGTGGATTTTACCGTTGAAGTGGAACGTTCATTACGCGTTCTCGACGGCGCGATCTTGGTTCTTTGCGGCGTATCCGGTGTTCAATCTCAATCGATCACGGTTGACCGTCAGATGAAACGTTACAGCGTTCCTCGCCTAGCATTCATCAATAAGCTTGATCGTCAGGGCGCGAATCCATTTCGCGTAAAAGATGCTTTAGTTGAAAAATTACGTTTAAACGCATTCATGGCAAACATTCCGATTGGTTTAGAAGATAAACACGTGGGTATCGTTGATTTGATCACGATGAAAGCTTTCCAAAACCAAGGCGAAGATGGGGAAAACATCGTTGAAATCCCGATTCCGCCTGAGTTAGTTGAGCAGGCCAAAGAATACCGTCAGATCATGATCGGTAAACTTGCGGACGTCGACACGGTCATCGAAGAAAAGTTCTTAATGGAAGAAGAGCCAACCGTTGAAGAAATGCGCGCGGCAATGCGAAAAGGCGTTATCAGCTTGAAGTTAGTTCCGGTATTTTGCGGGTCTGCTTTCAAAAATAAAAACGTTCAGCACTTATTAGATGCGGTCACTTATTTCTTACCGAACCCAACGGAAAAAATTGAACACGCGTTAGATTTAACAAAGGGCGAAGAAAAATTTCCTTTAGTCACTGACAACAACAAACCCCTAGTTATGTTGGCGTTTAAACTTCAAGAAACTCAGTTCGGTCAATTGACCTATATGCGCGTATACCAAGGTACGGTCAAAAAGGGTGATTTCATTATCAACATGACGATTAAGAAATCTTTGAAAGTTCCCCGACTAGTGCGAATGCACTCGGCGAAAATGGAAGACATCGATATTTCTTACGCGGGCGACATCGTTGCGGTTTTCGGGGTGGATTGCGCTTCGGGCGACACTTTCTGTGATGATAAAATTGAAGCGTCAATGCAGTCTATGCATATCGCTGATTCCGTTATCAGCTTAGCCATCGCACCGAAATCAAAAGATGGTGCGAACAACTTTACAAAGGCTTTACAAAAGTTTCGTAAAGAAGATCCGACCTTCCGCGTTCACCGTGATGAAGAATCGAACGAGACCATTATTTCCGGAATGGGCGAACTTCACTTAGAAATTTACATCGAGCGTATGAAGCGTGAATTCAACTGCGAAGTGACCGTCGGTCAACCGCAGGTGGCTTACCGTGAAACAATCTTGCAAGCGGCGGATTATGATTACACCCATAAAAAACAAACGGGTGGATCAGGTCAGTTCGCTAAAATTTCCGGAAGCATTCAACCGCTTCCGGCGCAAGAAGATGGCAAAACTTTCCGCTTTGAAAATAAAGTGGTCGGTGGACGTATTCCAAAAGAATTCATCCCTGCCGTTGAAGAAGGTTTCGCTGAACAATGCGTGAAGGGGCCCATGATCGGATTCCCGATCGTCGGCGTCGAAGTTTTCTTATCGGATGGTTCTTACCATGACGTGGATTCTTCTTACATGGCGTTTAAAATCGCCGCGATGGCGGCTATGCGTGAAGTTTACCAAAAAGCGAAGCCTGCGGTTCTTGAGCCCATCATGAAGCTTGAGACGACGGTTCCTGAAGAATACCAGGGACCAGCAACGGGCCAAATCAATCAACGTCGTGGCGTCATCACCGGCACCACCACGATTGAAGGAAACGCAACGATCGAAGCCGAAGTACCTTTGACAGAAATGTTCGGTTACTCGACGGATCTACGTTCAGCTACAAAAGGAAAAGGCGAATTCTCGATGGAATTCCTGAAGTACTCACAAGCTCCACGTAATATTCAAGATGCACTTGCAAAGAAGTACGCCGAAAAGCGCGCGGCCGAGAACAAGTAATTTCGATTCTCTATAGAGAATTTGCAAACCACGTCTTTAAAAGGACGTGGTTTTTTTTTGCCCAAACCCTTTCTACATCGCAACCTTTTCGGCCCTCCCCCGCGAACTGGCTTCCTCTTTGCTTTTATTCCACTGTGAAGCGGGGGCTTTAGGTTCAGAAGAAATATCTGGGCTTTGAATCAAAATACGGGGGTATGCGATGTCGAACTTTGATACAAGATTTATAAACTTTCTAGGGATCCTTTTGGTTTTGGGACTTGTTTCCGGACTGACAGCCTGTGGGAAGAGTAACCAAAAACTTTATTCGCCAAATGGCATTTCTCAAGGAGTGATCGGCGGTGAAAAGGTTTCCGAAGCGTCGCCTTTTTCGTCAAAGGTCATCTACCTGGCATTAGGGGTTGAAAAGCAGACGACTCCGTTCGGAGTTTCGGTCAGTCAAAAAGGTATATGTACCGCTTCAGCCATTACGCCCAGAATATTAATCACCGCCGCCCACTGCGTTTCTCAAGCGAAGCTGGGTGAAGTTTATGCCGTCACTAGCGTAAACCCGTGGAGCGAAGGACTTATCATTGACGATTGGATCGAGGCCGATCAATTTGTCGTTCATGAAGATTTTAAATCTGAACCCAGTCAGATCAGTAATGACATCGCCCTGATTCATTTAACAAAAGATCTTGCGCCTAACCGCGTATCGAAACTTGCAACGTCAAAACAAACTGTCAGTAAGGATATGGAAATCGTCGCGATCGGTTATGGCCACACGACGGCCTTGACGAATCCGCCGCAAGATGAATCGAGCCAGATGAAGAATCAGTCGACTTTGCTGAATTTTGTGCTTAAGAAAGTTGAAAATTTTGATATCGCTTCGAAAACTTTCTCGGTCGATCAAGGTGACCAGAAGGGAATTTGTCAGGGGGACTCTGGGGGCCCAGGATTTATCTACGATGATAGCAAGAAAGAGTTTTTTGTTTTAGGGGTGACTTCTTTTGTTTCAATCTTGGAAGTCGAGCGAACTCAGCGCGATCCCGACAAATTGTTTAATAACTGCATCGGTCGAGGAAATTACACCAATCTGCTCCAATTTAAAGACTGGATTGACCGGGCCATGACCTCAATGAAGTAAAATCTCACTACTTTAGTCAAGTCGGCTTTGCCGGCCGCTTATAAACAGTGTTAGGTTAAAGACTTCTCATGGTAGTTATTTTAATTTCATTTATATTTGTTTTGTCGGCTTCTTTCATCTGCTCTTTATGTGAAGCCGTCATTCTTTCCATTTCGCCCGCCTTCGTTGAAGTTCTGGCCGAAGGAAAATCAAAATCTGGAAAACTATTTAAGCATATTATTGACCATTCGGATCGAAGTCTTTCAGCCATCTTAACGGTAAACACCATTTCTCATACTTTAGGGTCGGCCTGGATCGCCTACCAAGTTCACGCCGTTTTCGGGGACGCGTGGGTGACCGTGTGTTCGGTATTTTTAACTTTTATGATTTTAATTTTTTCCGAAATTGTCCCAAAGACAATTGGTAAGAACAACCCAAAAGCATTTGTGGTGTTCGTTGCTTACAGCGTGCAAGTCATGATTGTGGGGTTTTACCCAGTCGTTAAATTAAGTGAGTACGTTTCTAGGGCTATATCTACATCATCTGAAGAACCCGACATCACGCGGGATGAAATGATAAAAAATGCTGAACTAGGTGTCGAAGAAGGTACGATCAAATCCAAAGAATCGATGATCATCCGTAACCTTCTTAAGCTAGATAAAATATTTGTGGCAGATATCATGACCCCGCGCTCGGTCATCACCGCCCTTGATGCCAAAATGACCGTTGACGAAGTGGCCTTGAAGTTTCGGCCCATTCGTTTTTCTCGCATTCCCGTTTACGAAGATTCATTGGATAATATCATCGGATTAACCCATCGTTACAAAATATTAGAAGCGCTTTCACAGGATCAACACACAAAAGTTTTACGGGATTTGATCTTACCAATTTCGAACGTCTCTGAGCGCATGACGGTGGCTCAGGCTTTGGATTTCTTCGTGAAGGCCAAGGATCACTTAGCCCTAGTCTTAGATGAATACGGAGTCGTTACCGGCCTCGTCACTTTAGAAGACACGGTTGAAACACTTTTGGGAGTCGAAATCGTCGACGAATTTGATAACATCGAAGACATGCGAAAGTACGCCCTTGAACAGTGGCAGCTTCGTAAAAAAGAAAATCGACGTTTTTAATTAATTTGTTTTAGGTACAGATAGTTCTGGCACCTGTGCGGGCACCCGCAATCTATCTTCGTTGTATGGTCCAAAGAGCACCACTTTGAATAGCAGAACTAGCAGTAAGGTTAAAAACCCTAAAGTCGCGAAAAGACGTAGAGTTTGATATTCTCGAAGTTTTCTGATGTCCATGGCCTGCGTTAGTCCTTTTCTACCCGAATGAAAAAGCATAAAGTGAGCCAAACTTCGGAGACCAAAATGAACCACCAAGAACTCGCTCAAGAAATCTACAATGTGTGCCACTTGAAAGGTGACTTTCTTTTACGAAGTGGACAAAGGTCGAGTGAATACTTTGATAAGTATCGATTTGAATCTCAACCTAGATTATTAAAAGAAATAGCCGAGCAGATGAAAAAATTAATTCCGGCCGGAACCGAAATTTTAGCGGCGCTTGAAATGGGCGGAATTCCGGTAGGAACGGCCCTTTCGCTAGCAACCGGAATTCCCTGCGTATTCGTTCGGAAAACCGCGAAACAGTATGGAACTTGTCAGTTCGCTGAAGGCCTTGATATCAAAAATAAAAAAGTGTGTATCATCGAAGACGTCATCACTTCGGGTGGACAAGTATTACTAAGCGTTGCCGATCTTCGACAGTTAGGTGCGGTAGCCCAGTCAGTCCTTTGTGTCATCCACCGTGGCGGCGAAACGGCCGAAACAAAATTAAAAGAAGCGGGATTGAAATTAAGTCCCCTCTTTGTTCGAAGTGACTTTCCTCAGTAATTCGCCCACTAAATACAGTGAACCCGTCACGACGATCAGGTCACCTGCGCCCGCAACAAGCGAAATTTTCTGAAGCAAGTGAATCGGATCCGCATCGCAGATTTCCGCCATCGCTAGGAATCTCGGGGGATAAAGATCTAAATTTAAACCTTTAAATGGAGTCACGGTTAAGTACACTTTCGAATTCGTTATCTGGGTTAATAGGGAAAGCATTTCCTCGGCATCTTTGTCTGCACCTATCCCTACGACCACGTGGATCGTTTTCCACGAATAGTCTTTTAAGATATCGAGCAAACTTTTGATTCCATGCGAATTATGATCACCCGAAAGGTAAAGCGGACAAGCTAAACCGGACCATTCAACTCTTTGCATCCTTCCCCGCCAGTCCACCAACTGCAGAGCTTTTAAATGCAGTGCGGGATCAAACCCTAACGCCGCAAACGTCGTTAGCGCCGTCATTGCGTTCTGCGCGCCCCGAGCGCCTTGCATCGCAATGCGACCTCGGCCCCACTTAGTGCTTAGTTCATAAGTTGGGTGAGCTTCGACTTTGATTACGTCAAAGACGGCAGCGTCTACCGGTATACCACGCGAATGGGTCTCTAACAGCACCCGGTTTTTTAAGTTTTCAAGTTCGGGCGCTAATGACTGGTAGACCACAATGTTTTGATCATGAACGATTCCGAATTTATTGGGTGCAATGTCGGCCAAGCTTTTTCCAAGTATGTTTACGTGGTCGATATCAATCGGGGTTATGACCGAGTAACGATGTGGAAACGCGTTGGTTGCGTCGTAAGTGCCACCCAGCCCAACTTCAAAAATAGCATAATCGATATTTTCATTGCAGCTTTCAGAAAAAAAATAATGACCTGCCATTAATGTTAAAGCTTCGAAATGAGAAAGCGAGCAAGACCGAATGATGCTTTCACATTCTAGAAAAAGTTTTATAAAATTTTCTTCGGTGATCGCTTCGCCGTTCACGCGAATACGCTCGGTCGTACTCACCAGATGGGGCGAACTGTAGAATCCTACTTTTTGGCCCGCACTCTTTAATAAGGCCTCTAGCATGGCGCAGGTCGAACCTTTACCGTTGGTCCCTGCGACAACGATAATCTTTTCCGGATCCAGTTTATTAAACCATTCGGTTAGCGCGAGCGCCCGTTTGATCTTGTGCAATCCGGGCATAGACTTCGGCATGATCTGCAGCCCTTCAAGAAATTGGATGATTTGCGTGTACCTAGTCTTCATTAATATCTTAGCGCCACGGTTTGGGTTTCCACATCATGAACCCGCAGAAATTGGGTATAGCCCAAATTCAGGCTATTTGTGACTAAACCCGTTTCAAAATCACGCACTGGAGCCGGCCGGTCAGAAAACAAAGTTTGAAAAGATTTCCGAGAATGGCCAATCATGATGGGGGCCTTCAGACTGTAGAATTCTTCTAAATTTCTAAGAATGAATAAACTTTGCGACTTACTTTTACCGAAACCGATGCCGGGATCAAAAATGAGCTGGTCTGATTTAACGCCACTCTCTAGCAAAGACTTTTCTTTCTTGCGCCACCATTCCAATAATATTTCTACGGGACTTTCATTTTCGGGCAAGGTTTTTTTTGGCTCGGCAGGAATAGAAAGTGAATGCATGACGAAGGCCGGCGATTTAGATTCTTTAAGGATCGTTTGCATTTCTTTAGAATTAAATCCGGAAACATCATTGAGGTAATCGATCCGATGCGATTCGATTACCTGGCGAACAACTTCAGGGCGCCGGCAATCAAGACTTATTTTGAAGTCTAATTTTTTCCGTAACGGCCTCAATAACTGCAGGGCCCACTTTAAATTTTTTAGTTCGACTTCGGTCGAAACAAAAGAGGCGTTGGGCCGAGTCGACTCTGCTCCAATATCTAATATTTCGGCTCCATCAGTCACCAATTTTTCGGCGTGTTGATTTAAACTTTCCGCGTTTAAAAGCTTACCGCCATCTGAAAAAGAATCAGTTGTAATATTTAATATGGCCACCAAGCGGGGCCAAAAAGCAGATTTACTTTTCATCGTGTCGTATGGCTTTTCGAATTTCCAAGAGTGACACCAATCGGGTCTACTCTTTAATATTGCCGGCGGAAATACTTCAAGCAGCGGAAGCAGCGCGAACGGCCGTTCTACCAGATGAGGATGAGGCAAAATCAAATCCTTGTGATTCAATTCAAGTTCGTGCCAGTAGAGCAAGTCCAAATCAATCGTGCGGGGCGCCCACTTTTCGTTTTGTAAACGACCCAATTTTAGTTCAACTGCCTTTAACGAAAACAACAATTCCATAGGCGACAGCGAATCTTGTACCTCGCAAAGGACCGCCGAATTAAGATATTTTAAGTTCCATCCAGCGGGCGAATTTTCCGGTAGCTGGGCCGTTGATTCATAAATCGATGAAACATTTAAAACTTTGACCGATTCAATTTTTTTAATTTCACTTAGCGCCGTCCGTAGATACTCTAGCGGTATATCTAAGTTGGAACCTAAGCCAATGACTACAAGGTGGCTGTGCACGTGAAGATGACCCCGTTACGAAGATTTTCGACCGGTACGCGAAGTTTGTGAACGTGCAGTGCCACGGTGCCTTGAACTAATTTTTCTTTTAAAAAATCCGAGATCTTTAAAGTAACCTCGTAGCAAAGATGTTCTACTAAATGATAGGACTTTGCTTCGGCCACTTGTTTTATAATTGTGGTCAGCGCGACGTAATCAATCGCATCTTCGATTCGGTCCGTGTTGACCGCTTCCAAATTTTTACGAAAATCGATGTCCAGTGAAAACAAAACCGGTTGGGTAAACCTTTGCTCGTCGGTGGTGCAACCTAAATGCACCCAAACTTCAAAATCTTGTATTTTCAAAAACTGGCTTATCATAGGTTTATTTAACTCCAACAATGTAAGCGATCCAGCTGAGGCAAGCTTCGCCTTTTTCGACTTCCGAAAAAATTCCGTTTCCTCCGCCTTTTTTGTCGTCGCCTTCCCAATAGACTTTTGTGTCTTGAAAGCCGACTTCAAGCAACAACTCTCTAACTTCAACGATCGACCACATTCGCCAGTCGTAATTAAAAACATTTTCGTATTTTTTATTCTTGTAACGAAAATGAATCTCAAAATAAGCTTCATTGGTAATCGGATCGAAGTTTTGTTGATCCCAATAATAAGTAAAATCTTTTTTAGCGGTACGATCTTCAATTGCGTCGGTGCACTGGGTTCCGCCGAAAATATCAAGAATGAAGAGGCCCTTATGATTTAAAGACTCGTAAACATTCTTGAAATAATTTTTAAGCATTTCGCGCTTTTTAAAAAGAAAATACGAAAAGTTTACCGCGACCGCTATATCTGCCGTAGGAAGCGAACCCGATAGAACATCCTTTTTAATCAAAGCGACGCGGTTTTGTTGGTCGGAAGTTAACTTAGAGATATAATTTTTACGACCGTATTCCATCGGTTCCGGATCCAGATCTAGGCCCGCCGATTTGTGATCTTTATCTAATTTCACCCATTCGCAGGATATGGCTCCCCCGCCGCAAAAATCTTCCCGCAAAACTTTTGGCTTTTGACCCTTGCGAATTTCTTTATAACGTTTCAAATAAAATTCAACATCTTCTTCTGGAGATTGCACGGCTTCTAAATACAAAGCGTACTTATCAAATGGAAATTTTCTAGTTTTAATAAGTGAAGAATTTTTCATCTTATGGAACCTCAGCACAAATTTGACGGATCAAGTTTTCAATTTCGTGTTTTTGCGGAACGCTGCTATCTTCAAGGTTTGGGTGCAAGCCAATCCCGGGCACGTTTTTACCGGCTAATACCCGGGGCGGGGCCATCAGGTGGTAAAATAATTCCGTGGTGGCTCGGTAGGCTAAATGTTCGCCGAAATTAGTGACCTCGGTATCCTCGTTGACAAATAAGACCCGACCCGTTTTTTCAACCGATGCCTTGATCATTTGCCAGTCGTAGGGATAAATCGAACGCAAATCAATAACTTCAATAGAAAACCCTTCGGTCTTAAGTTGATCTGCCACTTCGTTGCATACAAGTAAATGGCGACCGTAACTGACAACCGTGATCTGACTTCCTTCGCGCGTGATTTTACCTTTTCCAAATGGAACTAAGTATTCTTCAACGGCAGGCCAATTAGCCTTCCATTTTGTTCGATCACCGATAGGAGCGTCGATCCGCGCTTTCAAATCCTTTTCATCCGCCGGCTCGCCCGGAATTGATTCTTCGCCACGAACCCGCATCAATGCTTTTGGTTTTAAAAATAAACATGGATTTGGATCTTTGATACAAGATAACAAGAGACCATAGGCATCTAGCGGCGTGGAAGGCATCACAACTTTCCAGCCCACCAGGCGCGAAGCCCACGCATCAAACGAGTGTGAATGGTAAACGCTTCCGCGAATACCGGCGCCAACAGGGGACATCACGGTCATCGGTAAGTTATATTGACCATTGGTACACCATAAAGTGTTTCCCGCAATTTTAAGTAAGTCGATTGTGTTAAAGATGTAATCCACAAATTGAATTTCGGCGACGCAACGATCTCCGGCCATCGCGATACCCATCGCCATTCCGATAATTCCCCGCTCATCTAATGTTGAATTCCACGTCGTCGTTAGGCCCTGAGTGGCCGTGAACACGCCGCCAAGAGGGGCTCCAACATCTTGACCAAAAACATCTTTTAATTGGTAATTTTTTTCTGCGAAATGCAATGCCATCCGAATGGCTTGGGCCATGTTTGCCATTAGAACTTTCTCCAATCCGCATTTTCATTGTTGTGGTAAGTATGATCCCACACGCTGGCCGCCGTAGGCGTTGGTTCCCCGCGCGCTTGCTCGGTTGCTTTTACACCTTCCGCTTCGAAGTCATCCCAAATTTTTTGTGCAGATTTTGCGGTCAGAATGTCAGCTTTCAATAATTGTTTTTCAAATTCTTTAACCGGATCAAATTCGCTTGTCACCGGACTTGCACCGGTTGCTGATGAATGACCGTTCAAGCGTGAAACGTGCGCTTCGATGAAAGCCGGTTTTCCGGTTTTGCGGATATATTCCATGTCTTCTTTCAGACATAAGTATGACTCGACGGGATCGTTCCCGTTGATGACTCGCGACTTGATATTAAAGGCTGCGGCCCGATCTGCGATGTTGGTTTCGCCGTGCTGGCCTTCGTAATGAGTCGAGATACCCCACTTGTTGTTTTGCACGGTGATGAGCATTGGTAACTCTTGTCCCCGGCGAGACGCTAAAATCAGCGAAGATGCAAAATCGCCCTCGGCCGTGCCGGCATCACCGCCGGTTACGACGGTTAGCGATTTTTTCCCGAGGCGCTTTTGTACATGCGCCGTTCCACATGCAATCGGGTATTGAACTTCAAGCGGTGACGTCACCGGCGCAACGTTCCACTCGGGGATGCAATAATGGTTAGAAAAATTTCGGCCGCCAGTCGACTTATCAGTCGAGCGGTTCATCATCAGCCGGATCGAGTCGACCATTTCTAAGCCCATTGCGATAAGCGTGGGTGTGCATCGGTAATGCAAATGAAGAAAGTCGAATGCGGGGCCTTGCCCCTTTTTAACCAGCAATCCTATCGGAACCGCCCAAGCTTCTTCGCCGGTACCTCCGATCCAAAAAAAAGATTCACCGGCGCGGTAGATTTTGATGAGACGTTCTTCAAGAACCCGCGCCTTGACCATGTAAGCATGCATTTGCAGAAGAAGTTCTTTATTGAGTCCGCCGAAATTATTTTTAGATGGAACTTTTTTAACCGCCATAAATTATTCGCACTCCGTAAGATTCATTGTTGATCGTGGATCATGACTCAAAGCAATCTACCAAAAAAGACTCACGAATTTCACTGCTAAAAAAGCAAATTATAGGGTGAGTTAAATTCCTGCATCAGGTTTGAGCAAATAAGCGGCCTCGTCGGCCCCCATCCGGCTTTATTTCAAAAAAAACCCACGTTTTACAACGTGGGTTTCAAATGGATCTTTATTTTATTGGAACTTATTTTTTCGTGGCTATCTGTGCGGGCTCTTTGCCGTCTGCCAAGCTAATAAGATCGGTTAACACTTCGGCCGCTTCTTGGATATCGGCACGCTTTAGGTATTCTTTTTCTTTTTCATCTTTACCGGCATATTTGGTTTTCTTTACCTTTTTATCTTTTTCGCCCTTTTCTTTAAGAACTTCGGAAACTTTAATGGTCTTTCCTAATTTCTTTGTCTTTTCTAACTCATCCGTAATCTTTTTAAAATCATCGTTCTTGCTAACCCGTTCACTTGACCGAGATTTCATTTTTTTAACCCAATCAGGCTTCACTTGTAACCAAGAACCGTCACCTTTTTCAACGTACGCGTCCTTTGATAAAAAACTTTCGATCTTCTTTGGCGGCAAAGAATAATCCATACTTTTTTCGCCGATGTCGTCTACGCTGTATGGACTTGGGATGATGATGTCTGACTCAACCCCACGATGCTGGGTCGAAAACCCTCCGGGAGTAAAAAACATCCCGATCGTAACTTTAAGAGCGCCCAGCTCCCCCGGAACCGGTAGTACCGTTTGCACGCTTCCTTTTCCATAAGTATGGTCCGAACCGACAACCACCGCGCGGTTATAATCTTTCATTGCGCCCGAGACAATTTCGGAAGCCGATGCACTGATACGGGAAGTTAATATAACCATTGGACCGGCCCAATCAACTTTTTCGTCGGTGTCGGCTAACGATATTTCTTTATTTTCCTGGCGTGAAGACTGTTTCACTATGTTTCCAGTTTTGATGAATAGGCCACCAATCTTAACTGCATCTTCAAGTGATCCGCCACCGTTGTTCGAAAGATCCAAAACCAAGCCGTCCACTTTTTTATCGCGGGCCTGGGCAATGACTTTTTTCATGTCGGCTGCTGATGAGCGTCCGCCGCGCTTAGAGTCGGCGTAGAAAGATGGAAAATTAATGATGCCGATCTTCTTCTTCGCACCATTGATTTCTTTATCTTGGTAATAAATTGATACGGCATTGTCTTCCAATGAAACTTTTTCGCGGGTTAATTCAACGTCGAACTTTTTATTTCCGTCGCCTTCTTTTCTAAGAATACTTAACTTTACTTTCGTTCCCTTAGGTCCACGGATCATCTTAACAACATCTTTTAAATCCATGTCGATAACGTTTTCCATTTTTCCGTCTTTTTTGCTGACGGCCACGATTTTATCTTGCGGTTCCAAATTCTTTGACTTTGCCGCCGCCCCACCCGGAACCAGGCCTTCGATGGTCGTAAATCCGTCTTGTTGCGAAAGGGTTGCGCCGATCCCTTCTAACGAAAGACTCATATCAATAGTGAAGTCCTCGTAATAATCCTTAGAGAAAAAACTTGAATGCGGATCCAAAGAAAGTGCGAAAGAATTAAGGTATCCCGACATCAATTCTTCTGCCTTCGTATCTTTGGTCCTTTTTAAATTCCGATCGTAATTCTTAACAACGCGTTCTTTAGCTTCGTCGAGCTTTATATCAGTGGCAATGTAATTGGCTACCTGGAATTGCACATACTTTTTAATAAACTCTTCAGCTTCTTCCGTGTTCTTAGGCGTCACTTTATGGTCAGGATCGTATACGAATTCGGTCTCTTTATTAAATTTAAAATCTTTGCCCAGATATTTTTTTACAAAACTTGTCCGTTCATCAACGCGCTTAACAACAAGGTCTTGAATTTCAGTCATGAACTTGCAGTCTTTTTTTTCAATGTTAGGGAAAACATCTTTCATGATTTCTTTTACTTTTTGTATATCGGCCTCGGTTAAATAAATTTTCAAGGGGTCAACGCGTTTGACATATTGTTCGATAACCCGATTTTGCAACTCTTTATCTTTAGCCTTGAAGACAAGATGATTTTGTAAATAACCGGTTTGAATAGGCTCGATCCAATTACAATTCAAGGTTTGGGTAAACTCAAAACCTTGAGAGTAAGCGAAGTTTGAAGAAACAATAATAGCGACGGCTAAAAGACTCGTTCTTAACATGATTTTTCCTTTTTTAAAGACGTCCCCCAAGTATATGCCGACTATTTTAAATTGGTACGAAGAATTATCTTTGAAAGAAGTGTTAAGGCTTACGTCGTGACGAGTTAAATAAATCTAACTGAGAATCCGGATCGCTCAAAAGCTGTGACTTAAGCCCGTGCTGAGTTATCTCGTGTTTAATAAAATCACCCTTGTGAGTTTCGATCATAAAAAATGACATTTCGGGGTAGCTCGACTTCAGTCGGGTCATTTCTTCGACGACCAGTTGAATGTTTTTAGGATCATCGTCGCTCATTCCAAACCGATGATGTGGGCTATATCCATATTTCTCGATGGCTTTTTCGACCGACGCCCTAATCGCACGTTGCTTTAATTCGGCCGTCGACGCCGTAAAATCGCCGTCGTTTAAATGCTTCCGCACTTCTTTATTACTTACTGCATAAATACTTAAATAATCGGGTTCGCTAGGCAGATATCCTGATTTTATAAATTCCTGCACACCTGCACGAATGGTTTCCGCATTGTGACCACGGGCCGTAATAATAGAAATCGGTCGTTGATTAAACGTTGCGTGATAAAAACAATCCCAAGAAGGCCCCTTCCACTGCAAGTCAGGAAGTTTTAACGCGGCTTGAACGTCTTCTACAAAAAGTTGTTTTTTCCCGGCCAATTTTTGAACTTCATCAAGATCCAAATCACGAAAACAACGAAATGATCCCGTTTCATCTTCGTACCGAATCTCGTAATCTTTATACAAACCATGTTGTCCTACCAAGGCGTGGTGCAAAGCCCACTCGCCGCTAGATAACAGAAGTTCGTCGCTTGTTTGTTTGTGAAAAAGCACTAAAGGAGTTGTTAAGAATGCAATGTTATCATCGAAATCAAAAAAATAAAAACTGCGACCACCACGATGGTAATTGCGATCCGGCTCTTTAAGCCGTGTCTCCCCTAGCTCAAGCTGACCTTTTATTTTTGAAGAGCTCACTTCGGGCTAGCCGCCTTCTTCAGTAAAACTTTTTTAGGAGGTGGCGGAATGATAACTTCAGGAATTACTTTCTTTGTTTTCGCTTTGGCTTTTTTGGCCGAACTCTTCTTTTTCGCGGCGGCTAGCTTTGCGGCCACTGTACCGAGCTTATCGGTGACAAGTTCAAAAGCTTTTTCGTTGGTTAGTTGCTCAACGGTCATGCCTTCCGGAAGCCCGATATTTGTTTTTCCCGTTTTGAGGTAGGGTCCGTAAGGTCCATTGAATAGGCTGACGGCCTCGCCATGAATGGGATGTGTTCCGAATTCCTTAATCGCTGAAGCTTTGCCGCGGCCTTTTTTAGGCTGCGATAAAAGTTCGATGGCCTTTAGTAAATCCATCGTAAAAACGGTTTCCGTTTTAGGAATCGAACGATAGTCGCCTTCGTGCAAAACGAAAGGACCAAATCGGCCAATACCTACCTTAACATCTTTTTTTGTATCGGGATGTTCGCCCAAAGTTTTGGGCATCGACAGAATCTCAAGGGCCATCGGAAAATCGACGGCGGAAGGTTCAACTCCTGGGGGCAGTGATCCGCGCTTAATTTTTTCGTCGTCACTTTCACCAAGCTGAACGTAAGGACCGTAGCGCCCATTCAACACGTAAATCTTTTTGCCAGAGACCGGATCAGTTCCAAGCGAATCGGCACCCTTTAATTTTTGATCAATCAACTTTTCAACGTGCAGCGACGTCATATCGGCCGGAGCTTCATTTTCCGGAATTGAAGCGCTAAAATTTTCTTCGCCCCGTTTTGATTTTACGTAAGCGCCATAGCGACCAACGTTAAATTCGTATTGTTCCAAACCCTCTAGCTTGATCGAACGTGCTTCTTCGGGATTAATTTTGTCCCCCTGAGAATCAACGGTCGCCTTCAAACCTTCTGGTCCGTGGTAAACGCTGGTTAAATATTTTTCCCAGTTAAGTTCGCCGTCCGCAATATTATCTAAAGACTGCTCCATTTGTGAGGTAAAACCCAGGTCCACGTATTTAGTCAGATGTTGTGATAAAAGTTTTGAAACGACCATGGCCGTAAATGTCGGAATCAATGCGCTGGCCTGTTTACGAACGTATCCACGGTCGATGATGGTACCGATGACGCTAGCGTAAGTGGACGGACGCCCGATTCCTTCCTTTTCCATAATTTGAACTAACGAGGCCTCCGTAAAGCGCGCCGGTGGTTTTGTTTCGTGAGAAGTCGGTTCGATTCCCTTAAGCTTAAGCTGATCATTTACTTTCAGCGGCGGCAGTTTCACGTCTCTTGATTCAAGATCCGCTTCCGGATCATCGCTTCCTTCAACGTACGCCCGTAAAAATCCCGGAAACTCAATCGTTGTGCCACTCGCAGAAAATACCGAGTCACCAGCGGCTATTTTGCTGGATACTTGTTTTTGTCTTGAATCCGTCATCTGCGAAGCCATCGTGCGCTTCCAGATCAGATCGTAAAGTTTAAATTGCGGACCTATCAGTCCCGTGTCGTCGGGATCTTGATACTGGGTACCCGCCGGTCTGATAGCTTCGTGGGCCTCTTGCGCTCCCTTTACTTTTTTAGCTTCGTAATTTCGGGGCGCATCTGGCAAATATTCTTTTCCGTATTTCGATAAAATACTTTCACGTGCGGCTTTAATGGCTTCAACCGAAAGAAAAGTTGAATCAGTTCGCATGTAAGTAATGAAACCTTGTTCGTACAATTTTTGCGCGACCTGCATGGTTTCACGCGAACTCAGGCCCAACTTTCGATTTGATTCCTGCTGCAGCGTCGAGGTAATAAAAGGCGCGTAAGGTTTGCGAGTTAAAGGTTTTTCTTCAACTTCGGCCACCGTCCAAGTTTTAGATTTTACTTCGGATAAAATTTGGTCGGCGGCTTTCAGATCTAGCACGATCATATCTTTTCCAGCTAGTAACTTTCCGGTTAATCCGTCAAAATCTTTTCCGGTCGCAACGCGTTTGCCTTTATAGCTTTGAATTTTGGATTCGAAGGCTTGCGCCGCTTTTTCAAGGGTGGCGGCAATCCCGAAGTAGGCCGACTTCTTAAATCGGATTCTTTCTTTTTCACGTTCGACGACTAACCTGACCGCAACCGATTGCACGCGGCCCGCAGATAGGCCGAAGGCCACTTTTTTCCAAAGCAGCGGCGAAATGGTATACCCCACTAAGCGATCAAGCACGCGCCGGGCTTCTTGCGCTTTCACCAAATTAAAATCGATTTCTCGAGTTTCGGTTAAAGATTTTTGGATTGCCTCTTTGGTGATCTCATGAAAAACCATGCGCTTCGTTGGAACCGTGGGTTTCAAAACTTCTAATAAATGCCAACTGATACTTTCACCTTCACGGTCTTCATCCGTCGCTAGGTAAAGTTCATCCGCGCCAACTAACTTTTCTTTCAGATTCTTTATAACTTTTAGTTTATCTTTCGGGACGCAGTACAAAGGCTCGAAATGTTTATCAACGTTAACGCCTAACTGCGCCCATTTTTCTTTTTTGACTTTTTCCGGAATGTCCTTAGCCGATTGCGGTAAATCCCGAATGTGACCCATGCAAGATTCAACGATGTAGTTTGGTCCCAAAAATTTTCGGATGGTCTTGGCTTTGGTCGGTGATTCGACGATGACCAATTTAATGCCTGATCCAGAATTTGAGTTTGCAGGGTCGTTTTTCTTTGAAGACGCTTTCTTAGCCATTAATATTCCTCTAGACTATTAAAAAACACTGATTTCATAGAAAGCACAATGAAAAATTTAAATGAATTCAAATCGAAGATCGAGTTCGTACTGACTGACATCGACGACACAATCACGACCGAAGGCCAGATGGGAAATCGCGCCTACGATGCACTTTGGAAATTACATGATGCCGGATTACAAATAATTCCAATTACCGGAAGACCGGCGGGTTGGTGTGAAATGATCGCCCGATTTTGGCCCGTTGCGGGAGTCATCGGAGAAAACGGCGGATTTTATTTTCGATATGCCTCTGAAAAAGCAAACTCACCGAAAAAAATGAAACGTTGGTTTTTTTCTGACGAGAAAACCATCAAAATGAACCAGCAAAAATTAGCAGTGATCGAAAAGGAAATTTTAAAAAAAGTTTCGGGCGCGGCCATCTCGAGTGACCAGTTCTGCCGACTGATGGACTTGGCCGTCGATTTTTGTGAAGATGTAACGCCACTAGACGTAAACGCCATTGAGCACATCGTAAAAATCTTCGAAAGTCACGGGGCCCAGGCAAAAGTCAGCTCTATTCACGTCAACGGTTGGTTCGGTCAGTACAATAAACTCAGTACCACATTTGAATTTTTTAGAAAAGAATACGGGCTATCGGAATCGGAAGTTTTAAAGAAAGCTATTTTTGTTGGTGATTCGCCAAACGACGAACCGATGTTCGAAAAGTTCCCAAACTCGTTTGGAGTTGCGAACATCCAAAATTTTGCAAAGCAAATAAAAACTCTTCCCGCCTTCGTTGCGCCTTCAAAAGGTGGAGAAGGCTTTGCCGAAATCGCCGAACGAATTCTTCAGACTTCGGGGGTCTGAAGTTATGCGACCGCCTCGAAGAAGGGTTCAAATCCGGGAACGGGCTAATTTTACCGAGCTTTTTTCCATCTCTGAAAAACATGAAAACCGGAATCCCGTGCAGCCCAAATCGGGTCGCTAAATCGAAATCTTCGTATACATTTGCGTGAAGCCATTTAAGATTTAGCGAATCAACCTCGAACTTGCGATCTAGAAGCACCTTTTTGGCAATCTCGCAATTCGGGCAATCCTGTCCCCAAAAGAAAACGCAAATAAGGCCAGTTGCCCTCGCAATCGAATCATCGAAGTCAGAAGAGCTTATTTTTTCAAAAGGGTACACTTCAAAAAAATTCATTTCTAATTCAGTAAATTTTGCTGCCAGCTCAAGTATTCTTTTTCAAACTGAGGCGGACTCTGATGCACGACCGGCAACTTAAAGATCGAACAAGACTTAACCAATTCGGGTTGAAAATAGGTTTGTTTCGTAAAAACATAATCGTATTCTAAAACCGCCTCGCAAGTTTTTCGATCTTCCGTCGACGCCTTTAAATACGAGGGTAGCAGTCGCATCAAGCCAGCATGAAACGGAAATTTTTTAAAATTTTCCGCAAAGGCTTGTCTAGTTTCGACCAACCTATTATTTCCTAATAGAAAGTGTACTTTGTTAAAACACGCATTGATATTAATCGGATAAATGTCACAAGAGGCAGAAACTATTTCAATCTGATTTTGGTGTGAGGATTCCCAAAAAATTGACGTAACAAACGCAAACGCGTGGCAAACTCCCAAAAGTGCCAGAATACCAACGATAAGCCGGTTTTTGAATGATACCGTTATTCGCTTAGCCACCGGATACAAACTTAGGCAACTCGCGAATAAAAAAGCTAAATACATCAACGACGCCGGATTCTCAAAAGGAAATTGAAAAGAAACTTGCGGGATCAGAACTAAAAAACTACACGCCAAAAAGAATTGTTTTTCTTTTACGATCAAGCGCACTAAGTAAAAAAAGACGATGGCGGGCAAAACAAAACCGATCCATCCAAACTGGGTCGCCCATTTCAGAATTTCGGAATGAGGTTGATCGAAATAAACATATTCTAAAGGTCGAAAATCTGAATTAACCAAATACGGAATAATTTCGTTAAAGAATTGCCCCACCCCTACGCCAAAGGGATGTTCAGAAATAAGCTGAAGTGTCGACTGGTACAAATGAAGTCGTTGGCTTAATGATTCGCCTTTAGCAACTCCTCCGGCATTGATCATGGTCGGCGCTAAAAAGCTAAGGTGGTAAACCGCGAAGGAACCCAAAAGCAGGCCCGCTTCTTTCAGACTTAGATTTTTTTTATACAGACAATAAATCGTCCATAACGATAGGCCGATCCACGCCGAACGGCTGCGACAATATAGAATGAAAAAAAACCAGCCGAATAATAAAATTGCCTTTAAAAAAGGGGGAATACCAGTCTGAGTGCGAAGCCATAGGTGAAGGAAAGGTAAGGTTAAAATCAAGAACTCAGACATCATATTAACGTTGCCAAAAGATCCAAGTAACAGGCCACTTTCAACGTTTAAGTTTTGCACCCGAACAATGTAAAAATCATTCAAAGCGAAAACTAAAATGAGGGCGGCCGATACAAAAACAAAAATATCGTATTTTTTAAAAAAAGAAACCAAATCGATTTTTAAGGTATAAAAATAATAAGCTAACAGTGCAAATGACACAAATTTAGATAGGTAATAGACGTGGGCCCACTGCCCCGACAATAGCGGCGATGTCAAATGAAGCAAAACTAGGATTCCGAGTGTCCAGAGCAAAACTTTCGGCAAAGCAGGCCAAGTTAGGAACCTCGAGCTGGCCAGTATAGAAATCGAAGAAACCAAAAAAACCAAAAAAAACTTGGCCGAATAATAATTCGCATTCAACAGCTTAGACCAAATTAAAGGAATGATAAAAATGCCGCAAATGATGATCAAATCTAGAAAACTTTTTTTAACTTCAGTTTTCATCTAGAAGATTTTACCTTTATAAGTTAATCTTTCGGGCTGCTCATCTGACCAGATATAATGATGAATCGACCCGTTCGAGAAAACCTGATGATCCCAACTAAGGCCCGTACCAAAAACAAAAGTCATCGCCCGCATCAGCATTCCGTGACTAAAAATGGCGATCGATGTGCGATTACTATTTTGGGCGATATCGATAAAGGCCTGACGAAGTCGATACATCATTTGGCGTTTGGTTTCACCGTTTTCAAAACCGTAATCCAGAAGCCTTTCGTCATAAGATCGCCACCTCAGCAGCGAATCTTCTCCATACTTTTCGACAATTTCATTTAAGGTTAAGCCTTCGGCAACTCCAATATTAGTTTCACGAAGGCGTTCATCTTTTTGAATTGAAAGTTTTAATTCTTGGGTTGCGATCTCGGCCGTCTCGTAGGCTCGCGAAAGAGTGCTGGCGTAGACAGATTCTATTTGCAATTGCTGCATCATGGGCCGTAAAGCGGCTGCTTGCTCTCGGCCCGTGTCGTTTAATTTAACGTCCGTCATACCTTGAAACTTTTGATTTTTGTTCCAGTCGGTTTCGCCGTGGCGAATGACGTATAAATTTTTGAGTTTCAAACTATCTCTTTTTTGCTTTCGTCATACGTTTCTTTTTCGTCAAACGCTTGGCCTTGTGACGTGCGCTTTTGTTTTTTCCCGCTTTTTTCTTTCCACCGATTTTAAGTGCCATGTAGTCTCCTGTTTATTTGACGTTGAATTACTTCTTAGTAGTACCTTGGTTTAATAACGCTGCAAAGGGATTATTAAATGGATTCGCGGGTCTACCCCCACCACCACCCGACTGCTGCTGGTGTGACTGGTTCCCGCGTGGCTGAGACCCCCCGGAGTGATCTCGTCTTGGTCCCCCATCATTTGGCCGAGGGCCTCGGTGATCGGGACGACCGCCCCCACCCTGGGGTCTTTGTCCTGATGGTGATGGCCGGCCTTCACGAGGACGATCTTCTTTCTGATCACGAAACGATTTATGCTCGGGCGCTGCTTCAAGTTTCATCGAAAGTGCAATCTGATTTTTTGCGTGATCAACTTTAAGGACCTTGACGGTCACTTGGTCACCTGGGTTGACAACTTTGCGGGGATCTTCGACAAACTTATGAGCTAGTTCAGAAATGTGCACAAGTCCGTCTTGGTGAACTCCGATATCAACGAACGCACCAAAATTTGTCACGTTTGTAACAAGTCCCGGGCAGATTAAACCTTCTTTTAGATCCTTCACTTCAAAAATATCATCGCGAAACTGAAAAACTTTAAACGGATCGCGTGGATCACGGCCAGGTTTTTCTAACTCTTTGATCATGTCATCGAAAGTGTATTCACCAATAACCGAGGCCCACTTCGTGCGCGCCGCCAGCAGTTTTTTAGCACCGTCCCCCACAAGTTCGGTCAAGTTCGCTCCTAAATCTTGGGCCATATCGCGAATCGCGCTGTAACGTTCAGGGTGAATCCCCGTCGTATCCAAAAAAACTTTTCCGTTTAAAATTCTTAAAAAACCTGCGGCTTGTTCAAATACTTTGGTCGTAAATCGTGGAACTTTCATAAGTTCTGAACGATCTTGAAAAAGTCCGTTTTTCTTTCGATACTCAGTGATGGCGGTCGCTAGACCGGGCCCAACTCCCGAAACGTAAGCTAACAAAGAGGCAGAGGCCGTATTCACATCGACGCCCACGTTGTTCACGCAACTTTCAACGACCCCTTCAAGTCCTTTTTTTAATTGAGTCTGGTTAACGTCATGCTGGTACTGACCAACGCCGATCGACTTCGGATCCACCTTCACCAATTCTGACAATGGATCTTGCAACCGGCGGGCAATGGAAATAGCTCCCTTAACCGTCAGATCTAAATCAGGAAATTCGACCCGCGCAATGTCGCTGGCCGAGTAAACCGAAGCGCCAGATTCGCTGACCATGATAATGGGAATGTCTTTATCTTTACCCAAATCTTTTAAAACTTTTTTCAGAAATATTTCGGTTTCGCGTCCGGCCGTGCCGTTACCGACCGCGATGGCTTCGATTTTAATTTGTTTCGTCACTTCGCCTATTAAAGCTTTCGCTTTAGTATCCATACCTTCGCCCAAGATGTGCATCACGGTGTGCGAAACGTAATTTCCGCCTTTATCCACCAAAGCCACCTTGCAACCCGTGCGTAATCCCGGATCAATTCCAAGAACAACTTTCGGACCGTAAGGAGACCCTAATAAAACGCGGCGAACATTTTCGCTGAACACTTTTATCGCGTGCTCATCAGATTTTTCTTTTAGCTTCGCGTGCACTTCATTTTTCGCCGATGGAATAACGTAAACGTTCATCGCTAATCGCGCCGATTCTTTCAAGTACGTCCCGACCGCATTATCTGGTGTAGATGTGGCAAACTTTTCGTACATTTTTAAAAGCATGTCATCTTCGGCGGAAAGGTCGATTGAAAGTTCTTCCTCTTCCCAGCCGCGCTTCATGGCCATGTAACGGTGCGAAGCTCGCTCTTCAAGTAAATTTTTGATCGGCTCAGAATATTCTTTTGAATACATTTCATATTTCGAGTTGGGTTTATATCCCTTCGCGGCTTTAGATCCGACAACGCCTTTTTCGTAATAATTTTTAACAACTTGCTCCCGTAACCCAACATCATTGGCAATTTTTTCAACGATGATATCTTGGGCCGTTTTCAGCGCGTCGTCATAAGTAACGATTTTTTTATCGGGGTTCAAGAAAGCCTTAGCTTTCATCTCCATGGTTTCCGAATCTTTCAAAATTCCGTGCCCCATATCCCAGATCCAATTCGCCAGGGGCTCAAGGCCCGCTTCGCGCGCCATAGTAGCCTTCGTCTTTTTCTTTTTCTTGAAAGGCTTGTAAATTTCTTCAAGCTCATTAAGGTCCCAAGAAATTTCAATTCGTTTTTGAATTTCAGGTGTCAGATTTTTTTGCTCGGCGATTTCTTTTAACAGAAAAGTTTTCCGCTTTACGACTTCTTGAAATGTTTCGTTAGCTTCGATGACGGTTCGGATTTGCACCTCGTCAAGGTTTCCGGTTTTCTCTTTTCGATAACGAGCAATGAACGGAACGGTTGCGCCTTCAGCGGCTAATTCAAGAACGGACGCGGCCGATTTGATCGAAATACCTTGAGCAAATCGAGTTAAGTAACCCTGCAGAGCTTGTTCCATTTTTTGTGATTCCTTCTATCGGGGTGGTAAATACACGTCATTATTTGTGACGGTACATAATAAGGCCATGGGTGGGGTCATAGGGGGAAACGCCAACACTCACTCGGTCACCAACGACAATGCGAATATTAAATCTACGCATTTTTCCACACAATTTTGCAGAAATGACGACCTTGTTTGCATCCAGTTCGATTTTATAAATGCCTCCGGCAAGCGCATCTACGACTTTTCCATCCAACTGGGCTAAATCCTCTTTTGACATGCCATTACGATATTAAATTCAAGTCAGAGGCGAAATCAAATGAAAAAGAATTAGGTTTTATAGTTGCTGATCAGCATGCGAATGCCCGACTCAAACAAAACTTCCAGACGATCATTCTCATTCGTTAAAATGAATCCCCAGCCTAAAATTTTATGTTGCATAGGAGTCATGGTGGTGAATTTGTCCGACATTTTGTACTGAACCGCTTTATCCTTGCCGTATTTTTTGTTCAGCTCAGCCCATTTGGCTTTTTCATCAGTCAGATTTCCTCTTTCGATTTTGACCGGCTTCACCTTGCTCGTTTTTTCGGCTTTAGAAGTTTCTTCTGTAGAGGCATCGGATTCCATCATGGAAACGACCGAAGGGTTCTTGGTCACCGGGCGAGTTTCTTCGATTTCTTCTTCGTCCGCAACCTCCGCTTTTCCCTTTTTGATCATCAAGGCGGGCTTTGCCATCTTGGGTTTTTTAGAAGGAGGCGGGGGCACCGGCTTCGGAGTGGGCTTCGCCAATTTAGGGGGCGTCTTCACGGGCGCTTTCGGCACACTCTTTATGGAGGCCTTAGCTGCGACCGGCTTTGGGGATCCTTTGGTCGACTGCTTAGCTGCAGGTTTGGAAGTCGCTTTCGCCGCCTTGGGGGCTGGTTTCGCTGAAGTTTTCTTTACGACTTTACTGGCCATTTTGACCGGACCGGATTTCTTCTTCGCTGCAGTTTTTTTAGCCATTGTGTAGAGCCTCCACGCTTGTACTTATATCGCGCAACGTTCACACGACAAGTAAAATGGTGTCTTTTCTTTCGCGAAGCATTAGAGTACGCGCATGAATTCAGTTACATCAAAACAAATTGGCGAACAATCTCCGCAAGTCATCACTTTAAAATCGGGAGCCCAACTTCATTTGACGGTCACTGAAGTTTCGCCACCCCGAGAAGCCCAAAGCACAAGCTTAGTTTTCGCAGCTGATTTAGAACTCTTTAAGATCGCCTTGGAAAAAAAAGTACGAGTCTTCATCATCAAAGAAACGATATGGCCAGAAGTTAAAAGCCTGGTGTCCGAAGATATGATTGTGTGGAGCACTCCCCATATTCAAATGGCCATGAGTCACATTCTTCCGCTCTTTGATTTAAAATCGACTTTCCTGAAGCCAGGCATTCATCCGACAGCGGCTGTCGATCCATTAGCGGTAGTCGATCCGACGGCCCACGTTGGCGCTCATTGTACCATCGAAGCTTTCGCAAGAATCGGAGCCGACGTTATTATCTACCCTTCGGTTTACGTAGGCTCTTACTGCGAAGTTGGAGATCGTTGCATCATCGGTCCTTCCACAACCATTGGTGCGGACGGTTTTAGTTTTTTTACCGATAAGCAATTCAAGCATCATAAAATTGCGCAGATTGGTCGCGCAATTATCGAAGAAGATTGCGAACTCGGAGCTCATTGCGCGGTTGATCGCGCCGCTTTAACCGAAACGCGCATCAGAAAAGGAACCAAGATCGATAACTTTTGTCACATAGCTCACAACGTTGAAGTGGGAGAAAATTCCGTTTTAACGGCTGGTTTTATGGTGGCAGGTTCTACCAAGCTAGGACGAAATTTGACGACTGCCGGCGCAGTACATGTCACGGGTCACGTCGAAGTGGCGGACAATGTCGTATTAACGGGACGAGCCGGGGTAACTAGCAGTATTGATAAGGCCGGTATCTACGGCGGCTATCCTTTAGAGTCTCATCGCGAAAGTTTACGCACGTTAGTTTCAATTCCGCAAATCAAGGTTCTAAAAAAACAAGTCGCAAAAATTTTAAAACATCTTAATCTGAATTTAGAAGATTAAAAGGAGTTCCCTATGTCGTACGAATTTTATAAACTCATTCACTTGGTTGGAATTATTCTTTTATTTTCGGGTCTGGCGGGTCTTATAACCATACGCATGTCAGAGGGGCGCCTCGATGGAAAAGTAAAAGGGTTCGTGCACATCACTCACGGTACCGGATTGTTACTTATTCTGATCAGCGGCTTCGGGCTGTTAGCGCGCTTAGGACTGATGCGGGATATACCGAATTGGGTTTTTGGAAAATTACTTATTTGGGTCGTTATGGGCGGGATCATCGCGCTCGTTAAAAGAAAAGGTCATATTGGTTGGCCCATGTTCTTTCTATTATTGGCACTTTTCATCGTCGCCGGTTACTTGGCTTTATTTAAACCTTTCTAGCGATGAATAAAAATTTAACTGAAACACTTCAAGAGCTGGAAGGCCTGATGATGGGCCGCTGGCTCACCGATTTAGCTAATATGACTGCCTTACTCAACTCTAAATTCACGGACATCAACTGGATCGGTTTCTATTTAGTTGATGAATCTGATTCAACGTTTTCCGAAAAACCCACTTTATGGCTGGGCCCGTTTCAAGGCCTGCCGGCATGCACGATGATTCCATTCAAAAAAGGTGTGTGCGGCACCGCTGCTGATCAAATGAAATCCTTAAGGGTGGCCGACGTCGACCAATTTCCGGGTCACATTGTTTGCGACTCGAGGTCTCGATCGGAATTGGTTATACCCATGATTAAAAATGAAAAAGTTATCGGAGTTCTAGACGTTGATTCGGCTTCGCTTAATCGGTTTAGCGAAGAGGACCAAACATTTTTTGAAGAAGCGGTTCGCATTTTACTCGCTAAGAATATCAATGGATGAACTCGAAAAACATTTCAAATGCCCGTACTGCCTTGAGAAAATATCGATGATCATCGATGTGTCAAACGCAGGTAACCAAACTTACATCGAAGATTGCGAAGTCTGTTGCAATCCGATACAAATTCAGTTCACCGTACTTAAACAAAAAATTAAAAGCTTCGCTGCCCTTAAAACCCAATAAGTCCGAACGTTAACGCTTGTGCGTATTATTGGTCAGTATTATAGGCTGTATTATTTGGCTTTGGCAGTTCAAATTTTGGTTTACGATGGCTGCCTTCATACATTTCATATTTTAAAAATCGGCATTCGATGTTTCCATTAAATACAAAATACTTTCTGGTGGCCTTTAATTTCATTTCCAACAGTAGATCTTTATTTCCTGACAAGACCCACGCTTCGCAGCCGTTAAACCGATGTTTCAAAGTAAAACCTAAATCACGATACACGTCTTTTAAATTGTCTTCATCTCCGATACGAGAACCGTAGGGAGGATTACAAATGACCATGCATTTTTCTTCAGGAGGTAGCGCAACCGCGACGGGCGTCGTTTTAAATTCGATAAACTCAAGCACTCCGGCATTCTTGGCATTACGTTTAGCTATGTCTAAAACTTTCTTATCGATATCGTGGCCGTAGAACTTAAAACCAAGCTCTTCTTTTTCTTGGTCGATCGCTTCCTGAATAGTTTGGTCCCAAGCTTCCTGGTTAAAATCTAGCAAGTTCATAAACCCGAATTTTTTTCTTTGCATGCCTGGAGCAACGTGCAAAGCCATCAGCGCCGCTTCGATCAATAAAGTTCCCGAACCGCAAAATAAATCGACGATCGAAGATTTTTGATCCCACCCGCTTAAGCCAATGAGGCCCGCCGCAAGATTTTCTTTTAATGGCGCTTCTCCAGTTGCTTGGCGATAACCCCGCATGAATAGGGAATCGCCCGATGTGTCGACCGAAACCGAAAATTGGTCTTTGATGCCGCGAACGTGAATTCTTAAATCAGGATTTTTGCTATCTACGTCAGGACGAACGCCAAATTTATCGCGAAATTGATCAACGATCGCATCTTTGATTTTCATCGCGACGAAGCGTTGATCGTGCAACATGCAATCTTTAACGACGGCGTCGATCGCCAACGTTTGCGTGGGCTTTATGTACTTGGTAAAGTCATGTTTGCGAATATGATTATAAAGTTCTTCGTTTTGGTAAGCCGGAAAATCTAAAATAGGTTTTAAAATTCGACTTGCGTATCGTGAATTTAAATTTGCCTTGTAACAACCGGCCCAGTTTGATTCGAAAACGACGCCGCCCGTAGTTTTTTCCCACGTTTGCAGACCAAACGATTGCAATTCGGTTTCTACCAGATCCGCTAATCCTTTTGGGCATGAAGCAAAAAATTGAGCCATTTTAAGTTACCTCTGTACGGAGAGGATTTTACAGCTAAGTCGGGAGCGGGTAAGGATTTAAAGCCCCTTCCCACACTTTCTTTCTTATCCGGCGATTCCGCCGTCGTCCCTGTTCTTATGTCAGCCTAAGTCTCCGTGTACTTAGGGCCGCCGCCACCTTCTGGCACTGTCCATTCAA
>CAXSEH010000009.1:0-24399 GCA_964236345.1 uncultured Bdellovibrionales bacterium
TACAATCAGGTGAGGTGTTTATGGGGAATCGAACAACTTTAGGTCTCGTATTTTTCGGATTGGTTGGATTATGTAATGTGGCGTGGGGTGCATGTGTTGTAGGCCAATCGAGTAAAACCATGAATGGCTATGCCGCCGACGGAAGTCAGAAATCAGTAGTCATTACAGCAACGGCGTGTGTTCCTGCGGGGTCAGATCCAAAAAGCTTTTGCAATTCACGCGGCGCCAGTTTCTTCGGTATTCCGAGCGGAGGGTATGCATGCGAAACCAAATATCCGCGTGGCTATCAGCAGATTTGTGAAGATGAGTTCGGATACAAAGCTCAAGGTATTCTTGGTAGTACAGCAAAGGGATCAAGCTACCGGACGATTTCAAATGCAGAATTACAGGCGTGCCTTTCCGGAAAAAGTGCTATCACGCAAAAACCACTTTGTAATCCTAAAGAAGGTACTTGGAAATCATCCGGCGGAAGAGATGCTTTTAAGGCCTGTTACTGTTCTGACAATGACATTGCAAATGTATCTGAATCGGAGTGCGGAGAGGGAATTAAATGCACAAGCTCTAACGAAGTAGCCAATCCGGGCACTGGCGGTGGATGTAAATGTAAAGATGGATATGAATATGATAGCAATAAATCTTGCGTGGCAAAACAGGTTGCGGCGACTCCAGTTCAGGGAGTGAATCAAGATTTAGTAAATTGTGTTAAGACCTACGAGGACGAAGCGAACCTTTGTGCGTCTTCCGCTCCAGAGGCGAAGAAAACCTGCGATCAGGCAAATGAATCGAATAAAGAAGTGCAAGAAGCTAAGAATGTTCCATCGCAGGTAATAAATGGTTTCATTTCCGCAAAGGCCGCAAGCGGTGCTCAATCCGAATGTATTAAAGCTGGTGCGATTTCAAATGGAACAAAATTATTGATGGACCAAATGTCCGCGACCTGTAACGAACAAGTTAAAACTTGTGTCAGCAGTTGCGGTGGTGAAGACAAAGTTCAAGCATTCATCAAGGAGTGTAATCCAAAATTGACCGCGGCCATGACTGCTGATCAGCAAGAAGATGTAAACAGAGGCACGTCGTCAGCCAGCAATCCAAATTTAGATTATTTTAAAAGCCACTTGGACACAATTCGGCAATTACAAACAACTAACACGCCACTTTGTAAAAACGATGCAAAACAAAATAAAGATGTCTTAGACGGATTGTTAAACGGTCTGGCGGGAGCCATTCAAGCCGGCGCAACTTGCGCGTGTAAACTTGCGTCCGTGGCAATCGGTACGGGAAATTGTGATAGGATTCCAACGCAAGCTGAGTGCGTCTCGGCTAATTACAGCTTGCCGGGTTGCGGGGCGTACAAACCCGTTGATCTTTGTACGACGGGATCTGTGAATTACAGCGGTCCAGGATGTGCTTGCGCCAACAATCCCGCGGGGCCTAATTGCGGACAGATCGCCGCAACTGCGGCGAACTCGGGTTTTGCCGGCGCTGATTTGACCACCCCCGGTGGTGGGGACATGAGCGGATTTGCGCCCACGAATTCGAAGGGTGGATTTGATTCTGAAAAGATCGATTTAGGTAGTAACAATGTGAATCCGTTGAATGAAACTTCTAAGGGTGGTGCTGGGCCTGGCTTTCAGGGTGGTGGCGCCGGAGGGGGCGGAGGCGGCGGTGGAGCCGTGCCAGGTTCCGGGAATGAAGCGGCGGCGGGTGCCGGCCACGAAGAGGGTGATGGTAAGGGATTGATGGGCGCATTTAGCCAGGCGAAGTCTTTTATGAATTCGATGTTGGGTGGGGCGAAGGCTCCGGCTACGACGGCGAAGGGTGGCCTGAATAATAAGTTTGATGCGAATAAATTTAAGCCGGGATTACGTGGCGTTGCGAGCGGTAGCGAATTCGCGGGCAAGAATAAAGATATTTGGAAAATTGTGAACGATCAGTACAGTGATTTGCAACCTAGTTTTATTTCATCACCTTAAGAAATCATACCGTGTAAAATTTGAATCACTTCATTTCTTTGTTCTTGCGGAACGAAGAAATGAAGGCTGTTCATCAGGCCGAACTGGGCGATGGATTTTATTTGCTTTTTTGCTAATAAATTTTCGGCGTCGGCTAAATTTTTGTCGCTGATACTTTCCGAAAAAGTGACCGAGACCGAGGCGACACTTGGGTTGGTAATCTTATAAATCTCTTGGGCAGATTCAAAATTATTTATCGAATTTAAAAGTTCTTCGGGTCCCGTGATAAAATGTTTATTTCCTTGAGCCAATAAGAATTGGGGTTTCGCTATTTGATTCTGATTTAAGAACTGATTGAAGTGGTGGAAGCTATCGGTCAATTCGATTTCTAAAACCTGTCGAAAAGAATTAACCGCCACCGCGATAGGTTTGGTGAATTGGAAATCAGAAGTGATGAAAGTACCCGTTGCATCTTCTTTGGCGGCCGAGCCAACGTATAATTTTACGTTTTTCAGTTGCGCCATTTCTACCGACCGGTGATGCAGAACCTTAGCTCCCCAAGAAGTCATTTCGATGAGCTGATGATAGTTCAAGTGGTGAATGGCGCGTGCGTTCGAAACCAGTTTGGGATCGGCGGTGAAAATACACTGGACATCTTTTAATATTTCGCAGCGATCGGCGTTGAGGTAACCCGCCATAGCGACCGCCGAGGTGTCAGAGCCTCCGCGTCCCAGGGTGGTAATTTCTTTAGTCATGGGCGAGACTCCTTGGAAGCCCGCCATGATAACGACCTTGTTTTTTTTTAACGCGTCTTCGACGCGAATTGCTTTTACGTCGATGATGTTCGCGTTGACGTGCGCTTCGTCGGTCAGAATTCCCGCTTGGCTTCCGGTAAAACTGATAGCCGCGCAGCCCAGGTCATTCAGCGCCATGCTCATCAACGACATGCTGATCCGCTCGCCAACGGTTAGTAGCATATCCATTTCGCGCAGCTGCGGACGTGGTGATACTTCATGCGCTAACGCGATCAGTTCGTCGGTTGTTTGGCCCATGGCGCTGACGACGACGACGACTTTTGTTCCTGACTTATGAAGTTCCGAAATTCTTTTCGCGGCTTGCTTTATTTTTTCGGGAGTCGCTAACGTGGCGCCCCCGTATTTTTGAACAATCAGTTTATGTTTCGAAGATGTGGCAGAAGGGTGGGTCATTTTGTATTAGTCCAGAGCCAATTTTTTACTTTGATCATGAAAAAATTGTTTTGCGATGCTCATGGAACCTAAAGGGACGCGGATATGATGACCGTCAACTTGTCGCGGGATGTAACCTAAAACGAGCTCCGAGTTCATATCCTTCATGGCCTTACGAGTAATGCTAAGGTAATCGGCCAACTGTTCAAGATCGGTTCCGGAAGGGGCCCACATCACTTCGTACTGCAGCGGAAACTGCGCATCGATATCGCGAAAGCCGTATAAATTAGGGGCCTTGGCGATCATCAGCGCCGCTAAAATTTTTGGGACGTAATCTTGGGTTTCTTGAGGTAAGGCACCTAGTCTAACCAGCTGCCAGTAATCATTTGTACCGTAGCGCTTAATTTGTTTTCGAAGTCCACCTTCGCCCATGTTGTAGCTTGCGGCCACTAGGTACCATGATCCGAATTCGTTTTTTAAATCTGACAGATACTTGATCGCGGCCAGTGTGCTTTTTTTAATGTCGCGCCGTTCATCCAGCCACCAATTTTTTTTTAGTCCGTAGTTTTTTCCCGTTGATTCAATAAACTGCCAAGGTCCTACGGCAGATGCGGTGCTGACGGCCGTTGAAGAAAAACCGCTTTCGATCATGACCATGTACGCAAGGTCAGTAGGTAACCCTGCCTTACGTAATTCGTTTTGCAATAACGGCATATACTTCGTTGATTTTTCCAACCAGTCGCGAAAAAACGTTTTACCGCGGCTTTGAAAGTAATTAATCCAAACTCCTACTTTTTTATTGTAGGTTACGGGCAAGTCAAAAATGAAATGATCCGTCAGATGAGTTTGTTTTTTCTCTAGCAGCTGCAACTTCTGCTTCAGAGTCAGCGAATTTAATTTTGCCTCAAAAGCGGGTGTGCCGATAGTGGCGGGTAAGGCCGCAAAGCTTTGTACGCTTAAGGAAGTTAAGGCAAAAAATAATGATATCGTAGATCGATTTAAATTGGTCACGTCAGACTAGTATCTCAAACAAATACCATTTTGGTCGAGAGGACATTTTTGACAGTCGAGTTTTTTCTTCCTGACAAAACTTTGACGCTGCTTAGACCAAGGTCTTGGGAGTAGAAGCTCTTATCGGTGACCAGGGTGCATACATTGAGTCTAGATTTTTTTTATCTGCGAAAGTCGCGTCTAGGTCCGTCTGGCATCTGGGTTGCTAATTTTACTTGTATGAGCACAAAAGGAATTTACACCGCACTCAGTGGATCACTGGCGCAGTCATTAAAGATCGACACGATCGCAAATAATATTGCGAACGTGAACACGACTGGATTTAAACGCGACCAGCAAACTTTTAACGAGTACCTGACGGCGGCCGAAAAAGAACCTGAAATTATTCAGGTCCCACGGGTGCCGGCTTCCATCGAAAGCTTTTATGATATGAATGGCGGCGACAAGGGTTACGTTAATGCGGCGGGAACCTATACGAACTTCGAACAAGGAAGTTTGAAATCAACCGGCGGTAAATTAGACGTAGCCATCGATGGTCCAGGATTTTTTGAAATTTCCACTCCGCAAGGGGTGATAATGACCCGCGCCGGTAATTTCACGGTGGACGGAAATGGACAATTAGTTACTAAAGATGGATACCCCGTTTTGATGGAAGGAACCAATGAACAAGGGGCTGATCAAAGATCGGTTCGCTTTTCTGGACAAGCATCGGCCTACATCTCTGACGGTGGCGAAGTTTTCGAAGGCGACAAACGTTTAGGAAAAATTTCTCTGATCAACGTCAATAATCCTGATGTGTTACAAAAAGTCGGCGGAAATAATTACGGATTTAAAGCAAATATGACCCCCGAGGTCTCTGCGGTCGTAAGCCCAAGTTTAAAGCAAGGGTTTATTGAAACCAGTAACGTGAACATCGTTAATGAAATGACAGAGATGATTACCGCTCAAAGAGTTTTTGAAGGAACGCAGAAAGCCATTCAGGCATACGACGCGATGTCAGATAAGTTAATCAACGTTGTCGGCAACGTGAAAGCGTAAAGGGTAAAAGATGCTTAAAAGTTTAAATACCGCAGCGACCGGAATGTTAGCCCAACAAAATAATATGGACGTTATCGCAAATAATATCGCGAACGTAAATACCACTGGCTTCAAAAAAAGCCGTGCCGAATTTGAAGATCTTGTTTATCATAATTTAAAAGACCCCGGTCAAGCATCGGGGCTTCAGTCGGTCACTCCGACCGGGGTACAAACGGGCCTTGGCGTTCGGACGGCTGCAATTCAAAAAGATTTTACGATGGGCCAGGCAATCATCACAAAAAACCCGCTCGATTTACAAATCGAAGGACCGGGATTTTTTCAAGTTAGAAATCCTGATGGAGAAGTATCGTTCACCCGAGATGGATCATTCAAAAAAGATGGTAACGGTAAAATCGTTGATAAAAATGGTAATACGTTGATCCCAGATATCGTCGTGCCACCGAATGCGACGCAAGTAGAAGTCACCGCAACGGGCGAGATTCGCTACCTTCAAGACCACGATTCGGCGCCGCAATCATTGGGGCAGATTAATATCGTGAATTTTATTAATCCGGCGGGTTTGAAAAACGTCGGTAAAAACTTGTTTTCTGCCACCGTTGCAAGCGGTCAACCCAACGAAGCCCGCCCGGGGACTAGCGGAATGGGATTTTTACAACAAGGTGAACTTGAAGCCAGCAACGTGAACATCGTTGATGAAATGGTCAACATGATCACCGCCCAGCGAGCTTACGAAACTAATTCAAAAGTGATTCAAACTTCCGACCAAATGCTACAGACAGCGGTGAACGTTAAATGATTAAATTTCTAATTTTAGTTTTTCCGATAATCGCTTTTGCGGGAGCCCAACCAGAATTAACTTTCTCTTCGGCAACGGAAGTTTCACCGCGTTCGGCCATTACAATTTATGATATCGTCGAAGGCCGAAATATCACCGAGCAATTAATTAACGAAATGAAGTCGATCAAGATCGCGGATGGAAAATCTGTTCGGATTGAAAAGTCGGACTTGGCAAAATCGCTCCGTCACTTGCATGCCAAATTCATTTTACCACCAGAAATTAAGATCATGCGCAGCCGAAATGAAGTTTCCCGCATGGAAGTTGAAAGAAAAGTAAAAAATCAATTACAGGTCGATTGTGCGGATTGCGAATTACAAATTCAAATTTCATCGGTTCCATCAAACCTTGCAAGCGATTGGGATCTTGATCTGAACATCGATCTTACTAAGAGCAACGCGATGATTCCGATTTTTTCCAGCAGTCAGCCCGAAAAAAAGGGTTGGGTGGTTGCACAAATCAAACGTTACCAAAAGGTGCCTGTTTTGAGTCGGGCCATTCGTATGGGCGATGTCATTTCGAAAGATATGTTTTCTTTTGAAAAGCGTCAGCTGTTCAATGCCCGCGAAACTGTCCTAAAATTAAGTGCGGTAGAGGGGATGCAAGCATCCCGGTTTATTAATGCCGGGCAAGTTCTTACTTACGGCGATTTGAAAAAAGAAAATATGGTTAAGCGTGGCCAGATGGTTAAAGTATTGGCCGGAACGCGGTCATTTGAAGTTTCGATGTCGGGTCAAGTTGAAGAAACGGGTGCCATTGGCGATATCGTTAAAATTAAAAACATTGATTCGCAAAAAGTTTTTGCCGCGAAGGTTGTTGATCGCGGAGTGGTGAGGATTGAATAATGAAAAGTTTATGTCTGATCGTTTTATCATTAGGTCTTTTTCAGGCGTGCACGACGTCTCCACAAAAAACAAGCCGGCCTCCCGCGATGGAAGTCAAAAGCCCCCAGTTAAGTGAGGCCCCAGTTGTTCCCGAACCTGCACCCGCGGTCGATGAAGAACCCATGACAAAATACTCCGAGGCCAACAATATGGCGCCCCCATCGGATAGAACCTATAAGCGAATGACGCGTGAAAAAATGGAAGAAGAGTCTGAACTTTATGGTTCAGCCGGTTCGCTATGGAAGATGGAAGGCCAAACAAGTTTTTTATTTGCCGAAAATAAACACCGGCGCGAAGGCGACCCTACTTCGATAAAAATGGAAGGCGCTGCCCTTAAGTTAATCGAAAATAAGGTCGCGGTCGTTCAAGACTTGCTAAAAACTTTAGAAGAACAAAAAATCAAGGCCGATGAAGATGCCAAAAAAGCCGAAAAAGAAAAAGTACGCCTAGCCCAAGTTGAAGAAGAGCAAAAATTTAAAGCCGAACAGATTGCCGCCGGTATTTTAGTGGAAGATCCTTTCGAAGGCCAATACCCTGGGGACGCCGAACGGAAGCCAGCCGCGGAAGAACCTGCGCCGGTAGTCGCTAAAGATTCGGAAAAAGAAGAAAAAATTGACTTAAAAGAGCTAGATTTGATCCCATCGAAAGTAGTCGAAAAAATGGCGGATGGAATTTACCGAATTCGTGGCCAACAGTTTCTAACTATTAAGAAGAAACCTTATAAGGTGATCGCCACCGCTTTAGTCAGGGCCGAAGATTTTAGCGACACGGCGATTAGCTCTAGCAAATTGCTAGATGCACAGTATGACGTTCTTCACGTCAAAAGGACTGCAGAATGAAAGTTTCGATTTTGCTAACTTTTCTTATTTTGTTTTCGACAATTTGCGAAGCGGCGCGACTGAAAGACATTGCCAGCATCCGAGGCGTTCGTGAAAATCAGCTTATTGGTTACGGATTGGTCGTGGGCCTTAAAGGGACCGGCGATTCCGCGACGGAATTTACCAGTAAATCATTTGGACGACTGATCGAAAAAATGGGAATCAAACTCGAAAAGGGTGATCTACAGAGTAAGAACATCGCCGCGGTTATCGTAACGGCCACTTTACCTCCCTTCGCGAAAGCCGGCAATCCGTTAGACGTTAGCGTCAGCAGCATCGGCGATGCGGGCTCGCTTGTCGGCGGAACACTTTTACAGGCACCACTACGTGCGGCGAACGACGAAGTTTTCGCGGTCGCCCAAGGTGCCGTATCCGTGACCGGTGACGGAAAAGATTTGCACACGACCGCCGGACGAATTCCTAACGGTGCAATGATCGAACGCGATATCCAGGCCGATTTTTCTTCGCGAAAAATGTACCGCATGACTTTACATAATCCCGATTTCACGACGGCCGCGCGAACGATCTTAACGATTAACAAAGAATTGGGCGGTCAATACGCAACGGCGAAGGATGCGGGCACGATCGACATCATTACGCCTGCCAGTTTCGAAAATCGCGGCGTCGAATTAATGGCAACGATAGAATCGATCGATATCAATCCCGACCAAAGGGCGCGCGTCGTTATCAATGAAAAAACGGGAACAATCGTAATTGGCGAGCGAGTTAAGATTTCTAAAGTGGGCCTCAGTCACGGAAGTTTAACGCTGAAAGTTTCCGACGACAAAAACAAAAAAGGCAAAGAGTCTGCCGACGATAAGGTAACCGTATTAGACGCTGGTGCCAGCGTCGGTGACCTGGTGCAGGCGCTGAACAAGCTGGGCGTTTCACCAAAAGATCTTATTTCTATTTTGCAATCCGTTAAGGCCGCGGGGGCTTTACACGGCGAACTCGAAACAATGTAATTTAACTTATAGGGGAGGGTCCTCAAATTTCATAACCAAGTATTGGTCCCAAGTGCTGATCGAAACGTTCGAAATCCCTCGCAGGAAAAAGTTCTCATCAGCTTTGACAATATAGATTCAGGATGGATCGTTGTTGTCGTCGCTTGCACTTAGGAAAAATTCGCACGGATGCGATAAGAACGCGAAAGCGTTGATGAAATAGAGGATGCTCCCTTACTTTTTAATAAATATATGAGCGACATTTCTAAATTAAATCCTATGCGACCCCAAATGAACGGAAGCGTGCCGGTATCAAAAGAAGATAAGGCTGCCGCGACCGAGGTTAAATTTCGTGAGGTTGCTGATCTATACGAAAATCATTTCATCCGCACGATGATGAAAGAAATGCGATCCACCGTAAAAGAAAGTGGATTCATTAAACAGAACAATGCCGAAAAAATATTTCGTGATCAACTTGATGACCAATATGCCGACAACTGGGGAAAAGCCGGCGGCATCGGTCTATCGGGTTTGATTTACGATCAGTTGATGCAACGATACGGCGAACAGATGGGATTAAAAGATAAAACCCAAAAACCCCAAGGTCCCATCGAACTGGACGCGAAGGCTAATTTCAAAGGGGTTGTTTCCAAATCGGCCACCAGTGCGGAATCTGAACCCATCACTTTTAAGTTTGAAACTGATGCTGGCCAAAAGACCAAAGTAAAAAATCCTTGGGCCGGCACTTTGCTAGATAAAAAGTATCTTGAGATGGATCAAATGCAGTATCGAATTAAACACGACAACGGCCTTGAAAGTCTCATCATGACACGCGGAACAGGACTAGGCCCAGACTCGCAATTGTCACCCGGTGACACTCTACAGTCTGGACAACAGTTGGGCTGGGCCACCGCATCCAGCCCTTTGTTTTGGACCGTCAAAACAAATGTCTCAGAATGATTTGGTTTCTAACGTCTCAGTGTGGTACGATTGACTATAGGATAGCGAAAGGTTTAGGGGCTAAATATGAAGATTACTCATAATAAAGTTGGTCAAAATTTAAATTTAACTGACGCGGGCAAAACAGAGAAAGCCGGCGACAAGGCAAAAGCATCCGAAGTAAAAAATCAATCAACGATCGGCATCAGACCGGATAGCGGCGAGTCTTCGAAGGTAGAATTATCTTCGCGCGCAAAAGATATTCAAACTATAAAAAATATTGCGACGAATGCCCCCGACATCGATCAGGCCAAAGTGGATCGATTTCAAAAACTAATAGATGCTGGCAAATACAAAGTTGATGCAAGAGCCGTCGCTAGTAAAATGGTTGATGAGCTGACTGCCGAACAAACGTCTAACGAATAATAATTTTAATTCCGTAAATAGATTGCACTTCATGGATGAGGTCAAAGATGAAACAAAGATTGTTTGAAAAGCTCGTACACAATTTAGAAGATATGACGAAGCTTTACCGCACGTTGCTTGATGCCGTTCGTAAAGAAAAAGATCTTCTGATTCAAACCAACGTTGATCAACTAAACGAAAATAATCTCGTCAAAGAGCAAATGCTGATGAAAATCAAAAGCCTTGATGGTCTTCGTTTGAACTACGCAAGCGAATTAGCCTTGCTGATCGGTGCCGATCATCGCGAGCCACGCCTTTTAGAAATGGCGCAAAAGATCGGTGGCCCAGAAGGTGACCGGTTGCGAACTCTTCACTCCACTTTAGAAATTATCACGAAACGTCTGATTGAAATAAATCGCGAAAACGCAATTTACGCCGAATCTGCTTTGAAAAGCGTGAATGCGGCCATGGAAAATATTAAAGAAACTTTCATGGGCAATCAAAAAACTTATCAGAAAAAAGGGGCTTACCAACCGGGTTCTGATAAGGCCGGGCATTTAGTTAGACGAGAGGCTTAATAGTTATGGCCAAGATACATGGCATAATGGATGTGGGTAAACGGGGGATGGCGGTCAGTCAGACGGCCCTGCAAACCGTCGCGCACAACATTGCTAATAAAGGAACCGAAGGTTTTTCACGTCAACGCGTTGATGTGGTGACTAATCCGCCGGTTGATGAAGGCCGTCATCGTATCGGTACCGGTTCAAAAGTTGGCGCGATCGTGCGGGTAAATAACCCGTGGATAGAAAAGCAAATTCAACGTGAAGGCGCCCAAATGGCTTTTCTTCAGGGCCAATCTGAATCCATGCAAGGAATTGAATCCGTATTCAATGAACAAGCCGTAAAGGGTTTAAATAACTCGATGTCTGACTTCTTTAATAGTTTTCGTGAATTAGCCAATAACCCGGAAAGCATTGTCGCCCGCACGATGGTTCGCGACAACGCGACCAATATGATTAAAAACTTTCAAGTCATGGACGGTCAAATTGACACGGTTGTCGGTGATTTAAATCAAACGCTTAAATCGGGAGTTGCCGAAACCAACAGTTTGGTTAAAGAAATAGCCCAGCTAAATCAAAAGATTCAGCAAGTCGAAGTTAACGGAACTGCGAACGCGAATGACGAACGCGACCGCCGAGATTTATTAATCAAAAGATTATCCGAAAAAGTTAATATAACTTACGGCGAAGACCCTAAAACGGGAATGATCAACATTACCGCCGGCAATACGGCCATCTTAGTTGCGGGAACTTCTGCCTCTGAACTTTCAACGCGCGAGCTTGAAAATAACCGAACGCAGATTACTTACGAACTTAGTAAAAACGGCACGCGCGTCGATTTGACCGAGCAATTTAAAAACGGATCGCTGGGTGGTGCCATATTTTTTCGGGATGGATTGGTGTCCGATCTGAAAACTCAGTTACAAGACTTATCCTATAATATCGCGAATGAAGTGAATAACTCCCATGCCGAAGGTTTCGATCTTTACAATATAGAAGGCGTGAATTTTTTCAATTTACCCGCTGACGGAAATTACTCGGTTCATGATCTTTCGGTCAATAAGGCCATCGTTGAAGACGTCAGTCGTATCGCGGCGGCTTCGAAGCCAAACGCGCCGGGCGATAATACCGTCGCAAATCTTATCCAAGGTTTGCAGTTTAAACGCGTGATGGGAAACGGACAAGCGACCTTTGATGATTTCTATAACTCTAAAGTGGGACAAATCGGATTGGCTTCCCAAAGTGCGGCACGTGGAGTTGAGGTTCAGAAAAATATCATCGATCAACTTAACAGCTCTAGAGAATCGATTAGCGGTGTTAGCTTAGACGAAGAGGCTACAAAGATGATCGAGTATCAAAAATCTTTTGAGGCGTCGGCGCGGGTGATAAAGATGGCCGACGAAATGTTTGAAACGGTTTTAAGTTTAAAAAGACTTTAATTAGAGGAGTTTTGCTTTGCGCGTGACGGATAAGATGAATCAAATTCAAATCATGAATAACATTCAGAATAATCGGGGTGAGCTTTCTAGCTTACAAAATCAAGCCGCGACGATGAAGCGAGTGAATAAACCTTCCGATGATCCTTTAGCGGCCGCTAAAATTCTAGCGCACCGTACAGACAACAGAAACCTTGAACAATTCGAAAAAAATATTAATTTCGGAAGATCTTTTCTTGAAATGACAGAATCTGCACTTTCCCAAGTTGGTGAAGCATTGGTCCGCGCAAAAGAGTTGGCGATTCAAGGTGCGAATGACACAAATGGCGGTTCACCGCGTGAAATGATCTCTTCCGAAATCGCTCAGATTTACAATTCAGTCGTCGAAATTTCGAATCGGCGCTTAGGCGATCGTTATATCTTTGCCGGTCATAAAACATTAGCTGCTCCTTTTAATAAAGAGGGCGAATACGCAGGTGACGATGGCGAAATCAAGCTACAAAACCAAAAAGGACAATTCGTAGCGATGAACTTGTCAGGCGAGCGCGTGTTCATGGGAAAAGGCATTACCGCCGATGGCTACATCCGCCCACCAGTCGACACTCCGCAGACGATTCCGCAAATTCAAGACTACAAAATTTCGGAAGCCGATCGGCATTTTCAAAATGAACAAGAAGAGCAAAACCAGCTTGAAACGCGCGGACCGGCCTCGGTGGGCCGAATCCAGCGTCTGGGCGCGCCAGAAGCCGTCAACGCGAACGCGGGCGTAAATATCTTCGCGATCATCGGTGGACTTGATGCGGCCTTAAAAGGAAACGACAAGACGGGTATTCAAGATGCGCTAGAGCCTTTGGACCAGGCGCTCAACCAAATCAATTTAGCGCGCGCGGAAATTGGTGGTCGTGAGAACCAGTTGAATGCCACCTCGGATGGCATTCAACGCAACATCATCGACAACAAAGTGTACAATTCGCAGCTCGAAGACGCCGATCTATTTCAGGTTATGACAGAATTGAACCGCTCCGACGCGGCTTTAAAAGGAACTTTAGAGTCTTCTCACAAGCTTATGAGCATGAGCCTTCTTGACTTTCTCCGTTAGAACAAATAATTAAACTTCCGCTAAGCTTAACCGATAAGTGGTTTAGTATTTAGTAAGGCGTAATGACAAGGAGTGAGTCATGCTGGTTTTGACAAGGAAGTTAGGCGAAAGCATTGCGATTGATGATCACATCAAAATTCGCGTCGTGCAGATCAAAGGGAAACAAGTTCGACTCGGCATTGAAGCCCCTAAAGACACCAAAATTCATAGAGAAGAAGTCTACATCGCGATTCAGGATCAGAACCAACAATCGGTTCAGGTAAGTTCTGACAAAGTGAAGAATATTTCTAAACTGTTGAAGCCAGAAACCTAATTTAACGTTTCCAATCTGCTTTTAAAGAATAAATTCCACCTTGGGCCCATGTGTCCTTTGTCTTCTTTGTTTATAAATCTCTGCGTCATTCATTAAAAAAAATTGATGCCACCTCGATTTAGGTCCAGAATTTTATTAACCTTTATTTAAATCATCTTTGTCTGATATATCAGCAGGAGGTCTCTGTGGTTATAAAAACATCTCGATTTGGCTTTATCGAGCTCAAATCTGAAGACGTTTTGACCTTTAACGAAGGTTTACTTGGTTTCAAGGACCTTCGCCAGTTCGTTCTGCTTGATGATCCGAACGACGATATTTTTGCCTGGCTGCAAAGTTGCGAACTTCCTTCAATTGCTTTTCCCGTTTTGGAACCTGAAATATTTGGTCATAAGTACGCAAATTCATTTAACAGAACTGATTTTGAATCATTACAAATGAAGGTTGATCAATCGGCAGTTTATTTAAATATTATCACGATTCCAGATGATCCAACATTAATGACCGCTAATATCAAAGCGCCCATCGTTATTAATCTCGAGAAAAAAATCGCTCGCCAGTGCGTGCTTCAAGATAATAATTTAGCGATCAAAGAACCAATCTTCACGAAACTTCAAAGTCGCGTCGTGCAGAACCCTCAGACCCCGATCAAGAGCCAAGGGCGCCAGTTTGACATGGCGATCAAGCTACAAGATTCCGGCAAAGGGAACGTTGACCAAGGCCTTTAATTCACTGATCCTAGCTGAATGTCTTTAAAATCTATCTTTTTCCTTCAAGTCCAAGAGCTGATCGTTCTTGGGCGAAAACGCGTTGTACAAGCGACAGACCGCCTTGCGATCGTTCCCGAGGTAAACCCACGATCAATCCCCTGGGACGAGTCGGCGGTTGACTGGACAAACCGCAGAAGCTTTTTGCGATCCTTAATGAAAGTTTCAAAACCGACCTGGAGTCGTGCGGTCAAATTTCAAGTGATTGCCAGCTGTTTTTCGTTCGCCACACCATTTTTGTTACACGCGTTTATTTCAAGACTCCAAAAAGGAAATTTCACTCAGCAGGATTTATTAGAGTTATCCCTGATCGCCATCAGCTTCGGATTATGCGGAGCGGGTAATGGCGTCGTCATTCAACATTACTTTTTTCAAACTTTAAAGTTTAATCAAATCTCTACGAACTTAGTGAATAAAAAACTTTTTTCACATTCCCTTAAATTGTCTGCCTCGGCAAAAAATAAATATCAGGTGGGCGACATCGTGAACTACATGAGTACCGACTCTGACGCCATCGCGGACGCTTCGATCACGACCATCGATTTAGCTAACGCCGTTGTTCTGTTGGTAGGATGTACGATTACGCTTTTTGTCTATCTAGGCTGGTCGGCAACTTCAGCTTTGGTTGTCATGGCACTTTTAATTCCGATCACGAATCATCTTTCCAAAAGTTTTATACACCTGGAAGATCGAATGCTGGTTTACCGAGACCAACGCATGACACTGATGACCCAGGTGCTAAACGCGATTCGCGTTGTAAAATATTTCGTTTGGGAGAAAAGCGTCCTGGCCGAAGTGAATGAAGTTCGAAAAAAAGAAATTCAATCACGCTATGAATTGGCGCAAGCCGAAATTTTTTGGGGTTTAGTTTACACTTCAATCTCTTCGATTGTTTTATTCTCGGCCTTATTGACCCACGTGCTGCGGGGGTTCGAAGTAGATCTAGCTTTAATCTTTACGTGCATTTCTATTTTTTCGATCATGGAAGATCACTTTGGTGGTCTATCGAAATTTATTAGCCGGTTCATCAATATTCTCGTCAGTTCCGATCGAATCACTACTTTTTTACGTTCTGATGTCGTTGATCTTTCCGAAAAACCAAAATCGGGTGATTTCCTTAAAATCGAACATTTGGCCTTTCATTACAATGATCAACACAAAATTATTGGCGACCTCAGTTTAGTTTTACAGAAGGGACAATCGCTAGCCATCGTCGGCCCGGTCGGTGGCGGAAAATCAACTCTTCTGCACCTTCTTATGTCAGAATTAGAACCCGCGCGAGGACAAATAGCGTTTTCGGAAGAAATGCGATCGAAAGCCTTCGTTCCGCAAGACGCGTACATCGTTAATTCAAGCCTTAGGGAAAATATTATTTTTGGCAAAACCGATGTCGAAGAATCTAATGTAATGGATGCGCTAAGGGTTTCGGCGCTTGAATATGATCTGATGGCGTGGCCTTCGGGCCTTGAAACTGAAATTGGCGAAAAGGGCGTTAACCTTTCTGGAGGGCAAAAACAGCGTGTTAGCTTAGCCCGCGCCTATTTAGCCGACGCTGATTTTATTTTGCTGGACGATCCATTATCCGCAGTCGATCCGAACACAGAAAAGTGGCTGTGCGATGCTTTACTATTTGGCGCGTGGAAAAATAAAACTCGCGTGGTGGTCACGCACCGTTTAGGTTCACTGACCCGTTTTGACCAAATACTTTTTATCGAAAACGGCGAAACCTTTATAGGGACGTACAGCGAACTGCTTATAAAATCTAAATCTTTTCAAAAATTTTTAAAAACGCACGATGAAAATGTCTTGAAAGAATTATCTTCGGCACACCAAATGTCGACCTCGCAGTCAACTAGCGTCGCGACCGGGGATTCTTCAAGAATCACCGAAGATGAAGACCGGGCCATCGGCGCCGTTGATAAGTCAGTCTATTTGGACTACGTGCGCGCCCTAGGGGGATTTGGTAAAAATCAAAGATTGATTCAGGTCCTTTTATTTCTTGGAGCCCTTGCGGTCGTCGCGGCCCCATTAACGCAAAAGTTATGGTTGTCACAGTCCCAACACCTTCAATCATTAAGTGCCTTAAAAATTATTATCGTTTACGGTATTTTAGGATTGCTTACGATGGTCATTACGTTCGTAAGTAATTCCTTTTGGTCTCGGCGCGGAATCGAAGCGGGTCGTTTATTTCATGATCGAATGTTGAACGCGGTCCTTTCGACTCCGATTCGATTTTTTGACAGCACCCCGGTAGGTCGAATTCTGCAAAGGTTTTCGCGAGATATGGAATCTGTAGACATTCAACTACAATGGACCTTTGATCACACCATCCACGCTTTTTTCCACATCACCGTTTCATTTTTGTTAATCGTTTTCGTACTGCCATTTGTGATTGTCTTCATGGTTCCGATTTTTTGGTTTTATTATCGTATCCAGAATGATTACAGGCGGGTTGCGCGCGAAATAAAACGATTGGATTCGACGGCACGTTCACCAAGGTACGCGCACTTTAAAGAAACCTTGAACGGGCTCTTTGTCATTCGGGCTTTCGACAAAAGTGAGTGGGCCATGCAGCAGTTTTATTCTAAATTAACCTTTTCGGCAGAAATGTCGCGCACTCACTTCCTGGTGAATCGCTGGTTCTCGGTAAAATTACCTTTGATCGGAGCGGCAATTTCGACGGTGACCGGGTTAACGATCGTTGCTTCTAGCCACTACGGCTTCATTGCGGCGGGTACCGCCGGTCTTGCCACACTTTACGCGATTGATTTTTGGCGCCATTTAAATTGGGGAGTTCGGGTGTTCTCGGATCTTGAATCAAGATTAACCTCGGTTGAAAGACTGCAGTTCTATGCAGAACTCCCGCCCGAGCAAGATGTCGTTGGAGCCGTTATCCACACCACCGAGTTTTGGCCTGAAGGGGGCGAATTAGAATTTAAAAATGTTTCGCTACGGTACGCGCCGCATTTACCGCAGGTATTGAAAAACGTTAGTTTCAAAATACCGTCTGGCAGCCGGGTCGGTTTAGTTGGACGGACCGGCTCGGGCAAATCGACCGTCTTTCAAAGTGTATATCGCTTCGCGGATATTGAAAGCGGAGAAATTAGATTAGACAATATTTCGATCCACAGCGTTCCGCTTGAAAAGTTACGTCGAAATTTAGCGGTTATTCCGCAAGATCCCGCACTTTTCATGGGAAGTCTTCGGGGAAACATTGATCGTTACGCCCAAGCGTCAGACAATGAAATCTGGGCGGTTTTAAAAAAAGTTTCGCTTGATAATTTTATTTATAAACTTCCAGGACAGCTTTTATTTCAAGTTGCCGAAAACGGAGCTAACTTATCTCAAGGCCAGCGCCAACTTTTATGTCTGGCCCGGGCCTTACTGATGAAAGTAAAAATCGTTTTCTTGGACGAGGCTACGGCAAGCGTCGATGTTGAAACCGACGCGATCGTGCAGAAGGTGATCAAAGAATCATTAGATGGTATAACTTTAGTAACCATCGCGCACCGGCTTTCCACGCTAGACGGGTACGACATGATTATCGAACTAAAAAATGGTGAAGTCGTTTAAGGCTTAATCTGAACTTTTTCAAAAATAATTTGGATCGAATCCCGCACGATTGAATTCATCGGCGCCAGCGTGCTGAACTTCGAATTTTTCCAGTGGCTTGATGCGATGACTTCGCCGTTTTTATCAAAAAGAATAATATCTAATGCTTCAATGTTGTTGCTGATTTCTTTTTTCCACGTTTCGGTGTACCTCATGATCGCATCTTCGGTGGTTACTTTATTCGTATCGGGGCCCACGATGACGTTGATCTGACGATTTTGTAATTCTTTTTTAATCCGGTCATCCATCTCTTGCGACGCCGCCGATTTATTAACTAGATAAATCGTCTTTACCGAGTGCTGGTCGGCATGCGCAGAATAGAAAGCGTCAATGGTAGTCGCGCAGCTTGTCAAAAAAAGAAGTGAACCTAAAAATGCCAGGGGAATTAGTTTTTTCATTCACCCAGTGTAGTGCTAAGTGAAGTTAAAGTTCAAGCGCTTGACACCTAAAATTAGCTTGTTAAGCTTTTGCAATGAAAAACGTTAAATGCGCAGTTATTTTTGCGGTCCTATTAGTTTTAGCCTCTAACGCCTTTGCGCAAGACCCCGAAGTTCCGGTAGGCTCTTTTAAGTTTTCTTCTGACTTTGAACTTTCAACCGTTAAAAAATTTGAAACAGTAAACACTCTGACTTCACAGGGTAAGCAGCGCCATGATCTTTTAAGAAATTCAGGCTGGACTTGCGTTCAACAGACTTCCGCAAGTCTTAGGTGTTCGATTTTTCTAAAAGGCGAAAAGCTTCCCGCGGTCATTTCGCAACGGATCCAAGCGAAGTACGAAAATTTGTCGCTGGTTTTTGCGGCAGCACATAATTTAAATCTGACGAATGAAACAGACTTACTTCGCGAGTACATCGTCAGCCAAAAGGTCGATGTTGATGAAAATAAAATAGCGACTTATTTACTAAGAGAAAGTTTAAATGCGCCAACAAAAATTCAGATGGATGTTGGATTAGAAAAACTTTACCTCGTTATCCTTGATGAAAAGACTTTAATGATCCAAGAAACAAACATCATCCAAGAAAAAAATTCGTCAACCCTTTACGTAGTCCAAGTCCTTTTGGAAAAGAGCGGTTCATAATGAAAAAAATAATTTCTGTCGTTACGATTTACAGTCTTTTAACCCTAACCGTGGGATGCGCGCATCATCGCGACGTGCGGCCTAGTGCGGACGGCGTTCACAAGGTCATCTTGAAAACGGAAGACAAAGATGAAGGCTACCGGGGAGCTATGCGACAGGCTGAAGACTATTGCGAAAAAGTGGCCGGCAATAAAGCGCCCATGGTCGTCAAAGAGGGCAGTCAATACGGCGGATCACTAGAAGAATCGACTTATAAAAACGCGAAGACCGCTAGCAAAGTAGCCCAAGCCGTCGGCGGCGCCGGCTATGCGTTTGGTGGTCGTAGAGAATCTACCGCGGGTGGCATCGTGGGACTTGGGGCGGTATCGCGGATAGCGCGCTGGGTTCGGCATACACCTATGAACTATCGTTTCGGTGTCAGTAATTACCGCGCGTTCATTTCGCAAAATAGCGACGTATTTTTCCCGGCTGAAAATTGTTCGCCGATAACAAAAATTTTATTCATTTCAGAATTGCTGCGAAACCAATAATGAAAATCAGATTGATCGGTTAAGAAACGCAGTTCCACCTCACGGTCCGATTCGACCGCTTGTGAAAATGGGTATCCATTTTGAATCAACCAGTTTTTCATCTCAATGGAATTCATATTTTGGTAAGGATCATCCTTAGTAAAAAAGCTAAAAATGCCTGTCACCGCAAGGTTGTCCCCTGCACGCTCAAAAACAAAAGCTCCGTGGTGCTTATGCTCACTGCTGTAGAGCGAACTTAGATAGTAGCAGCCACCACTAAATCCCGACAACGTCTGGTTAGAAATCGCGGCGCCGCCTTTTTTGTACTCTTGCACAATGCTAAGCATTGGTGGCGTGCAGGACTGGTTATCGTCGCAAATCGTTGTGGGGTCCATAGCCAAAACTTTGAATCCTACCAGAAAAGAAAACAAAATATATTTCATAAAAATTACTCCAACATAGGGGGTAAGGATTTTTCAGCTTTTGCACCAAGCTCTTTAAGTTTTTCAACTTGTGAAATCAAATTGCCACGACCGTGCGCCATTTTTCCCATAATATCTGAATGGGTTTTTTGGACCGAGTTCACGCGTTCGCCAAGGGTTTCTAAATCTTTAACGATACCCGCAAATTTATCGTAAAGTTCGCCGCCGCGCTTTGCGATGTCTAGAGCATTTTTTTGCTGACGTTCTTGTTTCCAAAGGGAAGCCACCGTCCTAAGGGTTGATAACAGCGTAGTGGGGCTTACGATCGCGATATTCCTATCCCACGCTTGCTCAAAGAGTTCGGCCTTCAAACGAAAGGCCATTGCGAACGCGGGTTCAAGGGGCATGAACAGCATCACGAAGTCCGGGGATATAATGGTTTCGGCTAGGTGATATTTTTTATCAGACAACTCATTCACGTGACGCTTCAGCGATTCGACATGGGCGTGCGCGAATCGATCCTTGTCGGCCGGGTTTTCAGCCGACATTGAAGCTTCGTACGCCGTCAGGGTCATTTTTGAGTCGACGATTAAATGTTTTCCGTCGGGTAACTTCACGATGACGTCGGGCCGTAAGACCTCGCCGCTAAGACCGCGTAGCGTTTCTTGAGTGAAAAATTCTTGCCCTTTACGAAGACCTGACCGTTCTAAAATATTTTCAAGAATCATTTCTCCCCAGTTACCCTGAGTTTTATTTTCTCCTTTGAGGGCCAGGGCCAAGTTTTGCGCCTCTTTAGACATTGTTTGGTTCAGTTCAATCAGTTTTGAAATTTCGCCCTTCAGGTGACTACGTTCCGCGCGTTCGTTCGAGTACGTGTCTTCCACTTTCTTTTCGAAATCTTTGATACGTTCTTTCAAAGGGTCTAATAAAGTGGTCAGCTGGCGAAAATTGTTGTCGGTCATTTTAGTCGACTTCTCATCAAAAATTTTTTGCGCCAAGTTTTCGAACTGCAGTGTCAGTTGATTTTGCAAACCCAGAGATTCGGTTTTGTGCTGCTCGGCACTTGTTTCGGTCAGCTCAAATCTGGTTTTCCAAGTTTGTACATCAATTCGAAGACGCGAATAGACGACAAACCCGATTAAGAGCCCGCCCAACAGAAAACCCAAAACTCCCGCCAAAATAACCATACGCACCTCTTTAAAAGCATTTTCAGCCTAACAATCTTTTGCTACTCTGTCCCCATGACAAAAACAAAAGCATGGTTTTTAGCGGCGCGTCCTAAGACTTTATCCGCATCGTTAGTGCCCATCATTGCGGCTACCGGTCTTGCGCGCGGAATGGGCCACCAGATTCAATGGTGGATTGTCGGTTGCGCGCTTATGGCCAGTTTTTGCATCCAGATCGGAACCAATTTTGTGAATGACGCAATGGATTTCAAAAAAGGGGCGGATGACGACAAACGCATCGGTCCTATGCGAGTCACGCAGCAAGGCCATTTCACTTTCAAGCAAGTAATGGTTTTTGCTTCGTTGTTTTTTTTGATGGCCGCCGTTTTCGGAATTCCGCTTGTTATTTACGGTGGTCTTCCCATTTTGATCATCGGTTTAGTTTCAATTTTAATGGGATACGCTTATACCTCAGGACCGGTGCCCTTGGCCTATCACGGATTGGGGGACTTATTCGTGATTTTGTTCTTCGGGTTGGTTGCGGTTGGCGGGCTTTATTATTTACTGACGGGCGCCTACGACCTGAACGCCTTCGTGTTAGGATTGCAAATTGGTTTTCTGAGTACGGTGCTTATCGCGATTAATAATTTGCGTGATATTCACAACGACGTGCTTGTTCATAAAAGAACTTTGGCCGTGCGCTTAGGATTAACGGGCGGTCGATTGTGGATTGCATTTCTACTTATCGCACCGTTCATCGTGGGATATTACTGGCTTTCACTGCAAAGGTGGTGGGTTTACGCCATTCCACTTTTTAGTTTTCCGGTCGGCCTATCGGTAGGTAAAAAAGTTTTTCGCACGGAACCAAGCCCGGCTTACAATAATTTTTTGGCGCAATCTGCCGCTTTTAGTTTGTTGTTCAGCATTTTTATTGCGATCGGCTTTCAAATTTAATGAAGATTCAATTTTCACCTTATTCATTAACCAAAAAAAACAAGGTGAATGCGCTTGATCGAGGATCGCGAAAAGAAGGTGCGCTTATTAAGGTAATCGATACCGAAGGGCATTGGGGAGTAGCCGATATTTGCCCGTGGCCATCTTTAGGAGACTTACCGCTAAAAGATGAAATTCGTTACAAGGCCACTTTGTTTCAACGGGCTTATGCCCTAGCAATCGAGGATCTGCGGGCTCGTCAACGGGATATTTCATTACTTAAGAATAAATGGGTCGATAATAATGTCTTGGTTACTCAGTACCAAGATTACGATTTTAAAAGGGCCAGCCTACAAGGGAAAACGCTAAAAATAAAAGGAGACCACGCGGTCCAGAACTTAACCGAAGTCTTAAACGCGGCACCTGCAAATCTTGAATTTCGCATCGATTTCAACGGAATTTTGACAAAAGATGAATTTCAAAAATTCCTTAAAATGCTTTCGCCGTCGGTAAGGATCGAATATATCGAAGACCCTTCGGCCTACGAACCAGATTTCTGGAATCGTTGGAACAAACAACGACCTCTGGCTGCCGATTTTATTGTGGCAAAAGAAAATTTTCAGTTTAAAATTATAAAACCCGCGCGTGAGCCGATAGGTAAATTTAAGAACTTCACTATTACGTCGACAATGGATCATCCGGTAGGAGTGGCCCATGCGTTAAGGACGGCGCAAAATTTCGCGATGAATAAATCAGGGCTATTGACCCTTCCACTTTACGAACCCACCGAATTTCACGATTGCTTCATTTACCAAAATGAAAGTGAAATCAATTTTGCGCCGGCCATTTTAAAAGAGTCTGGAATTGGTATGACCGCGCAACTTAAGCAGCTGAAATGGAGCGATAGTCTGTGATTTCTTTTGAACCGCGCGTTTCAAACCAACTATTAATGAATCCAAAACTTCCGGACGGTGAAAAAAAGATCTTGCTCGAGTTAGCAATTGAATTTGAAAAGCAAGTTGGTTCGGTTGGTTATTTCCTAATCGCTAGCTCGGGATCTTCAAAAAAAGAATCCGAAAGTGTAAAGCTAATCGCCCTTTCCCGTGAGGCGGTCCTAAACTCCGCCCAAAGATTCAATCAATTTTTCAAAGCAAACCACGACGATATTTGGGGATTAGTCCTTCCCACATTTCATGTGGCGGGGCTTTCCGTTTTGGCGCGCGCATTTTTGACCTCGTCGAAAGTTGTTCTTTCTGAATGGAATCCGGCAACCATCTTGGAATGGATGAACCGTAGCCAAATCACACATCTATCGCTTATTCCAACTCAAATTTATGATTTGCTTCAGTTAAAAATGCCATGCCCTGCAAAAATAAAAAAAGTCTTTGTTGGAGGTGGACAGCTTTCAGGATCCTTAAGGCAGGCCTTTGAAAATTTAGGTTGGCCCTGCACCGAAACATACGGGATGACCGAAACGTGCTCGATGATTGCGGTCCGAGAAGATCAGCGCAAAGACTTCACCTTACTTCCGGGCGTAAAAGTAAAGACCGAAAAGGGTCTGCTTCAAATCAACTGCAATTCTTTAGCTCAGGGAATGATCCAAAAAAAACTAGATAAGTTCATCGTGACCTTATTTGCGAATGATTGGCTTCAGACAGAAGATAAGGTGCTTTTAACAAATGATGGCATCGAACTTTTAGGCCGAACCACTGATTATATTAAGATACTGGGCGAAGGGGTTTCGTTACCCGAACTCCGTGATAAGTTAAATCTTATTTCTTCTTCCCTAAACCAATCTCTCAATCAATATTTTCTGTTCTCGGTTGCGGACGAACGGGCCGAAAATATTTTAGTCCTCGTTGTCGAAGACACGATATCGACCCAAGTGGCCGAAGAGATGGTGGCCCAGTTCAATCAAGCCGTTCGAGGGTACGAAAAAATTTATAAGTTAATCAGGATCGATCGAATACCGGTCACTGATTTGGGTAAAGTTAAATTTGAAGAATTGAAAATACAAACGATGAAGAAATTAAATCGGAGACTAGATGACAAAAAAGTATAATGTTCCTTGGGAAACGGGTTCGCTGTTTATTTGCACGAAGTGCGGGGCTAAGTACAATCAGCCCGAATTGGCCGAAGAAGTTAAATCGGCAATTCGCAAAGACTTAAAGGCCCGCGACGAAAATGGCAAAGTGCGAGTTATGACTTCGGGGTGTTTAAATGTTTGCTATCCCGAAGAACAAACTTTTGCTTACATGCCAAAAAGTGGTGAAACCGAAGTTTATACTTCCGCTCTGGATAAGCAGACCGTTTTGGATGACATCAAAGAATTTTTAAAAAAGAAAATTTAGCGGTTTTTCTTTTTCTCGTTTTGCAAGAACCGCATTTGTAACAATTCAACCGCCAACGCAAATCCCATCGGAAGATAAATGTA
>CAXSEH010000009.1:24409-34313 GCA_964236345.1 uncultured Bdellovibrionales bacterium
CTTAGGTACGTGGCCCCCTAATCCTTCAACCGCAAGCGTAACGCCAATGGTGATCAAAAATGCCAACGCCAAAATTTTAAGAGTGGCGTGTTTCTGAATGAAGGGTGCAATTTTGCCCGAGAATAACAACACCAAGACGAAAGAAATGACCACCGACAAATAAATGACTAACAAATTATCGGTTAGTCCGACGGCGGTGATGACCGAATCGATTGAGAAAACGATATCTAACATTAATATTTGAATAATGGCGGCGCCAAAAGTCATCATCACCACTTTAATAGCAGAATTGTCCGATTTTCTTTCGACGACGTGGTGAATTTCTTTAACTGCTTTGTAAATTAAAAAAGCCCCTCCAGAAAGTAGAATTAAACTTTTATAGCTTAAAGAACCGATGACCGGTTCATTCATCCGTACCAAATAATTCGCGCCCAGCAACAGAAGTAATCGGGCGCCCAGCGCCAGCCCCAGGCCAATAATTCGCACTTTATTCCGAATACTTTCTTCAACGCCATCCGTAACGATCGAAATCAATAAAATATTATCGATGCCCAGTACTAATTCAAGACCAATCAGAATAGCGAAGGTTGCAAGTAAACTGTATTCCATATTAGGTGCCCAACGCGGCTTCGCTGCGTTTTTCGGTCTCCATGATTTCTTCGATTTCTTTTGCAGTCCACAATTTGCCTTTACCCACGCCAGGGCAAAAACTTTCAACGTCGACTTTCCAGGCTTTTGCGGTCATAACCTCTGGCCAAAAGGGCCACGTGCGGCACTGGGTTGGACGACCTTCATACACCGTACATTTTTTATCTTTTAAGAAGACGCAGTCGGGATTCCCAAACTCTTCCTTAAGGCGCCAAATTGGACCCAACTGATCACAATATTTTTTAGTAAAGGCGGCGGTTCCCAAATTTAAAGTTTTTGCCATTCTCTGGCGATCAGCGCGCGTAAGAAAAACGTGTCCGAATTCTCCGTGGGAGGTGCAGCACTTTCCAGATCCCTGACATTCGAATCGCAATCCATCTTCGTAAAATTTCTTAGTTGTCTTGAGTTCAGGCATTGGTTTGCTTTCTGTAATATTTAGATAAGGCCGATTTAACTTCAGGCGGAAGCGAGGTTTTTTGCAAAGTATTTTGATCTAAGCAGGTATGAACCATTTTAACAATGGCATGTTTATGCGGGCCCTTTAAGAACTCGTAATAGAGCACGAATGAGGATGATGAAAATTCGGTCACTTGAACTAAGACCTGATACGTTTCTCCAGCGCGAAAGGGTTGTAAGAAATCGCATTCGGTATGGCGAATAGGGGTTAGGTACTTATGATCTCGAAACCAATCTTTCCAAGATAACCCACAGTCCCGTATGAAGTCCTCGTAGACGTCATGGGTTAGAGTGAAAACGTGTCCAAAAAACATGATTCCGGCGGGATCGGCCTGATGAAACTTAATGGTCACGTTTGATTTAAAAACGGGGATCTCTGTTACTAACATACGAAAATCATAAGACTCTGCTCGTCTTGACTCAAGACTTAGAATTAACAAAACTAGACGTAACGTATCATAACAAACTAAGTGAATAAGCCTATGACATACAAAATTTTTTCTCCGCAAGATTTTCCGGCTTATCTTCCAAAACTTAATACCTTGTATGACGAACTTTTTTCCGGCGGCAAAGGCTTTCGGTCGCACTTAGTTGGCTTAGTTGCAACTCCACTAGGGGTCGCGCAGCCCGTGCAAAACTTGCTGGCGCAAACGATCGAATTTATTCATAACGCTTCCCTTTTACACGATGACCTCGTTGATAGATCACAGCTACGACGGGGCAAAAAGGCGGCATGGACAAAGTACACTCCCGAGTACGCGGTTCTTGCGGGCGACTACTTACTAGCCCGAGTCATGGTGAATCTTTCGATGCACGGAAACATTAAGCTTGTTCAATACACCAGCCAGATGATTTCGGATTTGCTCGAAGGCGAATGGCTTCAAGATTCGGTGGTCGGTGATTTTTTCGTCACGCTTGAGCAGCTTGATCGCATCCACAATCTAAAAACAGCGTCATTGTTTAAGTGGTGCTTGCGCGCTCCGTTCATGGCGATCGAAAATTACGATCCGCAAATTCACCGACTACTTAATGACATGGGTTCATTACTAGGCCAACTTTTTCAACGGAGTGATGACCTTTTAGACTTCAACGTTCGTAACGATGAAGGCAAAGCCCTTTTAGGAGATCTAAAATCGGGATACTTAAATTCTTTCGGTGCATTTTTAGCCCATCAGCTTTCAAGACCTCAAGTTGATTCAATGATCAAGGCCACTAACCTAGAACAAATGATCCTTGCGCTTTCGTCTGATGCTGCCCAGGCTCAAAGTTTGTTTAACCGGAAAGTTTCTGAATTTGATGATATTAATTCAGGCTTAATCGATCTTTACCAACATCATTTAGCCGAGCTAGAAAAATTACTGAAGGGTGAAGAGAAAGATTTAATTGTAAAGTTACGACCGTTAACAGAAATTTTATACTGGCGAAGAAAGCCGGCTTAATGAACTACAATCTTTTTAAAACTCTACAGCAGACGGATGTCGATTTTTGGGAATACCTCTGGGGAACAGGAATTCATAAAAAAAATAAGACCATACCACTGCCGGTAAAAACGTTAAACTTAGGCGAACCAAACGAAACCGTAACGTTTCAGATTTTTACGCGCTTCGAAATTAATCGGCCTAGTTTAACACTTTTGGCGACATCGCTTATCAAAATTCATACTTACGTTTTAATTTTAATGCCGCTTTTTTACGTGCTATCAAAAAACTTCGTCGATGACCGGTTCCGAGACCCAGTTTCGATCACTTTTGCGGCTGTGGCCGCGTTATTGTTATACGGTGGAGTAAATATTAGAAATGATGTGGTCGATCACGTCTACGGTTACGACCGGGTTAATATCCTGAAGTCCAACAAGCCGATCGCACGTGGTTGGATTACGGCCCAGAAAGCGTCGACCATTTCTTGGTGTTTAATGGGTTTATCTGGTCTCATTGCGATACCCGCATTAGTGCTTGAGCCAGAGCTAAATTTGGTTGTTTCGGTTGTTGCGATCTTATTTTTTCTGGGACGGTTCGCTAAAAAAAATTCGTACAAATATAATCGTTTAGGTGAAGTTATCTTGTTCATTATGGTTGGTGCTGGCTTAGCGTGTGGCTATCAGGTTGCATTGGGTAGCGGCATAGACCTTGAAATTTTATGCTTCGGAATACTTTGGGGTTTTGGCGTTTTATTTTTAATTCACGTGAATAATTTCAGCCATATTTTGACTTCATACCAAGCCGGTATCCTGAACACCATGACCCGAATGGGCTTTGATAAGTCGCAAAAATTTTTGGTCGGATGGTGGAGTGTATTCTGCATCCTGTGGCTTTTATTTCACTATTTTTATGCCAGTTTAATTTGGACGATTTTTGGGACCATGTTATTGGTCTTTTGGTCTTTACCGCTATTTAATAAAATACTGAAGATTAAAAGTCCGATCGGGTCTGATTTAGATTTAATTCGCAAAGACGCCTACCGAACGTTTTTGCTGATGGCGTTTATTTTATTTTCCGAAAATTTTTGGTACGTCGGAGAAAAATTGAATTGGACCCTTTAAAAAATTTTAAATTTATTACGGGTGAGGTTTCAGAGGAAAAGGCCTTTGCATGGCTTAAATTCCTACAGCTGCAAAATTTTGACTTTGGTTTGATCAAAGAAATCGATTTTCTGACAGGCCCACCGAAGATTTTTGATATGAATGGAAATAAGTTCTGTATCGATTTCGCTGAAGATCGGCGCAACTACCATAAAAAAAAATCAACGATGAAAAAAGAATTGATTGGCCGTGCCTTGGGTGCCGGGCGCGCAGGTTTACGAGTTTTAGATTTAAGCGCCGGGTTAGCAATTGATGCTGTTTTTTTAGCTCAGCTGGGATTTGAGGTTACCGCACTCGAACGCAATCCTTTAATTTTCCTGGCGTTAAATGAGGGCCATTTAACCTTTAGCGAGGAACTTAAGTTAAAATTTCAATTCGCATCGGCCGAATTAATCCTTCAAAACTTAAGCGAAGACTTTGACGTGATTTATTTCGATCCAATGTTTCCCGAAAAAGTAAAATCGGCGCTGCCGCGGCAAGAAATGGTTTTCTTCAGAAATCTTGTTGGTTCTGATAGCGACGCGGCGCAAGTCCTACAGTTGGCCTTGCAACAGAAATCCGTTCGCCGCGTTGTTGTAAAACGGCCCATTAAAGCGCCTTTCCTATTAAAGAAGCCCCATTCGCAAATTGTTGGAAAACTGGTTCGTTTCGACATCTACGGAATAACTTCATGAAAAAAATCGAAGTATTACTGGCGGCCTTAAAACAAGTATTATTCTCATTCACGCCAAACCGAAGTGTTTTGGAAGGAATGCTTAAATACGATTTCAAACTCGGAGATCCGGTCCAAAGTTTAATGCAAATTTCCTTTTCGGCGTTGGCGAATTGGCCGTTGTACGCGTTGATATTTTTGGTTTGGATCGATCCTACTCGCGGCCTTTGGTCTTTGCATCGAATTCTTGGGGAAGAAAGTTCAGTAGGTTTCTTTCTATTAGACGGACAGCTTTTACCCATGACGCTTTTTTTTGCTGGATTTTTCGTTTTGGAATGGATTTTTAAAAAAGATTTTTTTTTTATCATCTTACTTTTTTATTTCTTGGCTCGTTCCGAACTGCACTTGCATCTGACTTTAGCCGGCACGATTGGAATCTATTTGGCAAGAGCCTGCTATTTGGCGCGCTTATTTGGCCCGCTAGAAAGTCGAACGAAGTCGATTTGGGGCTGGGTCGTGTCTATACAAATATTTTCGGTCGTAATGGCCACGCTCATTACGTTAGGTTCTCTTGATCAAGTATGGCCACGTTTTTACTACATGGTCGGAGCTTTGTTCACTTTTCATATTTTAAATTTTATGGCTTTGGCAATTTGGGGACACTTTTATACTAAAATTAAAAATGATCCAAGTTATTGGCCGATTCATTACTCGACGGCCGATTGGCCTTTAGACTCGATGAATCTATCTAAGGTATTCAAAGCGGAACTGCGTCGCCAAGCGCAGGCTCAAACCAAAAGTCATCTTGCTTCCCTGGCGCAGGTGCAAGAAATGAAAGATCAAAGTCTAGGTATAAGGGTCTCAGCTTTAGAAAGTATTCTGAACAAAGAACTGGGCTATTTGCAGACGGGTGCTTCACGGTTGACCATCGACTAAGCGCCCTCCAAAATAAAGAACATGTCAGATGAAGAAGTCGGGAAGCTTAAAAAAACCATTCTAAATTTAGAAAACGAACTGAAGGCAAAAAATTCGGAAGTCATCACGTACCGAAGTGAATTGCAAAAATTTTCGCAAAAGTTAGACGCCTTAATGTCCAAAGTTTCAAACGACTCACAATTGTTGGCGCGAGTTCAAAAATCACTTATCCCTACAGAAATGCCACGAATCCCTGGTTTCGAATTCAGCCGTAAATTTGTCTTTGGAACAGAATCCGGAGGCGATTACTTTGATATTTTTGAGCATGAAGACAAATTTCGATTCGGCGTGTTGGTGGCCTCCTCTTCAGGATACGCCATGTCGGCCCTGTTCTTGTCTTTGATCTTGAAGGTTTCGCACATGTTAGAAGCAAAAAAAGGAAACTCGCCGGAAAAAGTTTTGCAACACATGGCAAACGAACTTAAATCTCTGGCCGGCCCGCAAGACTACACGAACGCGTTTTATGCGGTTGTCGACCGTCGCGACTACTCACTGAAATTTTGCAGTGCAGGAAAGATCGAAGCCTTTTACATGACCGCGAATAAAATGGTTCAGCGGCTGAATTCGGAGTTAGCTCCTTTTCAGCAAAATTTTTCGGCGCAATTAACTTCAGCTCAGATCGAGCTCGAGCCAAAGTCTAGGCTTTGTATCGTCACTGATGGACTGCTCAATATCATTGGGCCAGATGCAGTCGTGAAGGCCATGACCGAAACGATGAAGGCGGGCGTTCACGAGTTACGCAATGAATTGCTTTTTCAGGCCCAACGAATTTCGGGACTCGAAGAACCGTTACGGGATCAGACCGTCATTGTGATTGAAACAAAAGACCAAGTGATTAAACTAGCCAAGTAAGTGACCATTTGTTAATTTAGCAAGGTATTAGAAATATAAAAGCGGACATGAAGTCCAGAGGTAATTATGGCAGAAGTAAATATTTATGAAGGCGCATTAGATAAGGGTCTTGAGGGCGTCGTGGCTTGTACAACGGCCGTTTCATTCATCGTCGGCAATACGCTGATCTTTCGCGGTTATACGATCGAAGACCTAGCAAAGAATTCAACTTTCGAAGAAGTGACGTACTTACTTTGGAACGATCGTTTGCCAAATAAATCAGAACTTGAAAGTTTCAAGGTAGAACTTAATAAAAATATGACTTTAGATCCCGCTTACATCGCCGTCCTTAAAACTTTGCCGACGAACGTGCATCCCATGGCTTGGTTACGCACGGCAGTTTCACTTCTTTCGCATTGGGATACGGATGCGAACGACAATTCAGATGCCGCAAACCGTAAGAAAGCTATTCGTTTGACCGCAAAGATGGGGTCGATCGTGACGGCCTATGAATCTATTCGTAACAAACGTGACATCATACTTCCACAAGTTGGTAAATCGATGGCGTGGAACTTCATGCACATGTTGAAAGGCACAGAGCCGGATGCCGAAATGGTCAAACTTTTTGATACCTGTCTTATCTTACATGCCGATCACGAATTAAATTGTTCGGCCTTCGCAACTCGCGTAACAAGTTCATCGTTATCCGATTTGCATTCGGCAATTGTTTCCGCACTGGGCGCGCTAAAAGGTCCCTTACATGGCGGTGCGAACGAGCAGGTCATGGTCATGTTAGCGAAAATCGGCACCATTGAAAAGGCCCAACAGTTCGTAAAAGATGCTCTAGCGGCAAAAGAAAAAGTAATGGGTATTGGTCACCGGGTTTACAAAGACGGAGATCCACGCGCGGCCATTTTAAGAAAATTTTCGGAACAGTTGACAAAAAAAATGGGGAAACCAGAATTATACGAAATGTCGGCCTTGATTGACGATACGATGCAAAAACAAAAAGGCCTGATGCCAAACGTTGATTTCTATTCTGCGACCGTTTACCACGCGATGGGAATTCCGACTGATATTTTCACGCCCATCTTTGCCGTTTCGCGAATTTCGGGTTGGATCGCGCACGCGATGGAACAATATGCAAACAACCGCATTTACCGCCCTCGCGGAAAATGGCAGGGAAAAGAAGGCTTAACCTGGAAGCCATTAGATCAAAGAAGTTAAATCATGTCGAAAATTCTTTTACTAGTGTTGATACCTTTACTAATGACGGCATGTACGTCATTAACCAAGGATCTTGTTAAAGATCCTGAAGTAAAAATTATGGACGTGGATGTCGAGAAGGTGGGATTAAAAGATGTTTTAATTAATCTTAAATTAAACATAAAAAATCCAAATGCGGTCGCCATCAAGCTGAGTAAGATAAATTACGCCCTGCAATTTTCTGGTAAAAAAGTAACCGAAGGCGTTTTCGATAAGGGTTTCGAGGTTCCGGCCAACGGGGCTAGTGATGTCGTAGTTCCATTGAATTTCGAATATAACGCTCTATCAGGTTTACTTGATGGTTTGATGAAAAAATCTTTATCAAAAGATTATGAATTAAACGGTTCAGCTCAAGTGGGTATTTTTTCGATCCCGTTTACGAAAAAAGGCGAACTTAAACTTAAGTAAAGGATTTATATGGCTTCGGTATTTACAAAAATTATTAATGGCGAACTTCCTTCATACAAAATCCACGAAGATGAGTTAACTATTTCGATATTGACGTTAGACCAAGTTAATCCGGGACACGTGTTAGTTATTCCAAAACAAGAAGTCAGCCATTGGTTTGATGTTCCGACCGAAGCGTATACCCGCGTTGGACTTAACGCCCAAAAGATCGCAAAGGCGATCCAGGCGGTAACGGGCTGCCCGCGCGTGGGAACGATTGTTGCCGGGTTCGAAGTTCCACACTATCACCTGCACCTGATCCCGGCTTGGAGCATTCCAGATTTAGATTTCAAAAGGGCAAAGCGACTGCCAGAGGCCGAAATGAAATCGCTTCAAGAAAAAATAGTTCATCAATTAAAGTTAAATGTAAATTAACAGTTTAATTTTCCATAGCCCCATTCAATTTCGTTATGGCTAAGATCACAAAAATAATTTTGCGTGATTTACGGATTTAGATTATTCTTTTCTTAAGCCGTTCTAACGGTTGGAAAGGTGGTGATGTTATGAATTTATATGACATAACAATGGCGGAGGTATCGGTTTCTTAACCGTTACTAGCTAGACGCGGCAAGAGGCCAAAACCTCCGCCGAAGCGTTATTTCTGTTAAATCAGGCGGTCGATAACATCCGTAAGGGATCCAATCGGCCGCCACTTTTTTTTGTAGTTGTAATTTAGTTGGATTCTCATAGATTCAAAAAATGGTTATTCACAGTCTCATCAATCGCGAAGCGGCAAAGCCAGTCAACTCGCTAAAAATAAAAAACAATCCATTCACCGCTGAAACACTACACGAAGTTTTTCACGCGGACCTTTTACAAGCGGTTTCGGCGATCCAACAAAGCCAGAAGTTTTTTGCGGCCTATAAGCTTTCTAGTTTTGCGGAGCGGACAACGCTACTTACTCGCATCAAATCCTGCTTAGAAGAAAATCAACTAAAATGGGCTCGCCTGGAAGCACTCGACCAGGGATTACCGTTGGACTTCGTACTGAACTTTTCCATGAAGTCTGCCTTACACTCGTTGGATGAAGTTTTAGAAGAACTTAAGGCGCCAAATCTTTCATGTTCGGCCGTTGGCGTTGTTTCCATCATTTGCTCTTGGAATTTATCATTGAGACTTATTTGCGAAAGACTTTTCCCGGCCATTGCCGCCGGAAATACGGCAGTTGTAAAGGTATCGTCATCATCGCCGGTGACGGCCGCAATCCTAACTGAATTAATAGAAGTTTGTGATCTGCCCGCGGGCCTTATTCAAGTTCTTATCGCGAATGATGAAGATGTAAAAAAAATATTAATCACCCACCCCGGCATCAAGGCTGTTTCGTTCGTTGGACAGTTAAGTCACGCAACCGAAGTGATGAAATGGATTGCGTCCGTCACTCCCCAGCAGTTTAAAAAGGTTCAAATAGCCAGTGGCACGAAAAACACGGCGGCCGCCATTGCAGAACCGGACGATGCCACATTTAATCACGTCATCCAGTCCTTTCTCATCGGACAGGGTCAGCTGGCGTGGAATTCAGCTAGGCTTTTCGTTTTAGAGAAAAATGAAAAATTATGGCTGCAAAAAATTCAAAATTATTTAAGCGAACTTAAGCCATCCGAGTCGATCGATGATAAATCTTTGTGGACTCCGGTCATTAAACGCGAATCCTTCAAGACATTTTCCGAACTTAACGCTTTAGCCGAATCCGATCAGGCGCGCCTTCTTAAAACCGGCCAAACATTAACGGACCGACAACAAACGAAGTACCTTCCGATCGTTTTCACCCAAGATATGTCGAACTGTTCCACGTTACAGCAAGACCAAGTAATGGCTCCACTTTTTATTTTATCGACGGTCAAATACCCTTTTGACATCCAAAAATACTCGAACGTTTCGTATTTTGGTTTCGCCGCGCATCTTTGGGGCGAAGATGAAAAACTTAAAAAAATTGCGGACTCATTAGAAGTGGGTCTGATTTGTAGAAACAAATGGTCAGCGGAAATATTCGGACCACCGAAAAGTGTCAAACAATCAGGATTTGGTTTGCAAGACTACCGCGCTTTTGGCGA
>CAXSEH010000010.1:0-34057 GCA_964236345.1 uncultured Bdellovibrionales bacterium
AAATGAAAAGGGTGAAATTTTTAAACTGGATGACTTAATGGCGAAGATTGCCAGTTGTGGCCGGACCAGTGGCTTCGAAACGGTCATGACCATTAAAGAAAAAAGAATTCCGGTTTTGTTATTTGCTGAAGCCTTACCGGCAGTGCACGGTCGTAAGTCGGCGAAGCTTTTGATGTTCCAAGATATCTCTGGGATCAAGCAGGCTCAGTTAGACTTATCGCAGGCCTTGCAAGGTCGCGATCAATTCATGGCCGCTCTTTCACATGAATTACGAACACCTTTAAACGTTATCTTAGGTTGGGTGCAATTACTTCGTGCGAATCCGAACGATAAGAACTTAGTTCAACAAGCCTTAGATACATTGGAAAGAAATGCCGATCTTCAGCGGGACCTTATTGAAGATCTTTTAGATATGTCTCGCATCATCACCGGGAATTTAGTTTTACAGAAAAAACCATTGGATCTAAAGCAATCGGTACAGCAGGCGTTGACCTCGTTGCAGATAAAAGCAGAAGAAAAAAACATCGAATTGAAATTAGATTTAATCGAAGAAGCATCAATCGTTTCGGCCGATGAAAAAAGGGTCCAACAGCTGATCAGTAATCTTCTGCAGAATGCCATTAAGTTTACCCCGAAGAATGGCCATGTTGAAGTTCGTATCAGGACCGACTGGGGCCACGATCGGGCCATCATCCAGATTAAGGATAATGGTCAAGGGATTGACCCCCATTTTTTACCGCACGTCTTTGACCAGTTTAAGCAGGAAAACATGTCGACAAGTCGCTCGTACGGTGGCCTGGGGCTGGGGCTTGCGATCTGTAAGACGATCGTTCATCAGCACGGTGGTGAAATATCTGCCAAAAGTGAGGGCCGCGGAAAGGGCGCGACCTTCACGGTCAAACTTCCTTTATCCGTTCAGGCCCAGGCCTCAGCCGCCTCGTCTAAGATTTCTAGTACTTCAATCGACCTCAGCGGCTTGCGGGTTTTAGTCGTGGACGACTCGAAAGATAATTTAGTTCTGTTCACCATATGGCTAAAAAACAGCGGCGCGGAAATTAAAACTCTCGAGTCTGCATTCGACATTGTAGAGACGCTTGGCAAATTTCAACCGCATGTTCTACTGAGCGACATCAGCATGCCCGGGGAAGATGGGTATGCCTTGATCGCCAAAGTTAGAGCCTTACCCGCGCAACGTGGCGGCAAGGTGCCGGCGGGAGCTATAACCGCGAACGCCCGAACCGAAGACCGGGATCTTTCAATCGCCGCCGGATATCACATGCATATTCCTAAGCCGGTTACAGCGTACAGTCTAGTGAAGGCCGTAAAAGCCTTGTCGGAATTAAACAGGGTGGACCTGGTAGAATCGGCGATGGGAAAAGCATAGGTTAAAATTAAAAAAGATACGTAAATTTACTTTACTTGTTCTTTTGGCGTTTCGATTCAATCTCGTGAAAAGATGTACTGTATTCCTTCGTTTCCTAAAGGCAGATGCAGAAATAATTTTTCTTCTTTTAATTCGAAAAACGTTTTAGACACATTTCCTTTTTGCATGTCGGTGTCTCCGCCGCAAGCCATGTCATTACCGGGATCCACATCGGTCACTTCCTGAATGATGTTCGAATCTTCAATACGGTAATTGGCCCAACGCCGGCAGTAGCCACGCTCGCCATCACGGTAATAAAATATTTCGTTCGTCGTTTCACTTAAAAATGAAATGCGCAGCTTCAGGTTTGGATGCGGAGGAGGAACTTGCTGACCTTGGTAAATGATCGCCGTGAAGAGCCAGATACCAATTAAACTATTCATAATTAAAATCCCTAGTCTTTAAAATTTCGGCAACGACGTTTTTATCTCCAGCCGAAATGCTGTTTAAAAGCTGTTCGTTAAAATCTGCAAAGGTCGTTGCGGGATTTAGCTTTGACAGAGTTTCGGTGGCGATCTTTAGCGCCTTATCGGATCCGATCTTTTCTTTTATTTCCCAAAAGAGGCTGCTGATGATTTGTGAGTCGTGGTACAAACCTCCGGTTTTTTCAGTTAATTTAAGTCGCGCTCGTACCGTTCTTTTGTAAGGGGCCTTCAGGTAGGAAGCTTCCGCAAGGTAGGGCCGATCTAAAACGACGCAGGTAAAAAAATCGGCGAAACCTTCGTTGATAGAACCACCTTCTTTTTCAAACGGCAATCGGGCCATACCGTCAATCAGCGCATGAAAACTTTCGTGATAGACGATGGAAGGATCCGACGCCAACATCGTATAATCGACGTTATCACCGCGACCGAATCTAATTTTGTTTTGAAAGTAAAAGGCGGTATTTGTTAAGTCAGGGTAACCAACCGACACGGTAGCTTGTAGCTTTTCGGGAAATCGCACTGATAAATGTTCACGCATCCAGTTTTGAATATAATCTAAATAGAAAAACACTTGGACTTGATCAAAACGATCATCGTTCGTTTCAAATTTTAGTTGGGGAACGATGGAAGTAATTTTAAGCGTTGAATCCGAATCAACAAGCACCGAACTGCTCGACATCGATGGAGAAAACTCTAATTCTTTAAGTACGACGTACGTGAGCGGGCTTTCACGAGGTCCTTTTGGGTAAACTTGGGCTTGGGTTTCGCTAAATTGCGAGCCGAGGCGTTCGCTCGAAATAAACTGGTTATCGCGATTAAAATAGGCTTGCCATAGGGTTCCATCCATTAATTCGTAATTCAATACCTGAAAATTTCTTAGAACAGACTTTTCTAATCTGAGGATACTTTTAGTGGCATATTCACGAATCTTGAGCGGACCAATCTGTTTTTGCAGTTGCTCGATAAGTTTGGAGGCATCACTTTTCACTGGCCGCAGTCTGTTTTCTTTCAGATCAGAAGTGATGACGTATTTAGCCTCGGCAGATTTTACGGTGGCGTCTTGTTTTAAGACTTTTTTGACAAACGTGTCTTCAATGGGCTGTTGCAAGAAAGCTTGTTGCCGAAATTCAATTTTTTGATTGTTGTAATATATTTTTGTCGAATTTTGAGTGACGGGAATTTCAGAAATTTTTTGCAATCCTTCAGTCGACTCGTTTTGTTGCCAAGATAAAGAATGCAAAGGGGTGTGTCTTTGGCAAGACCACCCCATCGCGGTTAAAACTAATAATGCAGCAAATTTATTGCTCAATTGTTAATTTCTTTTCTAAATAAGTTCCATCACCACTTAGAAATTTTAAAGTGTGTTCGCCGGCCGCTAATTTGCCTAGGCGCACATCATTTTGGAAGGGAACTAGAACCATGATACACATTCCTTGAGTCACACCTGCAATGGCGCGAACTTCGTGATTAAAAGTGTCCGTGTTGACAACGTCGGCACGGCTCCACTTATAGCATCCGTTTTGAAACACGCCGCTGACGACGACGTAAGCTTCTGAGTTAGAATCAAATGAGCCGGGTACGAAAACCGCGTTGACTCCGATTTGAACTTCTTTGTTCGCCGGTGGCGGGTCGGCGGCGAATACAACCGTACTGATTAGAACCGTGGCCAAAATAGAAATTACTTTTTTCATAAAAACCTTCCTTGTTAATTAATCGCTTCATTTCGTGATTGAATTGAACGCTAGTCTTACACTACAGATGCAAGTGAGTTGCAATTCGGTCGCCATGGGATATTGCGATGAGCTGCCTTCTGAATCTAGCTGAATGGTTATTCATAATGAAGCTAGGATTTATGCCACGCGGTGGTGGCGATTTCTACCTCGAAAACTTTCGATGACACAGTTGAAATTTTACGCAAAGCTTTAAACGTTATAAATTTAAAAGATCGTTCTAGAGGAGAACCTATGAAAAGAATGAAATTGTTTTTATTTGCAGTGATATTTTCTACGGTCGCAGCTGCGGCCGATTTGAAAGTGAACGATCCCGCGCCGATCTTTAAAGCGAAGACCCAATCCGGCGGCGATTTCGATTTAGCTTCACGAAAAGGAAAAGGCAACTTCACGGTTCTTTACTTTTATCCAAAGGCCGGAACTCCGGGCTGCACCAAGCAAGCTTGCGCTTTTCGCGATAGTTTAGATAAAATAAAAGCTCTGGGCGCCGAAGTTTACGGGATTAGCGCCGATACGGTGGCCGACCAGGAAAAATTCCACAAGGAACACAAGCTCAATTTCGACTTATTGGCGGATCCCGAGGACAAGGTCGTGGACCTCTACGGCTCAAAGATGCCGATGCTTAAAATGTCAAAGCGATGGACCTTCATCCTCGACGGCGACCTCAAAATCCGCGACATCATGAAAGACGTCGACCCAATGATCGACTCCGAACGCGTAGCCAAAGTAATCACAACCCTCAAAAAGTAAAAGGCAAAAGGTGCCAGGCCTTGTTTCTACCAAAAGGTGCCAGACGAATTCTAGATTTCCTTTTTTCCGGCAGGCCTGGTCGTTTTCGCTTGCCTGGCACCTTTTGGCGGAAAAAAGGCCTGGCACCTTTTCTGCCTTTTCTGAAAAAAGGCCTGGCACCTTTTCTGCCTTTTCGGGTTTATACGGATGGGAGTTGGAAAGGGAAGTGGGGGAGTTGGGCTTTCGTTGTTGTTCGGGATGGGACGATTGTGCATGAGGCTTCCGGGCGCGAAAGTGGGGCCGATAGTCAGCGGATGGAATTTCAGGCGGTGGTTGAGGCTTTAAGTTATTTACCGCCTTCCTCGGAGGCGCATTTTTATACCGATTCGCGGGTTGTTTATCAAGCGGCGCTGGGGATCAAGAAGCCAGCGCGGACAAATCAAGATCAGCTTCTACAAATACAAAAACTTTCTTCGCAACATAATATTTCTTGGTCGTGGGTGAAGGCCCATGCGGGGAATGTTTACAACGAGCGCTGCGACGAATTGTGCGTTCAGGCTCGCAGTTAAAAGCTTGAGCCCGGTTGCTTTAAGAATTCGATTTCTTCAGCAGTAGATTCACGGCCGAGAACTTTGTTGCGGTGGGGAAAGCGGCCGAACCTGTCGATGATGGCCTTGTGGCGGACTTCAAAGTTATAATTATTTTCTAAACCCTTTTCGGAAAAAAGTTTCAGCGCCATTTCGTGAATGATTTTCGATTCACTGTGCATAAAAGGCATGAACAGAAAGGCGCGCCGAGGTGGAGCGAGCTTGGTCTGAAAACCACCCGCGATCGCTTCCTGCGCGAGGGCTAAGGACTGGGCGTCTTGCGCAAAAGATCTGGCATCATCACGAAATATATTTCTGGAAAATTGATCGAGGATAATGATTTCGGCTAGGCGCCCTTCGGCCGTTTTGCGCCACGAACTTAATTCATTCTGCGCGGCCTTCATGTGGAGGGCCGTGAAGCGTTCACGAATCTGTGAATCAACTTTTTCCGATCCTGAGAATTGATCTTTCGGATCTAATTCTTCAAACCAAAATTTTAAAATCGTGGAGGCGTCTAAATTTTCTGAAGTATCGTTCATGTCAGAAGTCTGAAGGAAAAACCGGCCCCGGGTCAAGTTCGGGCTGCCGCGCGTCCCATTCAAGTTTACCACCCATGCGCGGACTTCCCTGGGGTGAAACGTAACGGTACATGGGCGTCGCCGAAAAAGATTCAACGTGTTCAACATTCACCGACGTTCCCTGGAACGGAGGATCACCCTTTTTTTGCACGCGCCCGCGAATCATTAGAAAGCGTGAGCCGCGAATGGTTTCTTCGAACTGATCAAACACGTCTTTTTTTAACACCGTGTCGACGCTACCAAATTCATCTTCGAAAGTAAGGAAGGCGACACCTTTTGCGGGAGGCGGTCGCTGAATCACCATCAAGATCCCCGCAAACGAAACCGTATCCCCCCGACGGGATTTGCTGATCTGCGCGGACGTCATCTTCGGAAGGTGCGGTAATTCTAACCTCAGCGCCTTCATCAAATTCCCCTGTAGCGAATAGCCCATGACGCCGTAGTCGGTGGTCATTTCCTCCAACAAAGTCATTTTCGAAAATAAATTATCTTCGGCGTGTAATTTAGAATTTTCGTCAAATAATGAAAGTTGGCTGTCGGGCTTCTGCGCTAAGCGACTAAATTCGATCGATTTCCAAAACGAGTGACGCGCATCAAGCCCAAATTTTTCAAACGCTTTCACCAGCGCCAAATTTTGCAAAGCCTCTTTCGAAAAGCGGGTGCGTGCGATAAAATCTTCCATCGAGCAAAAAGGCGAAAGCTTTCGCTGCTCGATCATTTTTAAAACGGCGTCTTCGTTGATATCGCGAATATTTTTAAAACCCAGGCGCACGCAGCCGGGGCCGGCGATGGTGGCCTCCCATTCTGAAAGATTGGGGTCGATCGGTAAAAACGTAACGCCGTCGCGCTTAAATTCGTTAATCAAAGTATCAAGTTTGTAAAATCCCGGCTCGGCGCTATCAAGCCCCACGAATAATTCGGCGGGGTGATGGCATTTCATATACGCCGATTTATAAGCCAGCGAGGCGTACGAGGCCGCGTGTGATTCCGGAAAGCCGTAGTGCGCGTAACCCTTAACGTAGCCAAAAAGTTTATCGGCGTAATCGGGCTCGACGCCATTTCGAAGTAAGGCCGCATAAAGGCGCTGGCCCATTTCGTTGACATTATCGGCGCCGCGCTGATTTCCCAAAGACCTTCGCAGTTGGTCGGCTTCGGCTGAAGAAAAGCCGCCGACCTCGATCGAGATCTGCATCACCTGCTCTTGAAAAATCGGAACGCCGTGCGTGCGCTGTAAAATGCGATCGAGCACGGGGTGTTTGATCACGAAGCGGTTTCCCGCGCGCGCGGCTTTCATGTTACGCATGTAAGGCTGCACCATGCCGCCTTCAGAGGGGCTGGGCCGTACCAGCGCCACTTGCACGACTAAGTCGTAATAATTTTCGGGCTTCGTTTGCACCAGCTTATCGATCTGCGCGCGTGATTCGATCTGAAAAGTACCGTGAGTTTTACCCTTCTGAATCATTTGAAAAGTGGGCTTATCATCGTGCGGAATTTCGCGCCAGCTGATCCCTGCGAGGTCGGTCGCCTTATGCAACGTCGTTAAAAAACGAATCGATAAAATATCAACCTTCATCAGCCCTAAAGTTTCAAGATCGTCTTTATCCCATTGAATAATCGTGCGATTTTCCATACGCGCGGGTTCAATCGGTACGATCTCGAGCAAGGGATCATTCGACAAAACAAAACCACCCGGATGAGTCGACAAGTGCCGCGGGAATTTTCGAAGCTCTTGCACCAGGTGGCCGATCAATTCTTGGCGATCAATTTTTTCTTTCGCGAGTTCGGTGAAGCGCGTTTCAAGTTCGCTGGCCGAAATGGTGCCGGTTTCGATCCCCATCGCCTTACTGACTTCGATCAACGCGCTGTCGCCCCGGTACGTGCTGACGGTCGCGACCAAGGCCGCCCGGTCGCGACCAAAGCGTTTGTAAATATACTGAATCACTTCTTCGCGGCGGTCGTATTCAAAATCGATATCGATATCGGGCGGATCTTTACGACCGTCGTTCATGAAACGATCAAACAGTAAATTAACTTTCATCGGATCAACGCTGGTGATTCCTAAAACAAAACAGACGATCGAGTTTGCGGCCGAGCCCCGCCCCTGGCAGATAATGTTATTTTCATTCGCGTAACGAACAATATCGTGCACGGTTAGAAAATAGTGTTCATCGCCACGTTTCGCAAAAAAATCCAGCTCGGTTTGGATGAGTTTCTTCGCCTTTTCGGGAATGTCACCTTTATAAGTTTTAAAGGCGCCCTCGTAAACAATTTGGTGCAGGTAACTGCGGGCCGTGTGTCCCGGCGGAATAAATTCATTCGGGTAGCTGTATTTAATTTCGGAAAGGCTAAAGGTGCAGCTATCGGAAATTTCTTGCGTCAAGGACACGGCTTCCGGTAAATCCGAAAACAAAACCTGCATTTGTTCCGCCGATTTCAGATAGCGCTGTTCATTCCCGAATAGGTGAAAGCCAGCGGTATCGACGCTGACGCCTTCGCGAATGCAAGTCACGCAATCTTGCAGATCCCTGCGGGCCGGGACGTGGTAGTGCACATCGTTTGTGGCAAAGATTTTAAGGCCAAAATGTTTCGCGGTTTTTTTAGCGAACTGGGTGCGCTCTTGATCCAGGCCGTCTAAGTAACGGCACAAAGGCAAATATAAATTTTGCGGAAAAAGTTCCCGCAAAAAAGGCACGTTAGTCTCGGTCGTTAAATGTGGAAGGCAAATCAAATTGCGCCCACCCTCGTGAGATTCAACCAAACTAGCTAGCTCGGCCAAAGTTAAAAAGCCTTCGCCCTTTTCTTTACCCGCGTGTAGTTGGGTCAGCAATCGGCACATCAGCCCGTAGACCTTGCGATTTTGCGGAATGAAAGTGATGGGAGGGTGATCTTTGATCGTCATGTCCGACCCGCACAAAAGTTTGATCGGCTTTGCTTGCTGTAAGATCGCCTCGTAGGCGCGCGGCAAGCCGTAAACGCCATTCACGTCGCTGATCCCTAAGGCGGACATTCCAAGATCTTCGGCGCGCGTGATGTATTCGTGCCCCCACGAGGCCCCGCGCAGAAATGAAAAATTAGTTTTACATTTCAGTTCAACAAACACCGTGAATTCTCCTAGGCGTAGTAGCCGTGTAAATAAAATTGCTCATCGTCGGTTTCAAAAACGCTAACCGTAGGGGCTTTCTCTAGATCCACTTGGTAGTAAGTTCTTTCGTAAGACTTCTTATTTTCGGACGCCGTTTCAAACCAGTCGCCACAAATGCGCTCGGGAAATTCGGGCCAGCGGAGTATTTTATAACGTCGGTTTTGAATTTGGATAAAACCTTCGCCCACCAAAATTTTAATCGGTGGATGCACCAAGCGGGTCGGGCGTAGCGGAACTTTGCCGCGCAGATCAATTTTAGTTTCGCTAGGCCCGCTCGTTAAACGCGACCACGATTTTTCGGGACGGCGGTCTTCGGTTAAGGCGGCGTGAAAAATATTACCCTGACCGTGCGCTTCCCCGAGCTGGGCAAGCAGCGCGTGCAGCTGTTCTAGCTGCTCTTCATGATTGTTGAGGAAATTTTTTTGCCCCACGCTTCCCGGAACGGAAATCAGAATTTTTGTTTCCAAAGCTTCGATTGGGGTCACCACCGGATTTTTTTCAAAATTTTTAGCGAGCCTTTCCTTCACGATATTCAGCGTGGCCTTCGTGGTACTTTGCGGAGAAACAAATTCAAAATCAAAATGGCGAAACGGGTGGGGATTTAAAGAATTCGTCTCGCAAAAAATACGAACGTGCATTTTCTGAATGCGCAGCTGCCGAGCCCACAGCCTTTGAAAAATGCGATCGAGCTGTTCTTTTAATTTAAAAAGCAAAGGTTCAAGTTCCCCGTAAAATTCAAAGTAAGGAAAAAAATCTTTTTCGACGATGACCTCTTCGGGCTTCCAATAACTCCACGGCGTAACCACTTCCTTACGCAGTTTCTGCATGCACAGCACGCTAATCGCGCCGAAACGCGCGATCAGTTCAGAAAGCGGAATATTTCTAAACTGCGCGATGTTATTGATGCCCAGGTTTTTAAAAGCCTTCACCATTTTTAGAATATTTTCTTGGATGACGGGCTCTTTTTCGAAAGGGTCGGTTAAATCCGCAAGCGCCGATAAAGGAAGGATATCGATCATGGAAGTGCGGTACTTTGCCATCACGAAAGCTTCCGAAATATCATCCCCGATGGCAACGTGGGCCTCAAGCCGCAGACGCTTGAGTAAAACTTGGCAGCGCGCTAAGAAACCCGCTTCCGAATAAAGCCTACGGCATTTTTCGATTTCGATAAAAATCGCCGATCGCCCCAGGCAAATCTGCGGGCTTAAGCGCAAAAAAACTTCGGCCACCGAAGACAGGGAAGGCGTTTCGCTAAAGTACAGGCACGCGACTCTCATACCGAAATTTTTCCGTGTTTTTGTTTGAGGACTTCGATTTCAAAATCTTCGTCTTCACCTTTATTAATTTCAAGTTGCAAAGAAATGGGCCACGCGGCCGAGGGTTTTTCTTTTCCAAATAAAAATAAAGTTGAGTTTGATTTTTCGGTAAAAAGTTGAAAGGCTTGAAAAATTTTAATTTCTTCAAAAAGATTGGGCGCCAAAATCAAGCCGTAAACTTGGCTTTGAATCACGCGCCTTAAGGCCTGCACGAAATCTTTTGAAAGGGTTGCAAAGGTTAATTGCGAAAGTTGCACGCCCCGCTGATGAAGGGCGGTAGGAAGGATGGATTGATCTTTTTCGGCCCAGAAAACTTTGATCTCGGGATGAAGAGCGATGAAGCGCACGGCCCATTCAACTTTATAATTTCCGAGCAATTCAACCAAGGCTCCTTTCGGAACCGTGTCCGACCCCAGCTGAGGCGCGGTGAAATATTCTTTCTGCGAAAGCCCTTGACGGTCGCCCAGAATTAAACGAAGTGACTGTAATTTTTCGGCGACCGACATTACAAACTCCTCTTCAAAACTGTAGCGTTAAGCGAACGTGTCTTGAATAGGATTATGTGTAAATTATATGTAAGTCAAAAGACTTTATTGCGGGGCTAGTCTAAAAACAAAGCCCCGTAAAAATTAGTGATGAAAGCCGCGAGATTCAGCCTGAGGGCCATTTTCCGAAGGCGAGTCTTCATTGCCCTGTTCCATCATTAACGTCTTCAGGCGTAAAAATTCTTGACCGACTTTCACGCGGTCCGCAGCGTCAGAGTTATTACGGTAATCAGGAAGAAGTTCGTCTTCTTCTTCTTGGATATGATGTTCGACCAGTTCGGCCAACACTTTCACTTTCGCGGACCATAGATCGTCATCTTCGGTTCGTCTAATTTCTTCGATCAATTGATCGGCCAGACCGTGTTCGACATCACCTTCTAGCCCCTCTTCCCGCAATTCAGAATTTTGTTTCATCGCAACGTAAAGGGATTGCTCTTCAGATTTGGCGTGATTAACTAAAAGGGGCGCAAATTCGGCGTAGGCTTCGATTCTTTCCTCGATTTCCTTTTCCGAATCTTTCAGAATTCTAATTAATTTTTTTAAGGGTTTATGGTCTTCTTTAATCAGGTTAATGATATCGGATTCAGAGGCCGTTAATTTGACGGTGGGCTTTTCATTTTTTTCTAAGTTTCTCATCATGTTTCCTTTCTGCTGATTCCCATTTATTGTACTCTTCATAACGAAGCAAAGCGGGGACCATCTCGTAAACTACGACGTTGCTTGACGTCGAAATTTTTTAGGGAAAAACGCAACACGACGTTCCCTTTTCAGTTTTGATCGACTAAGATCGCGTGATGCGAAAAAAATTTACTTACCGCCCGCACATCACCGCAAACGACATCGATGTTCTTGGTCACGTTAATAATGAAGTTTACTTACGGCGGCTTCTTGAAGCGGCCATGGCTCACTCGATCGCGCTCGGTTTTACGATGGAAAAATTTTTAGAGATGGGTTCGTCATTCGTCGTCCGCCGTCACGAATTAGATTACCGTCTATCGGTTTACGTGAATGATCGAATTCGCGTTGAAACTTGGGTTGAACCTTTTGAAGGAACCCGCGCGCCGCGATTTTACGAAATTTACAAGGAAGCTGATGACAAGTTAGTTTTGACGGGACAGACGTTGTGGGTTTTTGTGGACTTGAAAACGGGCCGTCCCCAAAAGATTCCCGACCTTATCCTGAATGCGTTTGCAGATTGATGACTGGTTGAGGGTCTCTGAAATAAGAACCGCGACTTTTCGCCTAAGGAAGCAAAAAGTCGCGGACATCGGTAAACTAATTTTGGCTTCGTCAGACTACGGCGCTTGTTCTTCGCGTGGCTTTGGAGCGTCTTCCACAGTTTTATGGCCAGACCCTTCTTCATTACCAGATTCACCAACATCTTTGCTATCACCATCACGATCAGAACTTTTAACGACGGAAGAGCGACCGGCACCAACATCCGTGTAAGCGCCCGTCGGAGTTCCTTTCACATCTTTTTTGGCCATTGAAACGGCTTTGCCGTCTTGGTCCGTGTAGCCAGACTCCATCGCATCGACTTCGTTCATTTCGCCATACTCGACGTGCGCAGGCCCTGGGTTCTGCTGCGAAGTTGGAATAAACGTCGGTGATTCTTTTGATTCGTTTGTAGTTGGCTTCATGGTATCTCCTTTATCGGTTCATTATGCTAGGAGGTAGTTCAACAATGGGTCCAAGGCGAAAAGCCGTTAGCTTGTTCTTAAGGTAAGCGTAGTGGCAAAAAGCCCGGCCCGTATGGACTTTTTCTCAGGACCTGCTGCAAGCGACGCGTAGAGGCGAGCTGATCTCAAAAGACTGTTTTAAAGTCGTGGAAAACATTTGGCTTCGCGGTTGCTTATTAGGGCAGTGTAACAGTTGCTCACCCAAAGGAGGTCTTTATGATTCCGGTTCAAAAAGTTATGCAAGCTTACGCAACGACGATGAATCTGAATAGCAAAGGCAACTCTTTTTCTAGAAAAGAAATTGGTGAATCCAATCCGCACCGTAGTGCGGATGAAAAAGAAATGAAAAAGAAATTCGATTCGGTTTTAGAAAAGGCCATGCAGAAAAATTAATTCGTCAGTTGAATCAGTCGTCCATCTTCGGCTAAGACAAGTAGGCTTCCGTCCGGTGAAGTCTCAACATCCCGCAAGCGTCCGTATTTTTCTTTCAACAAAACTTCAGTCTCGGTCACGTTTCCTTTTTTATCAATTCTTGCGCGAACGACCTGCTGTCCGCGAAGGGCCGCAAAAAAAAGATCGTTCTTCCAGTCGGGAATCGCGTTCCCCGTATAGAATATCATTCCGGAAGGAGCAATGGCCGGAGTGTACTCAAGTAATGGCGCTATCAAACCTTGAGATTCCATTCGATGGTGGATTAGCGGCCAACCAAAATTGCCGCCGGCTTTAAGTTCGTTCAGTTCATCGCCGCCGCCCGGGGCATCGAATTCGGAAGGCCCATGTTCGGTGTCATAAATTTTTCGACTGATCGGGTGAATGGCCAATCCTTGTGGGTTACGATGACCAAAAGAAAAAATCGGGCTATTTTTAAATGGGTTATCATTCGGTATTGAACCGTCTTCGGTTAATCGCACAATTTTTCCATTCAGCACCGTCATGTCTTGAGCCTTTTCTTTTTCGAGGCGCTCGCCAAAACTGGCTAATAGCATTCCGGTATCATCGAAAAGCAAACGGCTTCCAAAATGATTGCCGACGTCACTGGCCGGGCCGTTAATCAAAGTTTTTTGCTCTTTCAGCGCACCGTTTTTATAAGTGAAGCGATTAATTTGCACGAAGTATCCGGCTTTTCCGTGAACGGTATACGCTACGTAAAGCCAGTTATTTTCTTTAAACTTGGGATGAAAAGCTAAATCTAATAAACCGCCTTCAACGTACGATGAAAGATTTGGAAGGCCTTTTAAAGTTTTCTGTAAAACAAACTTGGGTGAATAAATTAAAATATGCCCAGATCTTTTTTCGGTAATCCAGATATTTCCGTCGGGCCCGCTAACCACGGCCCAAGGGCGGTCCATTCCCGAGATAACAACTTTGTCGGTAACCGCAATCGCGGAAAATCCGGTTAGGGTCACCGCAAAAAAATAAAACATAACTAAAAACTTCACTGAAGACTCCTTGCTTGGTTTTGTAAACTTTGATAATCGCGTTCGGCTTGGTCAATTTGCTGACTCAGTGGAATCAAACTCATGCGGATCTGATTTGTTGAATCTTGAACGCTTCTAATTTCATCGCGCAGATTAAATATTTGCCCCTGGATAGCCGCCTGATCATCTCGCAACGCGGCCTTTTCTTCTTGGGCCGCCGCTTGAACTGATGCGTTTTGGCCAGCGACGACAGATGACAGTTCGGCGCGCTGCTGTCTTAGAAACTGTAATTGTTCAATTTGGCCAGAAATTGTATTTTTAACGTCATTGAAGTAAGTGTCGCGCTCGGTTCCGGTGACGACTCCGGCGGGAACGGGTGAGTAGAGAAAATTTTGGTTTTGTTGAATGGCCTCGGTTAATTGCTGAATGTTTAAATCCAATTGATCGCGCAAAAATCTTTCGTTGCTGCTTTGTTCATTCAGAAGATTTTGCGCCATCTGGTTAATGTCGCCTTCGACCAAGCGTTGGTTCGACAGTAAATCAGAAAGATTTTGAATATCATTTCGATGTTGGCTCATCAGTTGAGGATTAACGATGTTCAGCTGACGCAACTGTTGTTGTTGTTGGGCCTTTAGGGCGTTCAATCGCGCGGCCTGATCTTCAATCCTTTGTTGAATAGATTCAGAAATGGCGGGCGTTGATGTTGTAGCGGTTGTCGCCTGAGGGATGCTTTGCGAGGGTTGAACCACTTCGGGGGTTACGGGCCAGGTGGTTTGTTGCGACGGTGGCACGGCCGCACTTCTTGAAGCCTGAGGAACCTTTGAAGCGGACACGGTTTCAGGGACTTGGAATGCCTCGTAAATGGCAAAAAGACTTGCTGCCAAAACAAAAAGTAAAATAAAAGTAGTGGTTCGTGAAGACATTCTTATTCAGAAGAGCAAAAACGATTCCGCAATTTCATCCCTGAACTGAAATTTACGGGATTTAATAAGAGATCTGCCGGGGTTTAGGTATTAATTCCACGATGGTTACGTTTTTCAGCCCAATTGTGTCGGTTGATTGAAGTTTTTCACGTTGACAGCAGAGGGGCCCAGTCATCATATAGCGCTTCATCGCGGGCCGACCGCAGACGGGGACAAAATGAAGTTTTCTTATTTGATCGCTGGTATTTTCTTATTTTCTTTTCACCTTTGCTTTGCAAACCCCGAAGAGATCAACTGCATTCAAAAACACGAAGATGTCGGCGAAAAAATAAAGTGTTTAAAAAATGTTACAGTTGTTAGTGACCAAACTGTAAACTCTAACGATCGCGAATTTGATTTACAAGTGACCCAGTTGGTTGACCATCATAATCCCGATGGTCCTACTTTTACCCAACGGGTCGTTTTACTTCATCGCAATGTCACCGAGCCCATGGTTTTGTACACCAGCGGTTACCTGATTTTTGGTCGTGGACAAAGCGCCATCACTTCGCACTTTCAAACGAATCAACTGTTGGTTGCGCATCGTTATTTTTACCAAGCCCTGCCGGTTCCGACCGACTGGTCTTTTCTAAATGTTGAACAGTCGGCCGATGATTTTCATGCGTTGACGGTTATGTTTAAACAAATTTACGCGGGCCCTTGGGTGAATACCGGCACCAGTAAGGGTGGTATGACATCGATGTACCTTCATTATTTTTACCCGGCAGACCTGGCCGGCACGGTCGCGAACAGCGCACCGTTGTCGTTCAATGACGAAGACGCTAGGTATCCTGAATTTTTAAACCGCGTTGGCGGTGAAGCTTACGCCGCCTGCCGCGAGGGACTTAAGGACGTCCAGATTACTCTGTTAAAAAATCGCGAATTAGTCTTAAAATCTGTAACCGGAAATTACACGCAAGTTGGAAGTGCAGATATCGCGCTTGAACATTCAGTTATCGACTTGTCGTTTGGGTTTTGGCAGGCCAACCTTGCGGATGACGCTAGTCATGGTTGCGCCTCGGTGCCGCCGGTTGGAAGTTCGGTTGATATGGCCCTTGAATTTTTCAACGACATGGGCGGCACCAGCAGCCTAGAAGATTCTTCTTTGCAAATGTTTATGCCATATCATTACCAAGCCGCGAATCAGTTGGGGGCACCGGGAAGTCAAACCAGCCATCTGGAAACCTACCGTAAATACACTTACACGATTGGCATGTACATTCCAAAAGGCCTGAGCATTTCGTATTCGAATGAATTAATGCGCAAAGTAGACCGCTGGTCGCGCGATGAAGCAGATCAGGTTATTCATATTTACGGTGAATTCGATCCCTGGTCGGCCGGCGCTTTTCCAGCCAGCGAGACTCATAAAAATGTCTGGAAATGGTTCGTACCCCACGGTAATCACGACGTCAGTTTTCTGAAATTGCCCGAGGCCGAGCGCCTTCAAGCCACCGATATTTTAGCTGGGTGGTTAGGCAAGCGACCGGTACCTCTAAAGGCTTGGCAGAAGAATCAACCTTCACTCGAGTCAATCGAAGCAGCGCACGCGCCTTCACATTAGCGTATGCTTTCGACCCATGAGCAGACCGGTGAAAAGTTTAATTTAGAAAAATACTTCGAAGCGACCAGGCTTTGCAAAATGGTCGTTCAGCAAGTTTCTGAAATGGTAACGGTGGGGTTGAACGAGCAGCAATGTCAAAAGATCTTAAAAGAAGAATTTAAAAAGTGCGGAGTCAAAAAATTCTGGCATCCTTCAAAGTTTCGAATCGGTGAAGATACCGTAAAAAATTTTGGAGAATCCGCAGACCAAAGTTTGCAAATCAAAGAGGGCGATATTTTTTCAATCGACGTGGGACCGGTCATCGGCGATCACGAAGCCGACTTCGGGCAATCTTTTATTTTTAATCCCTACTTGAAAGCCGACGATGAACTGGTCAGTTTAAATAACGCCGCGATGTTGATCTGGAATGAAACGGCCAAACAATGGCGGCAAAATAAACTGAGCGGGGTAAGTCTTTATCAATTCGCCGTCGAGTTTGCTAAAAAGTTGGGCTACCGAATGAACTCAGGTATGGGTGGTCACCGTTTAGGCGATTTTCCGCACGCCCTGTTTTCTAAAAAGAAATTAGTTCATTTTGATCAGACTCCCGCCCAAAACTTGTGGGTGCTTGAGGTGCATTTAATCAGCGACCAACTAAAACGCGCTGCTTTTTTCGAAGACATCCTAACTTTGTCATAGAATTTGTCTATAGATCTGTGACAAAACCTTTTTAGGCTAATACGTTACTAACACTATTACATTTACCAGAGCGGATAGGAGTTTTCATGTCATCAACTTTATTTCAGCCTCTTCAGGTCGGCGCGCTTAAGCTAAATAACCGCATCATCATGGCGCCGTTAACGCGTAGTCGGGCAACGGGCGCAGATGAACGCACGCCTAATGATTTGATGAAAGAATACTACGTTCAGCGCGCATCCGCGGGATTAATTTTGACCGAAGCCACTTCCGTCACCCCGATGGGAGTGGGTTACGCTAGAACCCCCGGAATTTGGAGCGAAGAACAAGTGGCCAGCTGGAAAAAAATTACGACCGCCGTGCACGAGGCCGGCGGAAAAATTGCGTTGCAATTGTGGCACGTGGGCCGTGTTTCGCATCCCATTTTTTTAAACGGCGAGCTACCCGTAGCGCCAAGTGCGATCGCGCCGAAAGGCCACATTAGTTTGGTTCGTCCCATTACCGAATTCGTCGTTCCACGAGAGTTGAAACTCGAAGAAATTCCGGGGTCGTTGAGGCCTACCGGAAGGGCGCCGAGAACGCGAAGCGGGCGGGCTTCGACGCGGTCGAAATTCATGGCGCCAATGGATATTTACTGGATCAGTTTCTACAAGACGTCAGTAATAAGCGAACGGATCATTACGGGGGCACGATTGAAAATCGCGCGCGATTGATGCTGGAAGTAACCGATGCCGTGATTTCGGTTTGGGGCGCAGATCTTGTAGGGATGCACCTGGCGCCGCGGGGGGATTCAAATTCGATGGGAGATTCAAACCGCGAAGAACTTTTTGGTTACGTCGCGAAGGAATTAGGAAAAAGAAAAATTGCGTTCATTTGCGCGCGCGAATTCGTAGGCCCCGATAGCTTGGGTCCAAAATTAAAAAAACTTTTCGGCGGGGTCTACATCGGTAACGAAAAGTTCACCGCCGAGTCGGCGGAAGCCGCAATTGCTGAGGGCGACCTGGATGCCGTTGCGTTTGGAAGAGATTTTATCGTGAATCCTGATCTAGTAAAAAGGATTGAAACTAAAGCGCCGCTTAATGTTTCTTTCGGGGTCGAAACTTTTTACGGAGGCGGCGCGCATGGTTACACCGACTATCCCGCGCTTTAAAACAACATACCAAGTTGGACTTTGAAAACTGAAAAGCGCGGAAAACGGGAAACAAAATTGATCACTTTTTCGACTTGATCGCGATCTTGGGAATTCGTGGCGTGATCTAGAAAGGCATCGCCCTTTTCGGTGATGAAAAGGGGTTGGGACCATGAAATCCAATCGATGCCCACGGTCATGTCGTGGTTAAAGGTCCACCGGTTTCCCAGGGCTACGTTTAAACCGAAGGATTTTATTTTAACTAAGTCCATCGCGGGATATTTTCCGCCGCTCACATTGTTCATAATTTTATCACCAAGGTGCACAGAAAAATCGTAATAGCTGGCACCATAACTAAGATTAAAACTGTTACCGTCGAAATATTTGCGCGCCATGATCGAGTAGCGATCATCCGTTGCTTTTCCAAGGTCTTCAATGACAAGTGGCACGGATACGCTGCCGTGAAGGTATTCAAATTCCCAAGTCTTATTGGCCGATTCAATCGTCCCCAGCGTGATGCCATATTTACCGGGAATAATGAGGTCAAAGGGCGCATAGTTTACCAGAACGTAATAGTCGTTAGCCATACGACGTATTTTTGTTTCGTTCAATTTAGAGACGACCGCATCCGTCGCCTGCTGGGTAGCTCGCTTTGCTTTTCCCGCAAGGTCTTCCGCTTTTTCGCCGATGGTCTGTTCACTGGCGGCCGTAATTGAAAACAAAATGAATCCTGCAAATAAAAATAAATTTTTCATCATTCTGCTACAAACCGTAATGGTCGAAAATAGAACGGGCAATAATAAATTCTTCCTCAAGGTCTAACGGATCTTCCGGAAGGTAAAGCGGATCTTCTTTTGATTGAAAGTGCATTTTTTTTAGTTTTTGTCCGGATATTTTTAAGTTACGTTGCTGCCACTCGGGGTTAGTGACCCTTGTGAACAGTTCACTTAGTTCCTTACCACGCGTAATGGCGGCGCGATTTGCTTTCTTCTGATTCGGCAGAACATAATCAACCGCTTTCAATATGTCGTCGTCGTGCATCCATTCCAGCGCATAATAGGTCGCGCAAAGCAGGGCTAATAGATACTTACGGTACGAAGATTTGGATACTTGTGCCCAAGGGTGCTGGCCGCCGTGGCGGTAGATCAAATTAAGACCTTGAAAAATTTTTGAATTTTGCAATCCAAGTTGGTCACCTAAAGCCAAATCTAGAACGACAACCAAACATTCCGCAAAGTTCAAATAGCGACTTAGATCTCGGGGTTCGGGTGGGGCTGGAGGTAGAAGTTGCCAAATCACGCGATGGTTTTGCTCATGATACACCGAGATTTCGTTGAAGCGGGCTAAGGCCCGTAATTCTTCAAGCGGCTCAGTCACATCATTTGGGCGTTGCTGAAACCACATGATTTCGGAAAAAGAAGGTGTGTACTCGATGACGTTTTTAAAAAGGTCTTGATCACTGAGGCCCCTCATCATCGAGCATACTTTTGCCGAAAAGGCTCCGCCCAAGGAAACGTAAGATTTGCGACTTTCTCGGTAAAGGCTACTTGCAGTCAGAAGCTGATGGTCGAAAGGGTATTCAGGTAACGTTAGCTTTGAAAATTTCTTAGCCGTCGGTAGTAGCGACAATGTCTTAATGTCTTTCAGAAAATTTCGAACGTCTTTATTCATCCGCGTAGTGGTAGCACAACCTTTTGGAAACCACAAATTTTTGTTCACTTCCCGGCCGGCATTCAATAGGATTTAAGGATGATAAAAAATTTTAGTCTATTGGGTCACCGTCAGATGTTCGTCCAACAAGTTCATGAGATGGCCGAACTATTTGGTTTCGAGACGCGAAATAAATACCAAATTTTAGATTCGAAAAAAGAACTTATCGGTTACGCGGCCGAACAGCAAAAAGGAATTCTGGGCTTTTTGTTTCGACAGTATCTGGGGCACTGGCGCACTTTCGAAGTTCATTTTTTTAATTCAAGCCGGCAGTTAGTGATGGTGGGATATCATCCGTTTCGATGGTTCTTTAAACGTATTGAAATACGTGACGAGTCCGGAAAATACATCGGCGCCCTACAAAAAAGATTTGCTTTCTTTACCAAACGATTTGATGTTGAGGACCAAAGTGGCGTCGTCGTTCTGGAAGTGGCATCCCCTATTTGGCGTCTTTGGACTTTCACATTCATGGGCCAAGGCCGAATGCGGGCCGAGGTCAGAAAGAAATGGAGCGGAATACTTTTCGAGGGCTTCACCGACAAAGATAATTTCATGGTCGATTTTTCTGACCCTCTTTTAAGCGAAACTGAAAGGACCTTGGTCCTAGCTTCTGCCGTATTTATCGATTTACTATATTTCGAAACGAAAGCGGGTCGTCGCTGATTTTAGAGTATTGCTTTCGGCGTTTTATCCTGTCAGGATAAATTTATGCAATTTCTATATAACGTCAGTTGGGGATTCGTAGTTATTTTGTTTATGATTGGGCTGGCGCTTTTATACACCGGATTTTTTTACTTTTTACCGACGAAAAAAAATAACATCGAAACTCCGAACGTTCAGTTAAAAATGCGGATCAATGTGATGTCGATCGGCGGGCTGGTGCTCATGCTGTTTGCGATGGCTTCGGCGCTAGTCAAGTGGGTAGCTTAAACCTGCGCCTGATTACGATCCACGGAATTATTTTACGTTGATGATGATGCCTTTGTAGAAAACTTTTTGACCGGCGCGAATTTTTTTTCCGCGCCGAGTTTCAACCACTCCATCGACCTGAATTTTTCCTTCGGCGATTAAGGCTTTTGCTTCACCGCCCGTTTCACAGACGCCACTTAATTTTAAAAGAGACTGCAATAAAATAAATTCTTCGCCTTCTAAATTAACTTCCATAATCAAAACACCGCTTCCGCAACTAGAACTAATAAACCGATGATCGAGCCGCCCGCAATGACCCCCGCCGCAAGCGTTTCTTTGTTGTCGACAAAGGCGCGGTATGAAAAAGATTTATCATCTTTGACACTTACTTTCATCAACCAAAAAAACAAAGTTCCCAAAGCCATCATCAACGAGTCGGTGAATCGTAAAACGAAAGCTAAACCTAAGCCGACGGCTGAAATCGGAAATTTTCCGCCACTGCGTCGATCAAAAAACTCGATGGTGATACCTAGCAGTCCACCCGCCGCCATGGCGTACTGCGCACTGAGGTGAATGGCGCTAAGCCCCTTCGTTAAAACTTCGGCCACGGCTTTCCAAACGGTGGCGCTTGGTAAAGGAAGCGACTCGGAAGTGAATAGCGAAATTTGGCCATGAAAAAGTGCGTAGAAAACGGGAACGGCGACTAATCCGCCCGCGAAAATTCCTAGGACGTGACCCACGGCCTGGTGCCGCGGTTTGCCTCCAAGCATGTATCCGGGTTTAATGTCCATCAGAAGGTTACTGGCATTAAGCGAAACTTCAGAGGTTATACCGGCGGTCATTAAATTCGTGGGGATCTGACCCGGAGCCAAAACACTGTACGTCACTTGCGTTAATTTCCCGAGGGCACTTCCCGGTGTTATGGCAGTTAGTCCGGTCGCATTCACCGCAATCAATGTAAATACGAAAACCAGCGGGATCGCCACAAGGCCTAGCCACCAGTGAACGCCAAACCAGGAATGTCCCATCCAAACTGTAATGGCTCCCACGATGGGAATTCCAACTAAAGAAATCCACATTGGCAATTCGATGTCTTTAAGAATGTCTTCTTTTGGCTTCTCGCCGGATGTTTTTTTCTTAAAGGCCGAAAGAATTATTTCAGGCTTTGATAAAAACGAATACAGCGAACTGGTTGTCATCATCGCAACGCCAAACCAAAGCGACCACATGGTGATACTTTTAAAAGTTGCATCCGTAATGATATGGATGTGAATCAGGTAGGGGGCGAAAATAAAATAATTTATAAAGGCTCCTAGTAGCAAAGACATGGCGGTCTTCATGCTCATCAGGCCGCCAGTTCCCATCATCACGATCGACGTATCAAGTCGAATGGTTAAATCTTTTAACGATGAACCAAAAATGGCAGGAGTTGCAAATCGATAAATAAAATCATCCCAGTATTGCGGTAAAACTAAAAAGGGCATCTTAATTATTCCCAACAATTTTTCACTTCTTAAAAGTTCGATCAACGCCGCAACCCCGGCACCGGCCATCAACAGCTTCGCTTTGAAAAGACCCTGGGCCCCGGTATCGGTATGAAGACTATCAAGCACCACGCCCGAAGCGTATCCTTCGGGGAACGGAAGTTGTTCGTCGTTAATAAATCTTTTTTTCAAAGGAAAGGCGAACAGCACTCCTAGGATCGCGAGCGCCACGATCCAAAGATAAGTCTGCCACATCGGAATGATTTGGTTCGTCACCATCATATAGGCAGGAAGGGATGCGATCAACGGTGCAGTCATGTAACCCGCGCTGGTCGCGATAGATTGCATGGCATTGTTTTCCAGTACTCCCATTTCTTTGCCCAACTTCATTTTCGAGAAGAATTTAAAAAGCGCGAAAGATAAAATGACTGAAGTTACGCCGACTCCCAAAGTCCAACCGGTTTTAATTCCGACATAAAGATTGGTTAGGCTAAGTAAGCCCCCTAAAATCATTCCGGTTAGCGCCGATCTAACGGTAAGTTGGGGGGCGTGACCTTTGTAAACTTCTTCAAGCCACCACTTGTCTTTTTGTTCAAGGGTCATCGTTCGGATCTGTTCGTTTGTTAATTCATGTAAAGCCATAGGCCCTCTAACTAGCATCGTCGCCGTTGAAAAGATTCTAATTTATTCTTATGAGATCGATAAGTTTCAGAGTCAAGTCTTCGCGTAAGCCCGGAAAAAAGGCAGCGTAAAAGCACGCGACTTGACCGAAGCTTTCCCACCCTTTTTAATGGATGATGGAGTCGGCATGCAGAATCAAGACTTACGAAATTTACTTTGGATTGAGGAACTTCTTCCGAATGATGTCGTCTCTAAACGAATGCACGGCGGGATCGGCTACTATTTGGATGAGAAACTGGTCCTTATTTTGGTCGAAGCCAGTCGTTCACGAGATTACAAAGGGCGTAACTATCCTTTCGAAATTTGGAACGGGTGTTTATTTCCGGTAGTTCCTATTAAGCAAACCGTTGTATGGTCCAAATTTAATTCCTTAGAAAATCATCCTGCCAGTAAAAATTGGTTGTACCTACCGGCAGATACCGAAGCCTTCGAGGAAGAAATCACGAATCTTGTTAAAGAACTAAAAAAACGAAACCCCTTGTTCGGAATCATATTAAAACCCGGCCAGACTTCAGGGCCCGTTGAAGTAGAATTCGACATGACTCAACCGTCACTATTTAATACGGGGCCCCTTCGCCCCGTGAAGTCCGTAGAAAAACCTAAGAGTGCGCCAAAAAAAATTAAAGCGAATAAAAAACCTGGTAACGCGCACGTTCTTGCTCTTTTAAAAGGGCGGAAAAAATAAGTTTATTTGATTTTCTGAATGCGCCTGCTTAAGATTTTCCGCGGGGGTTATCATGGGAAAAACTCAATTTTTATTAATCATTTTTTTGGGCGTGCTCGCGTCTTGCGTTGTCGAACCGCCAAAACCAATTACGCCGGCCTCGGTTCGACATTTAACCTGCCCACCACAAGACATGCTTTCAAGTGGTGTTACCCGGGATAAACCGAACTCGGCCGAGTCTTTAGTGCGCCAGACCGTGGTGCCGCCCGGAGTTACGCCTGGGCAAGAATGGAACATTAACGGGTTCACGTCGGAATCAGCAAACTTGTACTTAAGTTGTTTTTACAAAACCAGAAAAATTTTAAGCTACAAGCTTCCACTTGAACGTGAACTTTGCATGGCGCGCGATACCGCGAACAACGTCACAGTTGAATGCGTGAAGAAGTAAATTAAAGGCCTACCAGGTTTCTGGTAGAACGAAGTGCATGCGTTTTCCGCCGGACTCAAAATCAATTTCGCAGCTTCTTAACGCGATGGCCTGTTCGCCAAAAGAAGTTTTAGCACCGTAAAGACTATCGCCCACCACGGGGGCACCTACTTGGGAAAGCTGGGCACGGATTTGATGGGTTCTTCCGGTCAGCAGATTTATTTTAACTTCGCTGACATTTTTTGAAAATTCCTTCTGCGCTAAAATTTCTAGTTCGCACAGTTGCCAACCCACCACGGATTTTTCCGAAAGTTTTTTGGGAGTTCCCACTCCGGGGTCCATGTAATGCGTAAGTGTTTTGCGCAAAGGTTTCGTACTTTCGACGAGGGCCACGTATTTTTTATGAACCCCGCGTTTTTGCATCTGCAAATTGAACGCGGTCACGAAGGTTGATTTTTTCCCGTAAACTATCAAACCTGCCGTCACCGCATCCAGACGGTGGGTTACAAAAAGCGGGTAACCCCGGGCAAGACTGGTTTGGGTTAACGCGTTTTCAACAACGTTATCGACGGATGGGTGGCTCGGGACGCCGGCGGGTTTGTTTAAAACCAAGAAAAAATCATTTTCAAACACGACAAGGTCATTCCATGGATAGTCACAGTTGTATCGGCGGGGCGCAAGGTGAACCCGTAGCTCACTTTTTTGTAACACAAACTTATCTTTTATTTGACGTTCGTTGTTCACGTAAATCGCGCCAAACTGTAGTAAAAATGAAAACTTTTTCGCGTCGACAGAAAGTTCATCAGCCAAAATTTCGCTTAGCAGGTGCGGCTGTTGATTTGTAAAATGTTTGATATTGTCGGTCACCGATTCAGGGTTCGTTTTCATTCTTTACAGATTAGCACGAGACCGCTGGTTTAGAACAGCGGTCGACTTGCAGTGTCGGAACCACTGATCTACTTCCAAATGGCTAATATCGGTTTAGCCGTTAAATCATTTTTGCCAAGACTGCCTAGATTCCAATTGTCTTCAAGCATGTTCAATAAACTGTAAAGCGTCACTTGATCGGAAACGACTCCGGACTTTACGCTCGGGCCGACGATGCTCGTGTAAATTTGGTTTTTCGCGCTTAAAGGACCGCTTTCATCAAACGTTGAAATTAAAACGGTGTCTTTCATGAACTGGGCATCATTTAGATAAGGGCCAAATTTTTGCGCGTACCATGCATCAGCGAAGGTGACTCCGGTATCGTGCCCATCATTTCGCATATCTGGGGCGTAGAAAATGTAATCTGGAAGAGTTCCATTTTTTGCATCGCGATCGAACTCTGAAGCTTCAACTATTTTTGCGCATCGTACGGGATCATTTTGGATATTGAGGTAACTGATAAAAGGAACGTGCTTTCGCGCGTAGTTACCGCTGGTTTTTCCGGTAAAGCAATGTCCCGGAAATCCTTCCGCATAAACTTTCCACGTTAGTCCCTTTTCTTCGATGAGGTCCGTAATGTTTCGCGAGTCTACATCGTAATTGTTATCATTCTTGACTCCGTTTAACGAACCCGATGTTAAGGCGATGTAATTACCTTGTGAGGGATGAGTGATGGCTAAAAAATTTGAAAATAAAGTTCCTTGTTGCGCCAATTTTTTGAAAAAAGGCTGTTTTAACGCCGCCGAATAATTTGTATTTTCAAATATAACAATGATGGCACGATCAAAGTATTTACCGACGTGTGAAGTTGCGTAACTTTGGACCGAGAATAAAAGAACAAATAAACTCACAATTTTTACGACCGACATATTGCCCCCTTGGTTACAGCCTAAATCAAAGCAGCATTGCTGGACGAAGCCAAGGTAGCACAGCCGGTCAGGACCAAAGGACAGGCTCGGTGCCGTTTATCCGCTCCTAGATAAGTCTTAGACACTTACGCGGCTGCATAACCGTCCTAATTATTTAGGCCCTGGGTTCATTTTTGCTTTATGACAGGTTGGGCACCAATCCCCGAGGAGCTTCGCTATGAACAAAAATCAAATTTTGGCAACGATGAGTCTTATTTTATTAGCGTCGACGGTTGTTAACGCCTCCGTGATCGACGTTTGCGATTTATCGCGAGTAACAAACTTTCCAGCGCAGTTCACGCAAAGCCAAATCACAGAGTACCAAAACCGAATTCAAAAGGAATGCGAATTATCGACGAAATTTAAATCGGTGAATCAAAAGCTGCAGGCGCAAAATCAAATAAATTTAACCGATATTGCCGAGTATCAGGCCATTCGATTCGTCGAGCGTGCGTGGTTAAACATCGCGGCTTCAGATGGTAAGCCCGTCGAAAAAATTTACCAAATTTCAAAATCGCAATACGGTCTTCCTATTTCTCAACAAAGTGGTGATATCTGGGATGACTGGGCAAATGGAGTTCGCCAGCTTGAACCCATGATCGAGGCTTTCAAACAAGGTCAGTCCTTTAATTTAGCGACCCTTAAAAAAATTCATCGTGGTCTATTCCCATTCTACCCAATGATTGACGAACACGGGGAATTCGCACATGAACCAAATCCAGGAGTCCTAAAGCCAACGACCGCTGAAGACGATGACATTTACTGGTGGACGCTCGATACGGCAAAGGACGTAGTTTCGGCGCAGAATATCGTCAATGCCGAAAATCAAAATTACCAGTCTTTAGGTTTAATTGCACCGGTTCCGAAGGGAATGCCGGCGTACGTCGGTTACGTTTTGAACGTGCGAGATGTCATGAGTCGCGATAATCCAGGTCAAAAGGTCACGGGGCTTTTTTCGGGTAGTTCGGTCGTCAATCGCCAAAGTGTTGAATTAGTTTTGAACATGGTTGATCAATTAATTAAACAGGCTCGCAGCGGTAATCACATGGTTTGGAAAGACAAACTTTTTTCACCTGCGCAACTGGCTTACTTTGTTCAACAATTTTACGTGCGCGTGCACCCTTTCTACGAAGGGAACGGCCGTACCAGCCGATTTTTACAGGAACTCATTTTATCTTCTTTCAATTTGCCGCACGGGGCTTCCGGCGATTTAATGGATATTGATGCATTGACCGAGCACAACGTTTATTACCAGACGGCCATAGATGCAAATTTCGTTTTATTAACGCGTATGGAGCGGTGCCTTGACGAATATAAAGACGTCGCCCGTCGCAAAGATATTCGTAGCGTCGATCAGTCGTTAATTTCTTACTCTTGTCGCGTGTTGGCGGACCGATCGCCGATCTGGGCGCAATTAAAATCGCGTAATGAAGTCACGAATGCAGACAAGTTTAACGAATCAGAAGCGCGTTTGAAGGAATTAGATCGACAGGCGACCGTGGGACACGACTACCAACTTTCACGCCGTAAGGCGATCGAGTCGGGTAAGACAATCCCGGTAGCGCCGACGGCCGGTGGATCTTCCAGCGGTGATGATTGTACGAAACTTTCGGGTTCCGAAAAAATTCGCTGCGAAACTTTTGCCGAGATCTTGAAAAAGATCGGGAAGTAATCCTTTTACTACAATCTTAAAACGAGGGGCTTATGCAGTAAGCCCAGCAAATCAAGTAACTCTTTTCGATTAATCGGTTTGGTTAAGAAGTGTGAAAATCCTGACTTAACCGCAAGCTCGCGTTCTTCCTTCATGGCGTGGGCCGTTAACGCCACGATCGGGGCCGAATAGCCCGCCTTACGCAATGTTCGCACCGCTTCGTGGCCGTCCATGACGGGCATCTGGATATCCATTAAGATCACGTCGAATTTTTTAGACAGCGCCGTTTTTACTCCGGCCTCTCCATCATTTTCGACCGAGATCCGGGCGCCTGACTTTGCAAGCATTTGTCGAATCAAAAACTGGTTATCCGGCGAATCTTCGACCAACAGTACTTCCATCCCCTTCAGTCCGTTACTGAGCGGAGTCGGCTGGGGCGTGGTCTTGGGTATATTAATATTAACTAACTTCGTTTCCGGAGTGGCCGAAACGAATAACGAAGCCGCAAATATGCTACCTTCGCCTAATGCACTTTTCTGTAAAACGAAGTCACCGCCAAGGGCTTGGCAAAGTTTTTTCGTAATGACCAGACCTAAACCGGTGCCCCCAAACTTTCGGGTCGTCGACGAATCAGCCTGAGAAAACGCCTGAAACAAATGACGACTTTGCTGATCGGTGATTCCACGCCCGGTATCGGTTACGGTGAATTTTAGAAATGAATCTTCAAAATGAACGGCCAGTTCGATGCGTCCCTTTTCGGTAAATTTAATGGCATTGCCGACGATATTGGATAAAATTTGGCGAATGCGAGTGGGGTCAGAATTAACCGTTTCGGGCAAGGCAGTTTGCGCCGTAAAAATATATTCCGTTCCCTTTTCTCGCGCCTTCATCGCGGCGATCGAAGAAAAATCCGCCAGCAATTCGACAAGCGAAAAATCAATTTTTTCCAGCACCATCTTACCAGATTCGACTTTCGTTAAATCTAAAATATCATCGATAATTCTAAGCAAATGCTCTGAACTTCGCTCGATGATGGTCGCGTAATTGATAACTTCGTCTTTACTAAGTTCATCGTCTTTCAATAATCCCGCAAAGCCCATGACAGAACCTAGCGGGGTTCGAATCTCATGGGACATGTTCGCTAAGAATGCGGACTTCGCTTGACTGCCACGTTCTGCTTCCACGACCGCATCTGCCACTAACTTGGATAGCACGTCTTTACGTTCCGATTCTAATTCTAAATATCTTTGCGCTGCTTTCGAAATCCCGTGATCTATAAAACTATGAAGAATCTGGGTGGCTTCCGAATCTGACCGCCGACCCGAATCAATATGTCGCATAATTACGGTACGTAATATTCTATATTCATAAATAACTTCGTCGAGACTGTATTCGGGCTGGGTAGCGCGGTCTTCGGCGTGTTCGCGAGCCACTTCGGCATTTGCCGCGGCTTCCGACTTTGGATTCGGGGCACGCAGGGTCTCAATCAGTTGATCGATAAATTGCGGTAGCGAATCGCGCAGGTTAACCCGACTTTGCTTTCGCGCCGCCGAGACAAGTTCCCGCGATTTTGCTTCCCACTCTGCAAGAATGTTGGCTTTTTCTTTCTCCAGCAGGGCCGCAGAATCGTAGCGATTTAGAATTTCAAATTCAGGAGACATATGTAGTCCTTTTCTAAAACGATCTGATTATGGCCATTGAGCGGGAACTATAATCTAATAGGACTAACATTGTAAACCCAGGCCTTTTGCGGAACGGATTTTTTTCACCCTCAAAGCTTCCTTGATTATAAGTGAAATCGACATCAATACGTTCTTTTTCTTGGTTCCAGGTGTAAACCTCGACTTTACCTTATCAACCGTGATCAACTTTTGGTTAGTTGCGCACCCCGACAGTAGAATCAGATACCCCACAAGGTATTTTTTTACTTTCATGAAGTTTCCCTTTTTTTCGACGACTTCGAAACGGCCTGCAAGGCGGATGGTAATTCTGTAAGGTCACTAAAGTACTTAAATTCACGATCAAGATTTAAATTACTTTTTTCAAAACTGCGTCCGCCGAACCAGAAACAAACCGACTGAGGAATATTTTGATCCAAATAATCAATGTACGAAAAAACATCTTCTTCGGCACCTTCACTTTGACCAATCGTTGATCCAACTAAAATGTGGGTGGCACCAAAGCGCACGGCAGTCTCGCAAAGATCTTGCTTCGGAGTGTTGATGCCTAAAAATAGCGAGGTGACACCGTAAGAACTTAAAATTACATGCGCAATCAAAATTCCGATTTCGTGAAAATCTCCTTCGGGCGTCGCGACGATCACCGATTTTGTTTTCGGATTCTTGCGCCTACTTGAAAAGTTGGATAACATAAAGTACAGCTGCTCTTTAATTAAGGCCGACAAAATATGTTCTTGAGCAACGGTCATTCGGTTTTGCGAAACTAACATCCCCACTTGAGATAAGATGGGTAAAATAATATTTTCGATCGCAAATCGAGGCTTTTGTTTATGAAGAACCTTAGATAAAGTTTCCTTTAAACCTTGCCAGTCGTGCGCCAAAATCATGTTAATAACCTTCGTGACCCCAACATTTACTTTGACGTCTGACGAAGCGGACTCGGCTAAAGTTTCATCAATTTTTGACTGCAAAAGGTCGGTCGACAAATTCGCAATATCGCCGATGCGGAGACCCATGTCGGTCAGATCACGAAACAGCAGCACGCGGGTGATATGATCCTTTGAATAAAGTCTGCGACCCGTTTGGGTGCGCAAAGGAACGAAGGCCTGATAGCGCCCTTCCCAGCCCCGCAAAGTAAATTCGCTTAATCCAGAAAGATTTGCAACCTGACGTAAAGAAAAAGTATCTAATCGTGGGTTTGACATAATGCAAATTACACCCGAACCAAAAGATTGTATAGATAATTCTATACAAATTGCCACCGGTATGTCATGTTTGCCTGGGGGCCATTTGACTTTTTAGATGGGCGACTAGCTGCTTTGCAATTTTAGGTTGGTAAAGTTCGATGTAAAGTTGCGGATGAATTTTCACATCTTCGTGCAACCAATTACCTGTTCCGAGTAACAGTTCTTCGCGGTCTTTGATGATGTATTTTGAGTGGGTAAATAAGGTGTTGGGGCCGTAACGGAAATTTTTGATTCCCGCGGTACGTAATCGTTCAATGGTGCCGCGGGTTCGTCGGACGTAGCTCATCGCAAAGCTGGCATGGTCGTGAATAAAGCCGCTTACCTTAACTCCACGGTCATGTGCCTTGATCAGCGCGGTCTCGATTTCGGTGTGATGAAAAAAATAAATCGAAAAATAAAGATCTTTCTTTGCTTCGTCGATCAGGCGCAGAAGTGCCGGTTTGAAATCGGCATCAGCTAAAAGCGGCAGGCTCAACTTGATTTCTCCGTGCTTCCCTCCGCTCCACAGGTGTTCGAAATACGCTAAGAATTCTTTGGTAATTTTCGGTTCATTCATCAGCAGATTGGTCTCGTTGTTCTTCATGATCGATTGGTTCGTTAAGTTCGTTGATCCAAACAGAACGTAACGGCCGTCAATGCAAAAGCCTTTCGCGTGCGTTGAACCATATTTAATTTTAACTCCAGATTTTTTTAAGAGTTCGGCCGTTATTGCATTTCGATCACGGGTTTCACGCTTTCCTTCGATGTAAAGTCGTATTTGAATTTTAGTTTTTAATTTATTCTTCAGTTCCATTAGGGCTTCGGCAATCTGATAGGGAGCACCCACGCCCGAAACCCGGCCCGCTGCCGAGGCTAAAGAAAATGAATAGGCAATGATGTCGACCGAAGTTTGCGCATGTTTCAAAAGCTGCAACAGAGTTGGCAAATATTCGGTCTCGGTAACCAGTAGAACGTTATTAAATTCGGGTTTTCGTTTAAGTGCAGTCATCATTCTTTTTCTTGGCAGCGTGGGCAAAAGTGGCTGAGTCGTTGAAGTTTTCCAGTCGGCTTTTTCATTACCTTTCCATTGCACTGCGGACAGGTTTTCTTACGCATAATTTGCCAATTCCGTTTTAAAACGTTCGCCTTTTTCCATTCATAAAATTGCCAGGCATACGCTTCCGATTCGGCGATCAATTTTTTCGTTCTGGTTAAACTTAAATCTTGAACCACCGTTTCGGGGTGCATACGAATCTTAAAAAGAATTTCATTTTTCATTATGTTTCCGAGACCACTAAATATATTTTGATCCATCAGCAAATCGGCCACTTGCGCTCGCGGGTGCGCCACGACGGCGGTTAGCGCTTTCTTAGGATCCCATTTAGGCGACATCAGGTCGACCGACCATTCGTAGGCTTTAATGTCCGACGGTTCGATTTGTTTAATCGCGCAACTGTAAAAATAAATGACGTGGTCGGCATATTCCAATTCTAATTTCGGGATTCGATTCTCGCGGGGCTTATCAACACGGTAGCTTCCGAACATTAAAAAATGAACGCGAAAATGCAGATCTTTAAACGACAATAAAAGGTGCTTTCCCCAACTTTGAACTTTAATGAGCTGGTTACCGGTCAATTCACCAAATGGTAGCTTTGCCGAACCCGTTGCCTTCTTAATTTTTACCTTGAAAAATGGTTTGAATTCTTCGCATGCGATGACGATCGAGGGGCCTTCCATAAGCTGGGGGATAGCAATGAAAGTGCCACGGGCTTACGATTTCTGGGCGATTTCAGCGGGCGTAGCGGGGCTTTTTTCCTGCCGATGCTACATATGTAGGCCCACCCGGAGGAGCTGTATCTTCCCAACAGCGCCGAACAGAATTCCTGATTACGCTGCGGTTTGCGCCTTATGCAGAGTACATATTTTTTCGAATTCGCTAAGGCCCTGCGCGATGACTTCCTTTTGTGAAAGTCCAGTGTGAATTACGCACAACTGGTGATATTGATAACTGACGGCCACGGCGAAGCGCCATTGCTTGTCGGGAGTCCGACAGATGTCGACGTTCATTTCCGAATAAAGCGGAAGTTCCGCAATTTGATTCTGCAAATTTTTTTGAATTTGGTAGCGGGTCAACGCGCTTATTTCACATTGAGTTGTCGTTATATTAAAATTTGGATTTACGTTCATGGGTTCTCCTAATGGTGATCAACGTCCTTAAGTCATCTTTCGGGAAAAAGATGTTACGGAATTGTGAATATTTTTTAACAATCACGCCAGACTTCTGGCTTAAACGTTTCCTTTTGAAACAAAAGGTCTTAGCTTTCAACTTAATATGGTTTGCGTCCTTTTCTAAAATACAAACCTTAATTTTGACCGATTATCTTTTCGGCGATGCGAATACCAGAATTCATCGCCCCGTGAACCGTACCCCGACCCGAGCCCGGGTCGGTAGCTTCTCCCGCAAAATAAATTTGATTCGAACTAAAATTGTTTAAAGACTTAGAAGCGGGAACGCCGCCCGTACGAATATAACTGTAAGCCCCTAAGGAAAAAGCATCATTGCTCCAATCATGATGGTGCCAGGTTACGAGCTCGTTTTGTAAAAAGCTTTTTGATTTTTGCGTTAATTCGCCGAGCGTGTTCAAGGCCTCGGATAGAATTCTTCCTTTTTCCCAATGCCCCATTTCTTGGGCTTTCGGTCCCCCCTGCCACGCCACCAAATGAGGAGACCGTATGGGTAAATAATTCCACCAAGTAGGGAAGTAGTTCGCCGAAGAGGTATGGAAGAAAGACATTTTGCCTTCAGTTAAATCTTCCCAAAATCTGCTTTTAAATTGTAGGGTTAATTTTTGGATATGGCCCATCTCGACACCGCTTAAAAATTTTCTTAAAGTGGGGGGCGTCTCTGGTTTCCACTGAATGTGCGCCTTCGCATTTGAAACGCTTTTTAACACCCCCACGGGCACCGTGATCACAAGATGGCGGCACCGTAGCGATGTACTCTTAGTGGATGAATTTTGCGTTCGCACGTGAATTATGGAAGATGAGTAATCAATCTCTTTCACGACCGTCTTCAACTTGATTCGTTGAAGAAGACCCGGGGTATGATTAACCAGGCGATTCCAAAGATGAGAATACCCCCGGGTTGGTCGAAAAAGTTCGCTTCCATTCAGATCATCTTCCTTGGTAACTTCTTCGGCCGCCAGAAACCCTTGCTCGCCGACTAAATTCAAATCCGCCGCGTGAAAGCCTTCGACAAACGCGGCGAACAATTTTAATTCGGAAGAATTTTTTTGCTCAGCAATAAATTCGGCGATGCTTTTATCTGCAGAACGAGACCGCGCCATTTTTTTTCGGTAGACGTCCATCTGGTTCCAAAATCCTTCAGCCTTTCGCAGACGTCCGTTTTTAAAGGCGTAACGGACATCCGCGACGTCGTAGAAATTGATTCCCAGTTCTTGGAGGTAATTTAAAGTAACGGGGGGCGCACCATGAATAAATTCGGCGCCCAATTCAATAGGGATATCCGCGCCTTCGACGGAACGCGCCCTCCCACCGATATGTCCCTGGGCCTCAAGCACTAAAACATTTTTGCCACTTTTTAAAAGTCGATCGGCGCAGCTGAGTCCCGCCGCTCCTGCTCCGACGATGATCACATCATATACCGCCATGCTTGGAGACTCCTTTGCTAATTGACAGCGTAATTGCAATCTCCAGACCTAAACCCTTACGAACAAGTTCGATGTTATCTATACGGTCCGTCCCTTTATTCCTCAAAATGTCTAAGAGGATGGGTATTTATTTATTGTAAAGATTTGATTAAAAATGGCTCTTCTCACTTAATGCGCATGCATGAGTGGACGCAGATGAAAGAAAAATCGCGCAAGAATTT
>CAXSEH010000011.1:0-4324 GCA_964236345.1 uncultured Bdellovibrionales bacterium
TGATCCTCCCCCGCCCAAAGGATTTGAACAACCCGCAAGAAGTAGAAAAGAAACTAAAATTAAAGTTCGCATATCACCCCTAAAACTAATCCGGCTTCCCTTTGCGAAAACTCAACGTTTGAAACCGGCACCTTAGCATACTTAAAAAAGATTTTTGAAAATAGGCTGTAGCTTTCGAAATTCTGTTGCGCAGTAAAAGCCGCCCGCCACCCATTTCCGGATTTCACTTTATAATAATCGTTTTCGAAAGAACCACTTTGCATCACCGCGGTTTCTAGATATAGCTGAATCGGCAGGCTTCGATAAAGCTGGTACCGTATTTCAAGCATGTACTAAGGCAAAGCTACTTTTTCAATTTTCAAAGTGGTCGTATCGGTAGCCCTTCTGATTTCAAAGAAAAAAACAGCGCCTACTCGGAATCGATCAATGAACTAGTCGTCTTCCAGCAAGAGCAGGCCACCCAATCGCGCGAACGAGCGGAAAAAGTGGAACTGAAAGGTAATCGAACTTCACTGATATTGATTTTTCTTGGGACACTGATTTCCTTAGGCATCGGTTATTTTTTGGGAAAGTCTCTGGCTAGGTCGTTGCTGGATTTGTCAGACCGCCTTAATGACGGCACGATGCACGTAGAAGAAACGGCCACCGAAATTGGAAAAATGAGCAGCGGCCTATCTTCGCAAACTCAACAGCAGGCGGCTGCGATTCAAGAAACCTCGGCCGCCGTAATTGAAATCAGCGCAACGGTTTCGCGAAGCGCGGAAGGCGCAAAACAATCTGAGGTATTAGCTCAGGCCTCGCAAGCGGACGTGCTTGCCGGCAAAAAGTCCATTGTTAGCTTGGTCGATGGACTTGACGATCTGAAAGATGGAAATAAAAATTTGTTCGATCAAATCACGACGACAACGGATCGAATGGATAGCCTCGTCAAAATAATTCAAAATATCGAATCAAAAACAAAAGTAATCGATGAGATTGTTTTCCAAACTAAGCTTTTATCATTTAACGCGTCGGTCGAAGCCGCACGTGCAGGCGCCGCGGGAAAAGGTTTTGCGGTCGTTGCCGAAGAAGTAGGTAATCTAGCAAGGATGAGCGGAGCCGCTTCAAAAGAGATCGCCACCATGCTGATCGCCAGTATTGAAAACGTAAATTTGATAACGACAGAGTCTAAAGTGGCGCTGCAAAAAACCATGAACGAAGCAAATACCGGTTTGGCCTCTGTTCAAGAAAAGGTTTTAGCAGCCAAGAAATCTTTGATCGCATTGATAAAAGCACGTCCGAAGTCGTCCACCAAATGGGACAGATCAGTCAAGCGGTTGAAGACCGGCCAGAGAGTTTTAGCGATCCATTTGTTACAAATGCGGTAATCGATCCGATGTTGAAAATGCAAATAGGCATCTTTGAAGGATCAGTTAGCGGATGAAAAAACGAATCAACCGAGATTGTATTGTAAACGCAACTCCAACGGACTGCACTTAAAGTTCGCTTTCTAATAAAAAATCACGTAGACTGACAAAATGCTGGCATTCGGTCATATGGGATTTGGCGCATTAATGGTGCGACCTTTTAAAAATCAAATCAAAGTAAGTCCCGCTTTTTTAGTTGGGTGTCTGCTGCCAGATATTCTTGATAAGCCTTTATTTTATCTCTTTCAGAGTCACGTCTTAGGCACACGCTCTTACGGTCACACTTTTTTATTCTTGCTGTTTTGGGTCGTGTACGGATTTTATTCTAAATCTTTATTTTTTGCAGCTTTAGCTTACGGCGTTTTTACACATTTGGTGCTAGATTATGCCGGTGATGCGATATTTTCTTCTGATCGAGTCGTATTTAACAATCGTATTTTCTTTTGGCCAATTCGGGGATTAAAATTTCCTGAAACGATCTATTTAACATTTCACGAACAAATCAGTCGTTTCTCGAATAACTATACTTTTTGGACTGAACTAATTGGCTTTATTTTATTGGTGTATTTTATTTTTGCAGATCGAAGCAAAATAGCGTAGAAATTTTTTAGTAAAAATCTGTCGAGGCTGACTTTTAATTAATCTTAATAAATAATAAAACGGTCGGCCATTTTTTTGCGAATTGTGCGATCCAATTTGATTATATTTAAATTGCAGTATTAGAGCTGATATTTGTCGATGGTTTAGTTGCCACGCTTTTCTTTTTTGGATAACGATTTCCATACAGAGTTTTAATGATTCATCAAATCGAGAAAGATTTGTATTATTATCATGCTGACGGTAGTAGGTTGAGATCCATTCGACAAAATGCACGGGGTATTGACGAACTATTTGAAATAAAAAAAGCCAATCTTCACTTCCACTCAAGTTGCGATCCTCCGAAAAGCCGCCTACATCTTGAAAAACATCCTTGCGAATGAAAGTGCAGCCTAATGGTAAGAGTGGCTCACTGAAAATGACTTCGTCGAGAATATTTTTAGCGCAAAGGCGACCCGGTTTAATTCTGCCCAGGCTACCGTCAGCTTTTAAAATTTGCAACTGACAAAAGAAAACAGATGCATGACAGTTCATCTGAATATGGTCGCTCAGGATTTGAATCGTGCCCGGTGTCATCAAATCGTCCGCATCAAAAAACAAAAGAAAATCGGGCTTTACATTTGCGAGCGCATAACGGGCGCCGGTATTGCGAGCAAAACCTCGTTCTGAATTTATAATTTTTAAGTAATGTATTTTTTTAGAAACTACATATTCACTCAGTAACTGCTCGGTTTGATCTGTGCTTCCGTCATCTACGATAATAACCTGACATTCCAGTAACTCAACGGGTGAATTGGAGAAAATTGACTCAATTGCTTTTTTAACAAAAATCATTCGATTATAAGTTGGAATAACAATAGCAAGATTTTTAGTACTTAAGGCCATGGCTGCCAAGAGTTATATTCAAAAATAAAACGAAAACGTAGTCCGTTGCGACGCAGTTGATCTTTAAGTATCGAAGAGATTTCTTTTTCGTTGCCGCTGATTTGCTTTTTTTGCAGATTGAATTCAGTTCGCCCCACTTTCGATTCTACCGTAACACTATTGCTTTCTAAATTAAAAAAAATCTCATCTTGGTGAAAGTCAATACCTTTCTGTCTCAATCTTAAAAGTGTTTGCTCGATAATCGCTAACATAAGCTCCGGCAAATTATTTTTTTTTGGAAAATGATTTTCTTTTAGAATTTTAACGGGCACGCCACCTGCTAAGCAACCCGAAGGTAAGTCGATATTGATCAATGATCTCGCTGCAACGACAACTTGGTCGCCAATCTTAACGCCCGGGTTAATCCAGGCATTTGGGCACCAGACTTGATTACCAATATGCACCGCAGACCATTGTGTAGGGGCACCAAGGTTGTAACTATCCGAGTATGCGCCATGTGTAAAAACTTTTGTTTCAATTCCGCAGCCAAATTCATGACCGATATAGAGGCCTCGCGCCGTATTGAGATGGGAATTCACTCCCATGTGAAGCCAATCGCCTGTAATCAATTCAGCTTGAGGGTCAAAGCACGATCCGCCACCAATAGTCGCCATCCGATCAATAAAAGATTCTTTGCCGATCACAACCTTGGTTCCTTCGATACGAACATTTTCGCCAATGATTGTGCGATCGCCAATGTATCCTTCGGATACGTCAATGTGTGCAGTAGGGTGAATCTGACAATCTTTTCCTATTAAAAAACTCATTCAAAAAGTCTTTCGACTTCATAAGATTCGCTGAGCGAGAATTTATTTAGATTTACGTATTGGTTTTCGTGAAATATTTGCAAAAATTTATCTGACATATAATATTTTTTAGACTGGGAAACGTGACATTTCAATGCTTTTTTCTTCAAAGCAAATTTTTTCGAAATATCCTTAAAAAATCGCGGCTGAAAATCTAAGGTATTACTCAAAATTCCATAAAGTAAAATGCTTGCTTGCGACCGGCGCGAGGCTGTCATGGTGATTTCGTAAACCAGGCGGTGTTCTTGGTGCGTATCATGTGGGCTGTGGGTTAAAATCAGATCAGGTTTAATTTTTTGTATTAATTGGTAGAGATCCATTGTAATGAGTTCGTAATTATTTGCAGTAAGACCTTTGTTCTTTTTAAAGAATAATTTTTTTGGATTTAACATATTAAGCGCCTTCTGCGATTCAATAATGCGAAGTTCGTTTGTGCTTGGATCGCCAAACGAACCTATTGAGCAAACATAACAATAAATTTTAGTTGAAGCCGCCTGTTCGGCCAGTAATCCAAAACAGCCATACTCGATATCGTCAGGGTGGGCACCAATCGCTAAGATTTTTTTCCAAGTCATGTAAGATTCTCCTTCA
>CAXSEH010000011.1:4424-30916 GCA_964236345.1 uncultured Bdellovibrionales bacterium
ATTTAATTCATGCAAAAAATTAAAGATATCCTTCGGAGTTGTCTTATTCTGAGACAGCAACGTGTCATCAGTTTCGCAGATAATTTTGGCTTGCCATTGTTTAATCAGATTTCGACTGCCCCGTAACACATTCATTTCAAAACCTTCAACATCAATTTTGATGAAATCGATTTTTTTTATGTTATTTCTTTCGCAGAAAACATCTAGCCGAATGGCCGAAAAAGTTTTATCCGCTGCAGTTAAATTGATTTGGTTCATTCCCGTGTTAAAAAAATTTCGCACGGTCATGGCAATGTTGTCCTCAGAATCGCTGGCGGCTTGATTTACAGTTGGAATTCTAATTTGTTGATTCAAGCTTACATTTTTTTGAAGCTTCGCAAATGTATCTTTAAAAGGTTCAAAAGCATAAATTATCTGGGTCTTGAAAAGATGCGCTACAAACAAACTCCAAGGCCCGACGTTGGCACCCAGATCGATAACAACGTCATTTTTATTAATCACGGTCCGCAAGCAAAAGATTTCATTTAAATGCACCCCGAAATAAATTGGCTGGGACATCAAATCGCTCATTTGAACTTCGAATTGAACCCCCAAAAGTACGACCGAGCGCTGGTCGGTCGTACTGTACAAGCTCGGCGAGGGTGTAAGCCGTTGCACCAGAAACAATAGGAGGCCGCGGCGGCCCAAAAAACCAATGACGCAGTCAAATCGAGTTAGAATTATTATTTTTAAAATCTGATTACGAATTTCTGCGCGCATAAATCATACAATCTTGGGGCTGGTTAAACTCTAGGTTAACTAGCGTGTGTGTGCCTAGTTTAATTGAAAACTGAAAATGATCTAATATTTTAAGTAAAAATTGTAAATTGTCTGTTTGTTTTTTCAAGAGGTGACATTCGATACACATCTGACGGACTTGATCTAACGCTTTGCTGTCACTCAAATCAGAAAACACTTTCGCCTCGGCACCTTCGATATCCATTTTTAAAAAATCAACGGGCTGAACGATAAAAGTTGATAATTTTTCGGTGGGTACTTCGATTGATTCTGTTAAGGTAGCCTCTGCAAAAAAACCTTGATTGAGCGATGCTGTTTTGTCTCTTTGAACAAAAAAGCGTAAATTAGATTTTTCATTCCAGAGACCTACGTTCTTTATATCCACATCAGTGAAATGGTTAGCTGCCATATTTTTCTGACATAATTTATAAGTACTTGGGTCGGCTTCAAAGCCAAGTACCGAAGCTTCTGGATAGAGCAACTTAAAATAAATTACAGCTAGCCCTATGTTGGAACCGGCATCGATAATAAAAGGATTTTTATTTTCACTTTTAAAGTAATAAATATGATGAATAAAAATTTCTTCTACCAAATAGCAAAGCGACAATGCGCTAAAGTAATTAATTTCGCAACCCCGAAAATTAATTTTACGAAGTTGGTTGCTTTTTTGATAAATGCTTAAAATCTTGATTCTAACCCAAAAAATTATGGTTTCTAGTTTACCCGATGTTCTGGAGTCTTTGATTATTTTAAATAAGCCAAAAATTAAATTTAAAAAAAATGAAATCATCGTATATCCTGAAATTTACTTAAACAAAGTAGAGCGAATTCTTTCGACGAGTTTGTTGTGAGCGGCAAGTATTTTGAATCTTTAACTAAATTACCTTTTTCGCGCATAAAAATCTCTAGCGGAAAGCCAAAACCTTTTTTACGGCGGTCAACAATTTCTGGCGTCAAGCTACCGCGATAGGCATCTTTCAAAATTTTTTTAGTTTCACAATAATTAAATTTAAAATGCGATGGCAGCTCAAAGGCAAACCGAATAAGAGCCTTATCTAAAAAAGGCGATCGAACCTCGATCCCGTAGAGCATACTCATTCGATCGACCTTTACTAATAAATCATTCTGTAAATAATGATGAAAATTAAAATGCAGAATTTTTTCCTTCAAAGTAAGTCCGCGTAACTTTTCATCCCACTCGGATAGACCCTGACGAATTCTTTCTTCGGCTTCCTTCGATAAAGCAGCAATATCTTGAAAAGAGTAAAAAGAGCTCCATAAGGCCAAACGCTGCAGTGATTTTTCGTGCGCGGCAGTTTGAAAGCGCTTTATTTTGTCACGCCATGCTTTTGAAGAAATAGGAATGCCTGAAAAAACCTCGAGCAAAGGTGTTAGCGGCGAAAACCGTTCCGCCCAAAGGCTTGCTTTAAAACGCAGGTAGCCCCCAAATAGCTCGTCGCCGCCATCTCCGGATAAAACTACTTTTATTTGTTCAGACGTATTTTTACAAAGTAAAGCCATGGGAAAGCTTGAACTGTCAGAAAAAGGTTCGTCAAAATGGCGAATTAACTGGTTTAATTCTTCGACGGAGCTGTTCATTTCGAAAGCGGTATGTTCAGATTTTAAAAGATGCGAAACCCGTTCGGCATAGTAAGATTCGTCGTAATTGGCCGCGTCTGGGCTTTGCCTAAAAGCGATACTAAAGGTTTTAAGCGGCGTTGATAAAAGCCGAGAAGCTTCTAGGCTGATGATCGAACTGTCGAGTCCACCACTTAGAAAACACCCCAGGGGGCGATCACTCACCAAGCGCTTACGAGTCGCCTCGGTAGTTAATGCGACCAGCTTCTCTTGGGCTTCGGCGTAAGAAATAGAACGTGTTTCACGCGGCAGTTCAAAATAAGCTTGAATTTTTTGGGGCTTTCCATCGAGAACAATTTGATAATGCCCCGCTGGAAGTTTACGAATATTTTTATAAAAACTTTGCGGAGTAGGCGAATAGCCGAAAAAAAGGAAATCAAACTTAGCGTCTTGGGACGGAATGATAGGTAGGCCCATAGCTGCAAGCGTCTTGATCTCAGATGCAAATGCGAAAATTTCACCATCATAGTAAGTGTACATCGGTTTTTTACCAGCCGGATCTACAGCCAACAAAAGTTGGCGTTGATTTATGTCGTAACTAGCAAATGAAAACATACCATCCAGCTCAGGCAAAGCGGATACATTTTTCTTTTCTAAAAATTCAACTAAAACTTCAGTATCCGAAGTAGTTCGTAAGGGCACACTGAGTTCTTTTTTTAAGTTTTGATAATTATAAATTTCACCGTTGAAAGTAATTACGGTGTTTTTTGATCTTGAAAAAAAAGGCTGCTTTGATCGATCGTCAAGATCTAATATAGATAAACGCGAATGATAAAGATGAATATTTTCTAGTGAACAATGAAATTCGCCATCTGGACCACGATGCCGCATTGTTTTTAATATTTTCCGATGATCAATCTGCAGTTGATTTACATCTAATGAATACATTCCACCAATCGCACACATTACCTTTTGCTGCGATCTTCAACCATCATTCCTAAAATAATTGCAGAAATTATAAATGTTCCGGCTTGCAAAGCTAAATTCCAATTTTGATAAGTATGTCGTTCTTTAACAACTATAATGTCATCAGCTTGGATGTAAGGATTAAAATCTTTGTCTGACAAGGCCTGGTAGACAGAAATATTTTTTACTTCCAGACCATTCTTCGTTTTAGTTGAAAGTAAAACATTATCTTTGTCAGCGATATCAATCGGACCGCCGGCAATCGATAGTGCGTCTAAAAAACGTGTACCCAACGGCAAATAATGCACACCTGGGAATTGAACTGCTCCCCAAATACTACCTTTCAATAACACATCATCTTTTTTGCTAGAAGTATAATAAACACTGCCCGTTTTTAAATTGGGATCGTCGCCTTTAACTACATAGGGCTCAACATTGAGGCCATTACTTTCGGCAAAAGCCTGATTAAAAATAAGATTTGATAGAAACAAAGTAATAGTTATAAAGCAGCGCATGTTTTTCATAACTAATTATCAACCCAATCTAAAATTTTTATCAATATGAAATTTGCTTTAGTTCTTCGCGTCGTAAAATAAGCAGCTTTGTAAAGCGTAAATTTTCGTCCGTAATCTTCAGATGAATATAACAAATAGATACAATCTGCCCTATGAAAAGTAACGTTATAGAACCGTAGAGGCCGCCGAAGACTAGCGCGGGACATAATAAAATAGCGTTCACAATTAATGAGACAAAATCTGACTTTAAGCGCAGCTTATTTTTATGAACCGACTGTAAAAAAATTCCTAAAAGGTACTTGTAGGATTGCAGTAGCGTCACCAGCAAAAGCCATTGATAAAGACCGATACTTTGGTCAAATCGAGGTCCAAATAGCACCGGAATTATAAACGGAGCCAGCACGAACAAAAGCAGTGAAGTCGCCAAAAGTATTGTAAAATTAAGTCGTGAGTAAAACGAAAAAAAGTCGATTTTCTTAGCTCCTTCGAGTTGGTTCATGTAGGTGAATATAATACTACCTACGACGGTCGGAATGATTGTCATCATCTGTGCGCCCGAACTGGCGACGCTGTAATAGCCTAATTTTTCAAGGCCCAATAACTTTTCAATCGCAATATAATCCATGCGGGTGTTAAAAAAAATTGCAATATTTGACATAAAAAGAGGTATCGAATAGGTTAAAATTTGGGTTTTGAAAAACAAAAAATTGAGGCGTTCCGAGCTTTCAAATTTGGGCTTGGAATCCTGATCCTTTAAATAATATATCAAACAACTTGTGGCGATAAAAAAAAGTGCACTACTAAAAATTTCAACTGCGAGAACGTAATTTAATACCTGGATTGGCTCCCGCTCAACAAAAATGAAAATGAGGATATTACAAACTAATCGAAGTAAAGCTTGAAATATTTCAATCCAGTTGACCCATTTAAATTTTAAATTTGCCATCAAAAATGAATTTAAAGAAAGCCTTGTTACATCAAAGAAAGCGCTAAGTGCAATGTAGACAGTAAAATAAAATGAAATTCGATTCAGCGGTAAGAAGAAAGTCTGAACGAAGCCAATTTTAAAGCAGACAAAAATCAAAAGGCTAATAATAAATTGCGCAAAAAAAACAAACTTAAGCAATTTTTTAGTGTCATAAAGAGAGATTTTTTTTTGACTTAAAAAATAATTTATCGAGTTTGACAGACCAAAATCCATAAAGAATACAAACAGGCTGATCGTGGCCATCAGTTTAGCCTGGATCCCTTTGCCTTCGGGGCCGACCAATCGAGCAATCATCATGCCTTGCAATAGAATAAAAACATAAATTAGGCCACGGCTTGCAAGCGACCAAAGTATTGACTTTTGAGCAGTAGATTTCAAGCAATCCCTTTAAGTCGCAACAGATCTTTGTAAAGTTGATAAGTTTTTTCAGCCAAAGTTTGCTCACTAAATTTTTTTTCAATTTCAAGACTGATCTGTTTTAACCTGTTTTTTATTTCTATTGAGGACAATTGCTTGATATGTCGTTCAATCGCGGCTGTCAGTTCAGACGGTGACTTAGTTTGTACCAATTCACCTAATTTTCCGTCTAAGAGAAGGTCTGGCATACCACCTACAGCCGTTGATATGACTGGCACTTCGGCCACAAGGGCTTCGATGACTGAAACAGAAGTTCCTTCGTTTAATGAACTGCAAATGTAAAGATCAAAATCCTTATATTCGCGTTGAAAGGGTACAATCCAATCTAGAAAATATATTCGACTTTTAAGTGTTTGATCACTTTCAGTAAGTTTTTGCACCAAGGAAATAAGCTTTTCTTTTTCGGGACCGCGGCCAACAATGATGAGGCGAGACTGTGGATGAGATATTAAAATTGGTATACCAGCTTCTATTAACAAACTTAAATTTTTTATTGGAACTAAGCGGCACGCGGTGCCAAAAACGAAATCAGTTTGGGGTATGGCAAGTTGTTTTCGAATCGTCGATGGTGAATTCTTTTCATGTTTAAGGTAATCAAAATCAAAACCTAATATTACTGTCTTCATTTTTTCTCGTGAAATAACCTTGGCCACTATCAAATCTTCGCTGACCTTGGGCGAAACCCCAATACATGCGTCAGTTATACGGCCAAGATTTCGCTCGATCGTTTTTAGAGTCCATAGTTTCCAGCCTGACCAGTAGCTGTTAAGTAAATGCCCATGGTAAGTATGAACACGAATCGGAACCTGCGCAAAAAAAGCAGCAATTCGTCCCAGTAAGCCCGCCTTAAAAGTATGCGTGTGGACAATATCCGGTTTTATTCTACGTAATATAAAATAAATTTTAAAAAAACTTATCAGGTCATTGAGTGGTGAGATCGACGCGCAAAATGTAGAAATAAATAACGGTTCAATCTTTTTTTGGTGTGCGTAGGAGATCAAATCGCCCTCCCAATCAGAAGTCTTTCCGACTACTAACGTCGTGTCGATGCCAAAAGAATTTAGTCGATCACTTAAGTTAACTACGTGGTACGAGGGGCCACCGATGTTTAGCCTAGAAAATATTCTAACTATTTTCAAATTCTTTTTTCTCAAATTTAAACCCCCCAGCGGCAATAATGATGTAAATCAAAATTGATAACGTTCGATGTCTAAAAATAGTTCCCACATTTGAAATAGTCATCGAATGTGACATCGCTAAAACAAATAGTAAACTAAGCAAGATGTTTAACTCAAAAGTATGTTTAGACGCGGAAATTTTCAAACCGCGAAAAAAATACTTTCCTAAACCTAACATCATAGCAACCTCAACAAGACCAAAAGATTCGGTCAGAGAATGAATTTGCCAAGGGAAAGGACTTAAAAAATAATAGCATAGCGCTTGCGGAATAAAAAACAAATAATCCGTTGCTGAGGTAAAAGAATAATTGATTAGAAAAGCCGTTTTTGAAACATCATCGTGCCAGTTTTCATTTAAAAAACCTGCACGAATATTATAGATAGTCGTGCTTAAATCGGCAAATTCTTTAGGCTGAAAAAACTGATAAAAATACAAACTGGCAAATGCAAAACCAATAAGTGAATATGTAATCGTTCTTCCGCTCAGTTTTTTATTTAGCAAATGCACGGTGCATCCCAAAACAAAGCTAGATAAAAATATAGATAGCATATACGGCCTAAATAAATCACTTACATAGAACGAAAGACAACTTAGCATGAAAAGAAATAAGCCATAACTCTTAGAACTTTCGGTAAAAATGTTTTTTGCGATAAATAATAAGTAAAGTGCCAACGAAGAAAAGAATAAAGTAGCCGGATCCTTAGTATTGGTAACTGACCAAATGTTAAGAGAGGGATAGAAAAGTAGAATTAAGCCCAAGGAAAAAACGGTTTTATCATTTAATCTTGGCGGATTTTTACGATCGAATAACCCATGTATTTTCAGACAAATAAAATAAATTCCAAAGGATAGAAATATATTAATCAGTGTCACAATTTGCGGTAAGCGCCCAAATAAACTGAATACCCTTACAATCATTTGCGTAAATGGATTAAAGTACTCAGCTCGCTCAAACGCCTCGAGGATATATTCAGTATTTGAAACTTGAGCTTTCATCAAATTCCAAGCATCCATTTCATATTTCAAACTATCTAAAACGAAAGTGTATTTTAGTCCCGATTCAAGTAGATAAAATAAGATAATTTTGAAGAAAAATGCAATACAGAAAGCAAATGGCAAAAATTTTTTATTTTGGAAAAAATAAAGACTAAGGACGCTTGCCAAAAATAAAAGACTTAAAAAAAGGATATTTACTAGCGTAAGCATAAATCCGAGTAAGTTTCTCTTATTTTCTCGCAAACTTTTTCGACAGAATAGTTTTTTTGGATATGAAATCTTGAGGCAGTCGTCAATTTTTGAGTTAGAATAGAACCATTCTCAGCCTGATCAACTAATATCCGCGCCAATTGAAGCTTGAGACTTTCGGCATCTTGCACCCTAAAGCTGAGGCCATTTTGTTCTGGAGTAATTAATGCTAAGTTTGCTGCGATATCGCTAACCACGCACGGTATCCCATGGGACATTGCTTCTAGCAGAGCATTGCTCATGCCTTCACTAGTCGATGTAAGGCAAAAAACGTGAGCAGCCTCATAATAAGATTTCATATTTGCTTGAAACCCATCAAAATAGACTTTAAAATTATTGGGCCCGGATTTCGCAACTCGCACAAGCTCTGTGTAATTATTTCTTCTTTCGTAAACGCTTCCGACCAAATTAACTTGAATTTGTTGTTGGGGAAATTGCCGCGCTAACAACAAACCGGCCAAAAGCAAAGTTTCTAATGATTTTTCGGTCGATAAGCGCCCAACATATAAAATTCGAAAGACTTCGTTAGAGGATAAATTTGCGAAATCTTTAGCCTTAAAAAATTCAACCGAATTGGGTATTACTTCAATTTGTCGAGGGTTAATTCCGAATTCAATCAACTCTAGCTTCATTGTTTCGGTTAAAGCTAAGAAATGATTAACTCTTTTAAATGCAAGTGTTCGGAGCTTTTTAAATGGTAAAGTCTGCAGCTGACTGACTTCGCCTAATTTTCCGGATGCAGTTACCTTCACTACGACCATGCACTGAAAAAAAAGTTTTGTAAAAACTGCTAGCAAAGTTGGAGAATACATCTGCAAAGCATGAAGTGCCTTTATATTACGAATTCGCATAATGTGTATAAATCCATGGGCGATAAATAAAAGACCATTCAACCTCTGGATAAAGTTATTTTCATTTTCAAAATATTCAAGGTGTACACACTGATGAAATTGACAGTGTGACCATTTTAACCTGGTTTCGTTGGAAAGAGCGTGATCTTTTTTTTGCAATATATGAATTTCGTAACCGGCTTCTGCCATGTCTTTGGTTTGTAAAAAAAGCTGTTTCTGAATGCCGCCAGTAGCATACGTCGTGATTGGAGAAATAAAAACGATCGATTGCAAATTGTAGAAGTTTTTCCATTTAACTGATATGGAAAGTGAATTCTTAAGGTTCTTGTAAAATTCATACCCGGCCAGTGCTTTTGCGTGAAAGGCTTCTTTACAGTTTACGTATTGAATAATTGACGACGCTAACGATTCTGCAAAATTAACATCGCAAACAATCAAAGTTCCAAACGCCCCACCCCCCAACGCCTTGTTTGAATTTCCTACGGCAGATGTTAAAATGGGTAAGTGGTATTGAAAGGCGTCGTAAAGAGCTAATCCAAAAGATTCAGAGTAACTTGTTTGTATATAGAGATCTGCCCCAGCGTAGTACGGAGCTAAATCTTTTACAAAACCAGGCGTTAAAACAAAATTTTCCAATTTGTACCTTGTTATCTCTTTTCTGAATTCAGAAAACAAGGGACCATCCCCGCATATTGTCCATGTGAAGCCTATTTTTTTATCCCTTAATATCACGGCAGATTGAAGAATTCGTTCAAAACCTTTTTCTTTTCTAAAAAATCCGACGGATAGTAATTTTAGTTTTTGATTAGAATTTTGAGCCTTAATATTTTCAGAAAAACTAAAACTGTTTTCAATTGTTGTAGACTGGACTGTCGGCGGTAAGACCCCTCTGCAACTTTCACTAACTAAATGAATGTGGTCAGCCCACGTAAATACTAAGTGCGAATCGAGGGTTTGTTTAAGCTTGCAAAGGCTGAAACCCTTGTAGGACTCGTAGTGAACAGAATGAATCCAGCGCGTTCTAAACGCGAAAAGGCGAAAAATTACTCCAAACAAACCTCCCCAAAATAAGTGAGTATGGAGAATATCCCATTTGTTCAAAAGAGCATCCAAGACGTTAACCGTGTGGCTTGGGAAAAGGACTGAAGTTCGTGACCAAAAACGACTCAAAATAAGTATTTTAAATTGAAATTCAGAATTTAGTTTGGCGTCAAATACAATATTCTGCACAACAGATTCGGCACCAGCTTTTTGATCTTTAACTAAAACTTGCAGAATCGTCTTCAAGATAACTTTCGGCGCGCTCTAAAAGTAAGATGGAAAGCCAATGCAACAGCTATAGACAAAATAGCCGAAATTAAAACGACAACACTATATTTTACAGAAGGCAAAGGTTTCACCGAAGCAGGGTTTGGTGCCGGTACACGAATGACTTTGAATTGGGCCGAGCGGATGCTAGATTCCATTTCGATTTGTGATTTAAATTTTATCAGATCACTTTTTTGCATTCTTAAAGTGACCAACTGTGAACGCAAATCCATTTCTTGTTCAGCAGCCACTTTAATTGAATTATCTCGAACGTTGATCGTAGACATTTCATTTTGCGCCTTATCCTGGCCGAATCGAATAGAGTTCAGTTGATTTTCCGTTTCACGAGTGCGTTTGTTAATCGTATCTATAATTGCGAGACGGCTACCTTCTATTTGGACGGGGCTAATGACGTCTTTTTGTAACAGAAGTTGATTATATATCTTTAATAGACCGCTTGTTTCAGGATCAAGACTTTCGGTAAAATCAACAAAGTCGGTACGCTTCGATAAAACTTTTAACTCCGTCAATTGCTTCTGTAGACTTGATTTTTTCATCTCGAGACGCGAGAAAACATCACCCATTGAGTCTTGAAGTTTTGTAATTCCAGTTTTTTGAAATGTTTTTGCTGTCGTGCCTTCGAGCACTTTCATTGTATCTGAGATCTGTTGATTGAGGGACCGATTGGTTAAGTCGAACCACTTTTTAATTTTAGTATTTTGAATTTGCTCAAGATCTTGAATGTCTTTAATTAAAAAATTCCAGTAGTAATTCGTGGCAATAACAGCCAATTCAGGGGTATTTGCGTAGGCTTCAATCGCTAAAATTTCCTGATTGGGCACGTAATTGGTATCTACGCTGACCGAGCTTTCAACTAAGTTTGAATAGGCAGGGTCTGATTTGAACTTATCAATGACCCAGCTACGCGCCGATTCCTCATGCATTCGACGCGAAATCAAACTTATGGGAGTTTTATAGTCGACAGGGAAAGAAGCATATTCAAGACGCTGCGTAAAAAGCGAAAGCCGCGTCCCAATGGAATCTGTTTTTTCAGGCGCATATAAATGCAAAGTCGAATAATAACTCGATGGAATTTTAAATGCGAAAAAACCTAAGACAAGCGAAAATGCCAGAAAACTAGCCAGCATCAAAACTTGATTCTGCTGTAAAATCTTAAAAAGATCAAGAAAAGTTGCTTTTGTCGTGACTTCTTTTTTGATCGATGATAGCTGAGGCTCTTTAGCAGAGTTGAGCTCTTCGTCGAAATGCAGGCCCGAATCACTCACTTTTTCTAATAAATCCCAAGGACGCTGAGGAGAAACTTTTTCCGATTTATCGTTAATGTCCATATTTTCATTCATGAACGGCAACCTCTCGGAAAATATTTTTTTCTGGTAGTAAAGACTGAATCATTAGACCGATTTCTTTTCCAATCAGCGGATCATTTTGCTCGAAGTTCCACATTGAAAAACTTGCCAGCCAACTGTCCGCAGGCAAAATATTTCTGACTTTTTCTGCTTTTTCAACACTCAATAATTCGGAGTGGAAAATCCGGTTAAAAATAACCTTATGCTGAACTTTATGGTTAAACTTTTTGCAAACATCCTTTACATCCGCAAAAGTTTTTGAAAGGCCCTGTAAGGAATAAGCGTCTAAATAGATGGGACTTAGAACAAAATCCGAGTTAATAATACCGATGGCATGGCTGACACATGTGGTGGGATTACTATCGATAATAATATAATCATATTTTTTCCGAAGCTTTTTAAATAGGCTAATCGATTTCGAAATTAAATCCATATTTCTTGTTTGATTTATTAGCGAATTCAAACTTGAAGATGGCATTAAATCAACACAAAAATTTGTTTTTAAAATCGACTGCTCTACGCTTTCGTTGGAAACCAATGTCTCATAAAGGCTTTTTTGACTTTCGACTGCATCAAAACTCATTTGCGACAGCGCTAGTGATAAATTAGCTTGAGGATCCAAGTCGATTGCCAAAACTTTAAGTGATTTTTTGGCTATAAATTTTGAAAGCTCGAGCGCAATTGTGGTTTTGCCAACTCCGCCTTTAAGCGTTAATAAATTGATGACAGTCGCACTCCTTAATGGCGGCGTCTCAATCTTTTTTTTGTGTTTAAAATGGTTAAGAGCGATATCAAACATACTAGACGTTGGTCCTTTATATACGAGCATTAGGCACTTAATTTATTTAATGTGTAAAGCATTTTTTCATTGCCACGTAAAAGTATTTTAAATCTAATTGGGTTAATCCGGAGGATTAATGAAGATACTTTTAACAGGTGGCGCTGGTTTTATTGGCCATCACTTAACTGAAAAGCTACTTTTAATGGGATACGAAGTTGTTGTTATTGACAATTTAACGACAGGTATGTCTGAAAATATTAGTACTTTTAAAACAAACCTAAGGTATCAATTCCACTTCGGTTCGGCTTGCTCTGCAGCTCTAGTCGAGCCTCTTGTTAAAGCAGCCGACGTGGTATTTAATCTAGCGGCCTCTGTTGGAGTTAAAAATATTTTTAGAAATCCCATTGAATGCATGGAAAATAATATTGATATTGCCAAGAATATCTTAAACTTGTGCACGAAATATCAAAAACGACTTTTTATGTTTTCCACTTCGGAAGTTTATGGCAAGCAAGATAACCTGCCGTTTTCGGAAGACGACGATTCTGTGTTTGGCTCTTATAAAAGTTTAAGATGGGGCTATGCTGCGTCAAAATTAATAGATGATTTCATGAGCCGAGCCCATTATGAAAGCTTTGGAACACCGATTACAATAGTGCGCCTGTTTAACACAATTGGCTTGAAGCAGGTTGGGCATTACGGGATGGTGGTCCCTCGGTTTTTTGACCAGGCCTTAAGAAATCAAGCTATAACTGTATTTGGAAATGGCCTACAGTCACGTTGTTTTACCGATGTTCGAAGTGTTGTGGCTTCATTAGTCGATTTGATTCCATGTCAAGATTCATATGGTGAATTAATCAACGTCGGCTCAAGCGAAGAAATCACCATTTACGACCTTGCTGTTAAGATCAAAAATATCACAGCGAGTAATTCAGTTATCAATTTGATAAATTATGATGAGGCCTACGGCGTTGGTTTTGAAGATATCCGGCGTCGTATTCCCTGCACTAAAAAATTGGATCAAATTTTGCGTGAGCGAAAGCGCTTTGACTTAGAAGAAACCTTGGGTTGGATTTATCAGAATACCAAAGTTCAAAACTTAACGGGTGAGCCGCAATACCCTGCCGTTGATCAATCCAAAGCTAATGATCTTTCTGTGTGATAATTTTATTTCTACTTGTTTTTTTAAACTCGCTGTTGATTCTATTTCTTTTTGAAAAGTATAGTGAACGGTTGGGGTTTCTTGATCCGCCAGGGAAGAGAAAAATTCATTCAAAAAATGTTCCGCGTAATGGTGGATTTGTCATTTATCTATCTACAATCGTTTGTTGGTGTCTATATAATCCGCCTTCATTAAACTTGATAGTAATTCCGACGAGCATTGTTTTCTTCGGCGGCGCTTTAGACGACTACTTAAAAAGCACTCCCCCAATCTTAAAACTGTTTTTTCAAGCAGCTGGCTCATGGATTTTTTTACAATCATTAGACTTACCACTGGCTATCAAGCTTTTGTTGTTTTTATTTCAAATTGGCATTACCAATTCTTTTAATTTGCTCGACAATATGAATGGAATCACTTCGTTACTAGCGATGATTTCATTAGCTGCGTTTTCTTTTTTTACAGGACGTATCGAAGTTAATTATCTAATTTTCTTTTTTGCCGCCAGTTTGGCTTTCTTGATACGTAATTACCCAAAAGGACATATCTTTTTAGGTGATCAGGGCAGCCAGTTTTTGGGATTTTTAATTTCCGCTCTTTTCATTCAAAACTTTGTAAATCATGACATTATTCAAAACTTAAGTTCTTTACAGGCTGCTGCCTACACAATCGGTATGATACTAGCGGTTTTTACTGTTTTTATTTCAGATACTTTTTGGGTCATATACGTACGGGTAAAAGCGGGGCAGCGCATTTTTCACGGCGATCAAAATCATATTTCGCACAACCTACGTCGGATGGGGTTTTCTGTTGAACTGGTCCCGTTTATATTGGCTTTGATTCAAATGCCTATTTCATTTCTTTCATTGTTTCTTTGGTCGCGGTATTGGGGTCCTCGGATATAATGCGCACAAGATCAAAAGCTTTGATAAATAAATTGATAGTCCAATCACTGTAGCTTGAATCGACAACGTAGAACGTTAGCAAACTTCCAACCTCATGAGGTAAAATCTCAACGTAACCGTGCACCAGGTTTTTAAATGGAGCCACAACTTCAACATCTAAACGCGCATTATCAGTTAAACGATTTTTTTCAGTCACTCTAAATTCAACTAAATTGCTTGCCTCATAGTATTCTTTTAAAATAGGAAAATCAACTTCGACGCTAAAAGAAACAAAATTTTGCCGAGTTTTTTTGTCTTTTATTCTGAAAAATTTGGCCAATCGACTTTGATTTTCCGCCTTACCAATGCTGGTCCCGCTTGCCCATATTGCCTTTTTAAACTCTTGGGGTGAGGCTTGAATCACGCGGTATCCGATTCGCTTATCGGTCGCTAATGCCATCGGTGAATTCAGCAAACCTACGACAAAAATGAAGAAAAAAATTAAGGATTGCATTGCAATATCATCGGTATTAAAATGTTATGAGACAACAAGGCGTTCGTCTAGAAAAAGAACTTTATTCGACATTTCTATCTGAGCGAGTACTTATGAAAAATATAAAATTAAAATATCTTTTTACATTACTTCTTTTGTTTTTTTATCCCCATTACGGGAACGCCGAAATTTGCACGCCCATTCAAAAAGTAGTCAAGTACCGCGTTATAAAAGGTGACCACTTAGCATCCATTCTGCGAAATTTTAAATTAGAGCCTGTTTTTTGTCAAAATTGCTCTTTGTCACAGGTGCTTAAATTAAATCACGTTAAAGATCAAAATCAAATTCATCCTAATCAGTTACTCAAAATATTATTTAAATGTGAGGAGGATTTGAAATCCTTCCAGATTGTAGACCAAGACGAACATCAGCTTATTCTCTTTCCTAGACAAATCGCTTCAACTCTAAATTTAAATCATGCGCCAAGTGCAAACGTGAAAAATGAAAACCAGCTGCGCCCGGAAGTTTATCTAGCGGCGAGAAGATCTATTTCTACTGAAACAGGTTTTGTAGTCGCGGCTGAAGAAAAGAATTCGCAAATTCAAAACGGAGAAAATAATTGGTCCAAAATAGATTGTAAAGGTTTAATAATCGATGGTCAGTGTGTTAATAAGTTAGACAGTTACTATGTGAAAGTAAAAAATACCTATCTAACTTATGATTTCGAAGATGATGCGCGGCGCGAATTATATAATTTATCGTCTTGGTTAAATCCTGGAGTTGAAACCGGCTTAATCAAGCAACTTACTAAAAACTGGTCGCTTCTGGCCTCAGTTGATTTGATGTATAAAAATGTAAGGTCTAATCGTTATAATATTGAGACATCAAAAAATATTTTTTTTGCGGGCTCGGTGAATTCTACATTTCGAATTTCCGAAAATTACTGTGGTTTGGGTTTGTTAGCTGCACAAGAAAACTATTATATCCCCACCGGGACGAAGCTTGAGACTAAAACAGAAGATATCATCTATTTAAATCTTTTGTTTGGTCATACTTGGTTTAACGAGGGTACTCATTCTTTAACGACCGAATTTTCATTAAGTTTAAGCGAGCCTAAGGCGGGAATGCCGGGTCCGAAAAGCAGCCAAATTTTTACCGCGAAAAATGAATTCGTTTTTAAAGACGATGATGGATATTATATTTTGGGCGCCGATGTTGGTCGCCACGAACAAAATACGAATTTGACTCATCAAGCAAATTGGGAAGTTTTGTTGGCCGCAGGAATTGGTTGGTTTTTGTAAATAAGAATTTGAATTAATTTACAGTTTGGAAGAAAAATGGCAATGCAAAGAATTATTTCTGTGATCGGTTTAGGTTATGTGGGCCTTCCTGTTGCTATTGCGATGGCTAAAAAGTTTCAAGTGATCGGTTATGATATTCGCCAATCCAGGATTGACGAATTAAATGCGGGTCATGATGCCACGAATGAAGTTGAATTAAGCGAATTAAAAAATACTAATTTAGTTTTAACTCAAGATCCGAGTCTACTCAGAAAAGCTAATTTTCATATCGTAACTGTTCCAACGCCAATCGATTTAGCTCATCAGCCTGATCTATCTGCTATTCGCTCGGCAACGATCGCCATAGGATCTATTTTAAAGGCTGGCGATATTGTTGTTTACGAATCTACCGTATATCCAGGTTTAACTGAAGAGCTGTGCGTACCGATTTTAGAGCAAAAATCAGGACTGCGATATAAGTTAGATTTTAAAGTGGGATATTCACCCGAAAGAATTAATCCGGGTGATAAAACACACCGTTTTGAAACGATTAAAAAAATTGTTTCGGGTTGTGACGCAGAAGCGTTGTTAGCCGTTAGCGAAGTTTATGGTGCTGTCGTAACGGCGGGCATTCACCAAGCGCCAACCATAGCTGTTGCAGAAGCAGCAAAAGTAATTGAAAACACCCAGCGCGATTTAAATGTGGCGCTGATCAATGAGCTTTCGTTGATTTTTCATAGAATGAATATCGATACAATGGATGTGCTTGAAGCCGCAGGAACTAAGTGGAATTTTTTACCTTTTCGGCCTGGGTTAGTTGGCGGGCACTGTATCGGAGTGGATCCTTATTACTTAACTTATCAATCTGAAAAATTTGGCTATATCCCTCAGGTCATCTTGGCTGGACGACGTGTGAATGATAATATGGGAAATTATGTCGCTCAAGAACTTATCAAAAAAATGTCGATGAGCGGAGTAAAAATTAAAAAGGCAAGGATTGCCATCTGCGGAATTACTTTTAAAGAGAATTGTCCAGATATTCGAAATTCGCGGGTGATCGACATAATTAATTCTCTTAAAGAATATGGTCCCGAAGTTTGCGTCATCGATCCGTGGGCCAACCCGGAAGAAGTTTTTTTGGAATACGGGTTTAAATTAACGACATGGGCTCAGCTAGAAACTTGCGATGCAATGATCGTTGCCGTCGGACATGATCAATTTAAAAATAGGAAAGTTGAAGAAGCGCTTGAAAAAATAGCCGCGCCCCATATACTTTTTGATATTAAAAGTATTTACAATCCCGCACAAGCCCAGGCCGCAGGAGCTCTTCATTGGAGACTGTAGAATTGCTTCTCTCCAAGCATAGAAAAAGGTGGCTCGTTACGGGTGCGGCAGGATTTATTGGTTCGCATCTAGTTGATTTTCTTTTGAATCATGGGCAAGAAGTTGTAGGTTTAGATAATTTTTTCAATGGTACGCGTAAAAACCTTGAAAGCATTTCATCTTCATTGCTGCCTGCGCAGCAAAATAATTTTCATTTTGTTGAAGGTGATATTCGCGACTCTCAAACTTGTCGACATTTGACAGAAAATATAGACATTGTTCTTCATCAAGCAGCTGTGGGATCGGTTCCTCGCTCAATCGCGCATCCCGAAATTACTTTTGATACCAACGTCCGTGGTTTTTTTGAAATTTTAAATGCGAGCCGTTTAAATCAGGTAAAAAAATTCGTTTTTGCGTCATCCAGCTCAGTCTATGGAGATCTCAAGCTTGACGTGCGTCGCGAAGAACAAATTGGTCAAGCTTTGTCGCCCTACGGTTGGTCTAAACAGACCAACGAAAATTTAGCTGCCAACTTTAGAAAAGTTTATCAGTCACCCATTTTGTGTTTAAGATACTTCAATGTTTTTGGGCCTCGGCAAAGCCCCTCTGGCCCCTACGCAGCAGTAATTCCACGTTGGATCATCAACAGTTTGAATGAGAAAAAATCTGAAGTTTTTGGGGATGGCTTGCAAGCTCGTGACTTTTGTTACGTCAAAAACGTCGTTCAGGCCAACATAAAGGCGGCCCTAGCAGATTTTGATATTGCACAGCCATGGATTTTCAACGTCGCCTACGGACAGCAAAGCTCGTTATTGCAGCTCAAAGAAATGATCGACACGAATCTAATAAAAGCTCAAATCAAAAGCCAAGATTTAGAATTTAAGCCAGAGCGAATTGGTGATATTCGGAATTCTTTAGCTAGCATCGAATTAGCTAAGCAATATTTGCAATACGAGCCAGCCTACAACATTCGTCAAGGGCTGCAAGAAACCGTAGCCTGGTATGTTATGAACAAAAAAATTTTTAATCAAACTGTGTGAAGTTGCTGATCAAGGATTGAAATAAGTAAATCAGCCGAGTGTGCGTTAGTATATTTTTCTAAAATGACTTCACGTGGTTGAAGTTCATGACAGACTTTGTAGAAATCTGAAAATTTATTTTTAAAGTCTTCAAAATTTTGAAAAGAACTTCCAAGTTTATTCGTCAAATAAGGAGCGCGTGATGCTTCGGCGTAATATGTTCCGTAATAATTCATCGTTTCGGGATCCCTGTGAAAAGTGGGCGCATTCATGCTCCAAGACTCAAAAATAGCTAATCCTTGAGTTTCCGAATGTGAAACAAACCGTGTCATTGAAGATTGATCAAGTAATTTTTTATATTCTTGGGGTTCGTAATAACCGACCTCGCAGTTAAACGGGAAGAACCTTTCAATGGTAGGTCAGGTTTTTCTTACCGATTTATTCGATTATCCCTGATCAAGTTTGAGCTTAGATTTCGTCGTCACGGTAGGGAGTGACCTTAGCATTAAATCTGATGGGCTCAGCCTATCTTCGAGGAGATGAATGCCAAATGCGCAGGAAGGAATTTTTCAGTGCTTTCCGGAGCTTTTGCCAGCAACATAATGGATCTGGAGACCAAATTGTTATGTTCAAAAATATTTGGCAGGAACTTGAAAACCCGGCCCGATTTCGCAACGTGGATTGCCTAAGGGCTTTTGCAATTCTATCGGTTGTTGTACTTCACTTTGACCTAGTCCGATTCCATTACGGGGGCCTTGGCGTCGATTTGTTTTTCGTGCTTTCGGGATTCTTAGTGAGCCAACCCCTTTTCCGAGCTAGAGACCGGCAAGAGCCGACCCACTTCTGGAAATTTGTCAGCCGCAGAGCTGTTCGAATCATCCCCTCCTACTTTGCATTCCTATTACTTGGGGGAGTTTTAGCATGGGCACTGTACCGCCGGTCCCACCCAGAATATTTGATACAAGCAGCCGAGTGGCCTCGTTATTTTCTGTTTTATTATAACTATGCACCACTGCCTCATTTTATTTTCAATCATATTTGGTCTATTTGCGTCGAGGAACACTTCTATATTTTGCTCCCTATTGGATTCATCTTTTTGCAAAAGACATCTTCGAATTGGCTGGCGGCAAGCCTGGCAATGGCGGTCGTAAGCGTATTGGTTTTAAAAATCATCTTGTTCAACCACAATGGGTATCACGCCTACGCCGTGACTCACGGAAGATTAGACTCTTTGGTGATCGGCGTCCTTACACGTTTTGCCTACGAATCAAAAAAGTTTCGGATTCTGGAGGGCAATAAACTTTTTTTCCTTTTTGGCGTTTTTTGCCTTATCGCTACAATCGCACTGGATTGCATTTCAGGCCCCCAATCCTTTTTCAGCCGCGTCGGATTAAATTTTTTTTCGCCCCTCGCATTCGCAATTCTTCTTATGGGATCTTTAGGCTGGAGCTTGCGTAAAACTCAAATGCTACGTTTTGTTTCCTATTTCAGCTACAACTGGTATCTATGGCACTTGCTTTTAAGTACGCTCATATTCGAAAGATTTGACAAAGGCCTTTTAGGATTTGTAATTTATGTATGTAGCGGATTTATTTTAGGGTTCATTGCTAACAGAGGGATCGAAACCCCGTTAACAGTTGTCTACCGAAAGCTCATGAACCGTCGAGAGGAATCAATTGTACCTTATCAATAGTTCTATTAAAAAGTTGGCGCTGCGCTTTGGAATCGAAATAAAACGGGTATCGAGTCAAACTGGATACGATCCCTTCGCAGATATGCGAAGGTTCATGAAGGGCAACTCTTCACCTTTGGTTTTTGACGTCGGCGCAAATCGGGGCCAGAGCATCGTGAACGTCAAAAAATATTTTCCGAATGCACACATTCATGCCTTCGAGCCAGGTCCGACTACTTTTTTAGAGTTGAAAAATCTGACTGCAACCAGCCGCAACTTAACCCTTGCTAACGTAGCCCTAGGTTCTAAGAGTGGCACACTAGAATTTATCGAGAACACAGACTCGGATATGAGCTCGTTTCTAGCACCTGGCAAGAGTTGCTGGGGAAGTATCAAAAAGAAAACCCTGGTACCTGTCACAACCTTGGATGGCTATTGCAGCCAGCAAAATATCCAACAAATCGATATTTTAAAGATTGATACCCAAGGTTATGACTTAGAGGTTTTACGTGGAGCCAATGAGATGCTAAAAAGCGGAAAGATTCGATTTATTTTTACTGAGATCATTCTTTCCGACATGTATGAAAACATTCCCAGATTCGATGAACTTTATGGATTTTTGTTGGACAATGGCTACAAACTGGTCTCATTTTATTATCCACATTACCAAAACGATCATGTGAGTTGGATGGATGGATTATTCGTCAGTTCTTAGGCTTTCTAGTCATTTCCGGTAAGCATAGATTCAGACAAACCGAAAATAGGCCCAGATAAGTTTGAATTTATTTCGTATTTTTGCCTGCTTTAAAGCTTTCAAACTCACTAAAAACCAATTGATCATAGATGTCATCTACCCTCCCTGGGGCGAATATCTAAAATCCGCAAATACTGTCGTGCAGAATGCATAAGAGTATGTCTTTTGAGCATTTCTTTTCGGGTTTCCATCAGCGGCAAACGTAGAGTTAGAGTGTCGAGACGGATAGCAAATTCGTCAATCGACTTAAATTTCTCGCCAAGATGTTCCGAGAGATAAGGGGAGCTTGAGCTCTGCGGGAAGATCCTCCCGTAATAGTCAAAAAACTCCCGGTCCCAATGAAGAGTTGCCACCCCACATGACCAGGCCTCAAAAATTGCAAGTCCCTGAGTCTCAACCTGGGCCACGAACACCGCAAGTTTCGATCTGCGCAATTTTGCACGAAAGGCTTCGTGATCATAAAAGCCGCATTGAATAGTTTCGAACGGAATATTCTTTTTCATCAGCTCTTTTTCGATCTCGGAAATCAACTGCGGATTCGGAAATTTTTTGTATATCAGTATCGAATTGGATTCAGAGTTGTATTCAGGCGCCCAGTATTCAGTATCCACACCTGCAGTCCAAATGAAGCTGCGACTGGGTGGCACTTTCGCGAGTTTTAAATACAAAGTGCGATGCCATTCGCATAGAAAAATCAGATCATCTATGAGCGGACTTTCCAGTATCGAATGGTTGTCGGTTGGTAGAGTAGAGATAAACGGACCAACAATCAGTCTTTTTATCTTCCCATTTTGCTTCAATCGCAGTGCCCATCGCAACGAATCAATATTTTTTATCACGCAAACCGTATCATATTCCCGCTCTTGATATCGGTTGTGTGAAAAAACTAGTCCTGCTGTTTTTAGGGACTTCAGAAGATTGCTTGGAATCTCTGTTGAGCCACCTTTTTTTGCCAACCGAAAAATATAAATCCACTGCCCCTGTAAAAAGCCTTCTTTGACGATACGCTTGATCCAACGCCAAGCCCAAAAAAATATTGGCAGGGGTTTATGATCTAAGATCAAAACACTTTTCACGCCCTCACCTTTCGCCGCCCAGCTTTTCTATCGGAAAGGCTAGCAGATCCACATGCACGAATTTGGCATCAAAATTACGAAACTCCTGCAAGTCAGGCAATCTTAAAAATATATAACTTTGCGGCGTGAGGAATTCATAAAAAAATCTGGGCTCCTTACCTTGTTTTCGAATCAAATTATCGTCGTATTCGAACAAAATTAGAGGCCGATCGCGGCTAATCACTTGAGCAGCACCCAGAAGCACAGATTCCTCATACCCCTCGACGTCAACTTTGATAAAGTCCACTTTGGAAATTTTTTCTTGCGCAACAAAATCGTCCAATCTGATCAGTCGAATATTGCCTTCCGCAGTCAATGACGGATTGACTTTTACCTGTCCCGAGTTGTTTTCAGGGCCTACCTGCAAAACAATTCTGCCTTCAGTTTCTCCAACTGCAAAAGGAAAGGATTTAATATTATGAGTGTTCAGCCCAAGATTGATTTGCAGATTTAAAAAGCTTGGGGAGAAAGGCTCAAACGCATAAATCTGCGCCTCGGGATTCGCGCTTTGCGCAAACAAACTCCATCGGCCTAAATTCGCCCCGACATCAATCACGACACTTGAAAGAGACAAAAATTTTTCGATGGAAAACAACTCTTCTGTAAATAGACCGAAGTATATAGGCCAAGACATCAAATCAGACATATGAACCCGAAAACAAATGCCTCTTGTTGTCACAAGTCGATAGCAGTGCGTGGAATACATTTCCGGCGGTGGTGCAAATCGCGCAACCGATCGGCTGGATAGAAAAATTCTGCCGTAAAATCCAAGCAGTCGGTCCACGCCGGAAATAAGAACAAACCTGTGAATCAACTTGACCAAAAATGCCTTCATAAATTTTCTCGCTCGCAGAGAAAAAGCAGACGATCAACTAAAGCTGTTTCAAGTATAAAATGATTGTCGGCGCATAAAGTCGAAATAAACGGACCCACTACAAGTTGTCCAACAAGTACTTCCTGTTTTTGCTTCAGAGCCCATTTTAAGGCATAAATATCTTTTACAACGACTACCAAATCAAAGTAGGTGATAGGGTTGTATACATTTGTGACAAACTGCAAGCCGCGCAGTCGTAAACCATGCAGGAGATTTCGTGGTATCTTTATAGAACCACCGAAACGCGAGCTACGAAAAATATATTCCCACGCCCCTTGAATCACACCCTCCTTTATGAAAAGCTTCACATATCTAAAGAGTCTTAGGAATATAGACTTCGGCTTTTCCGTTAGAATGAGAATTTTTTTTGAAGACATATTAAATTTAGAGTTTTTCAAAAGTTATTGCAACAAAAGATATGACATTTTTTTTAAAAATACTTATGATCCAAAGATATGGACTTAGCTAAAAGTTACACACTCAATTTTGGTTATCAATGGAATAAGTTTAAAAAAACACAATTTGATTCATACACAGGAACAAAAATTTCCGAAAACCGTCTGCGTCGCGTCCTTGATTTTCTCTGGCCGCGATTGAGTGAATTTGAAGTTTTAGAGTGTGGCTGTGGTCCCGGACGCTTTACCGAAGTGTTATTGAGGTCCGTAAAAAATTTAGTTTCAGTGGACAGCAGCGATGCCGCCGGTGTGAACGCGGAGTTTTTCAAACAATCGAATCATCAAGTAATTAACTCAGATTTGTTTTTTTTGGACAGCGCAAAAGGGAAATATGATCTGGTCGTTGCTATCGGGGTCATACAGCACACCCCAGATTCAAACCAGACCATTGAAAAAATTTATGAATATACGAAACCCGGTGGATATCTTGTCTTTGATCATTATGTCTTTATGAAATCTTATTTCTCAATGAGACTTATTTATCGACAACTCTTAAAAAGATTGTCGCCTCAGACCAGTTATCAAATCTTGATGAAGCTGAGCGATTTATTCTTACCACTGCATTTTAAAATTAAAAACCACAGATTTTTAAAAATAATTTTGAATCGTATTTCGCCTTTCATTACCTACTACGACATTTACCCTGAGCTTAGTTTGGAATTGCAAAGTGAGTGGTCGATTTTAGACACATACGACAGTCTGACCGACCATTATAAACATTTTAAAAATCACAAACAGATCAAGCATTTATTACGAAAAATGAACGCCGAAATTTTACGGTGTGAATACGCTGGAAATGGTCTTGAAGTTATCTGCCGCCGGCCCTTAGATGCCTAAAGAAAATAAGGTACGACTTAAGGCCAGTGTTCTGATCGACTATGAAAATCTGAATCTATGGCAATATAAAATTTTGATGTCTATCGTAGAAAATCAAACCTATCAGATGGATACTCTTTTTTATCGGCAAGATTTAAAAAAAAAATATACTAGGCCTGGACCATTCAATCGCCTACGTGACATTTTAAACGACATTGTCTATTTCAATACTGATTTTTTGAAAAATATTAATTTGGAAGAGCAAATTCAGGTCGGTAAAATTGCTTATTTAAAAATTGATTATATTGACGCAGATACAGACCTTATAAAGAAGCTGCAAAGCACCGGCACGGATATTCTTATTAACTTAAGTACCTGCGCTTTACCTGCAAATCTAGTTTTAGATTTTTCCTTCAAGCAGATTTATTTCGTATTCGAAGGTAGAAAAGCGATGATCGTCAACTTGCAAAAAACGATCGCGTCGCTGGAGAGCGAAGTAAAAATAAGCCTTGTGCAGGCCGAAAGAGGACAATTATCCGTTTTAAAATCGGGCTTTGTTTTAAAAAAAAAACACTCTCCGTCGGAGACAGTAAATAGTTGCGGACTTATGACTCAAGATTGGCTTCCCACGGTCTTCCCAGTGATGCTCCAAAAACCGTACAAGTTTGATGAGCGCAAAAGTATTAACCCTTCCGAAAATAATATTTTCGATGTTTTGTTAATCGTACATGCAACTTTTTTTGCAAAAGTTGCATATTTTGCAAGTCGAATCAAAAATGCTTTTACCTATCAGCAGTGGAATATTGCGAAACTCTCTGTGAGCTTAGAGGAGCTTTTAGAGAATCCGCCCTTGCTGAGACGGGAGTGGCTTTTTAAAGTGGGTTGGCCTAAAAGCTACGCGGATCCTTTTTTATTTGAACTGCAGAATAGAGTTTATTTAGCTTATGAAGATTTTGATTTTAAGCAACATGCCGGGAAGATTTCTATTCAAGAACTTGCGAAATCGGCCCAAATTAAAAATCAATCCAAAAAAACGGTTTCTTTTGGAAATGGGTCGCACTTTTCGTATCCTTTTATTTTTTTCGATCAAGGAAAAATGTATTTGATCCCTGAGAACATTTCGTCAAAACAAATTATCGCTTACGAGCTAAATACCGAGACGTTTGAAATCGCCTCGTTTGTCGTTTTACTAGAAGGCAATAGCTTTGTCGATCCAACTATTTGCCTTTACGAGGGCCGTTACTGGATTTTTTGTGGAAAATGGGATGTTCACTACCATGGATCTTCAAAACTTTATGTTTACTCTTCAGATCAATTTATCGGGCCCTATGTTCCTCATCCTCTAAATCCGGTGGTTGCCGACATGAAAACAGCGCGTCCTGCAGGATCGTTGTTTCATTACCAAAATCAGCTCTACCGACCTTCGCAAAATTGCTTAGGAAGTTACGGAAAAGAATTGAATATTTTCAAAGTTAAAAAGTTAAATTTAAGTGAATATGAAGAAGAACTGATACAAATAATTAAACCTGAAAATGAATATTCAGCTGGGTGTCATCACCTGAGCATTTGCAATGATCAAATTGTTATCGACGGACGCAAAGAAAAAATTTCTTTAAAACCATTCTACTGGAAATTGAAAAATGTTTTTGTACGTAAAAAACCTTAAGAGGCTATTTTTTAAAATCGCAGGATTTTTATATTTTAAATTATGGTCGCATGGTTTTTGGACGCCTAAAGACCGCGCTTATTTGGTTGGAAAGATATTACCTTGGGTTTCGGCAAATTATACCGGAATTTTATTTGTCGGCGTGCAAAAGTATACAAAAGATTACGAAAAATATTTTTTGAATAACCAAGCTGAATCGATTGATATAGATTTTACTCAGGCGCGGTGGGGCTTTATAAAACATCACTTTGGGCCAATTGAAATACTTAAAGAAAAAAATTTGCATTACGGAGCTATCATTTTGAACGGAGTAATTGGCTATGGACTTAACACTCAGATAGAATGCGAAAAATTTATTAAGTGCTGCGCAGACTTGTTGACGATTCACGGCCTTTTATTGATCGGGGTTAACCCAAACGAAATAGGTGAAGTCAGACTGGACGAGCTGAGCAGTTTACAGGTTCAGTTTCGACCGATTGCGCCAGATCGCAATCCACAACAGGTGCGTATTCAAAACGAAGTGTTTAAAAGCATTTTTCATGACTATTATTTTTTTGAAAAAAGGACTTGAATTTGACGTTACCCAGTTATTTAAATTTTCTAGTTGTCAAGTTTCCAATCGAGCTTTGTCGATGATATTAATTAGAATCATCGCGCTGCTTTTCGATTTCGTGTAACGCGTGTTTAAGCGATTAAAAAGATCGCGTATTTAAGCAAACTTGCAATCTAAAATATGATTTTAATTCTTAAGCGCGTTGTGAGCCTACAGAAGTTTGTAAGCCTATTGGCCAATTATGTATCTAAATGAGATAAACAGAGATCAACATAAGTCTAATTTTTCAATCAGATCTACCGATAGCTTAAATATATGAAAAATGTACGCTGTAGATTAGTCGACGAGCACGATATTGCAGATGAAGTCCGCGTCGGCGAAGGTCTAAAATCAGCATTAATTAAAGCCGATGACTCAACAAAAGTAAAATCTGAATTCCTCGCGAACATGTCTCACG
>CAXSEH010000012.1:0-29403 GCA_964236345.1 uncultured Bdellovibrionales bacterium
AAGAGCGCAACGGGCAAACCCTGTTGCGTTTTTTGTTTTACCTTAATCAAAATCCCACAGAACACCGGCTTTTCTTGCTGGGAGATATTTTCGATTTTTGGCTTTCGGATGGAGCGGCCTTCGCGAAAGAATACAAAGAACTCGTCGAGCAAATTGGACTGCTTAAAAAAAACGGCGGTGAAGTGACCTACTTCGAAGGGAATCACGATTTTCACGTCGACGTTTTTTGGACGAAACGATTCGGAATTCCCGTCGTAGAAGATCATGCTTACCTTAAAATTGATGATTTAGTTGTGCGACTTGAACACGGAGACTTTATCAATCCGGATGATAAGAAGTACTTGGAATACCGGGCGAAAATTCGCCATCCGTGGCTTGAACCTATCGGTCACATTGTTCCAGGGTTTTTTTGGAAATGGTTCGGCGAAAAACAAAGTCAAAAAAGTCGAAAAAAAACGGGACACTACGGAATTAATAACCAAGACGAAATAAGGAAATTAATTAGAACCCACGCTGGGCGGGCCTATCAAGACCAAAAATTTGATTTGATCGTAACCGGCCATATGCACGTACTTGATGACTATACATTTGAAGTGGAAGGTCAGCCGGTGCGTTCGGTAAACTTAGGGACGTGGCTTGAAAAACCACGTTCACTTATGATCTCTGATGGTGAACTGCGAATTGTCGAACTGGAAAGTTTTCTAGAAGGTAAGCAACGTGTGTGAAACATTTTGGAATAGTCATTTTTTGCATTATTATTTTTTCGGAATCGTCGGCCCCATCATTGGGGGATTAATCGTCGTCGTGGTAAGTAGAAAACTGGGTGATCGATATATGCTAAAAGCGGCGGGCATTCTTGCTTTGGCGAGTTTAATCGCATTCATCATGCAGATCATAATGACCGCCCGTTGCGAAATCTTGGTATTGGGTGAAAGTAATGATCGAATTTCCGATATCGGCCTAGTGATTATTACTTTGCCGATATTTTTTGTTTTTTTTATGTTTAGTTTCGCCGGTATCGTAGTGATGCACTCTTTAAAAATTCATAGTGTAGGTCAAGATGCCGGAGATGCCGGTTAGCGAAGTCGCGACGTCGGAACCATTCGCGTCCTCAAGCTCGCGATCGGATTGGGCCTGCGTCGTACCAAAGGGTGCGGACCCGCTAGTTGAAGTCACAATATTTCTTGAGATTGGCAAATAGCGGTAACTGCCTTCGATCCCAAAGCAATGATCGGGAATCAAACAAAAATCGGCGCCGATACCGGCTTGAAGCCCAAAGCTTGATCCGCTGAATTTAGCTTTATTTGGCCCATTCGTGATCGAGCCTTCTAACTTTCCGTATCCGATGCCCGCTTGCATGTAGAAGTCGATGATGTCATTCGATAGGGGAATGATGCGGACTAACGGGAAAAGCGTGTAGCCGGTCAACTCGTAGCTATGCGAGCCCGATGTGCCCGTGCCACTGGTCGATTGTTGAAAGTAAGAAGGCCGCAGCTGGATCGCGACAAAATTATTCGAGAATTTAAAAGTCAAATGCCCGATAAATTCTAATCCGGAATTGAAGTTACTTGTGCTGGCCGCATCGGCCGTTTTCGCGGCGCCAATCATGGTGTTTAAGCCCGATTGGTCGGCTCCGGTTAAACTAACCCCCAAACCCATGGCTAAGGATCCGCCCGCAAAGGCCCCTTTTCCTCCCCTTTTTTTAGCAGCAAAAGTATGATTGGAAAAAGTCAGACAAATCATGAAAACGAACATTGCCTTTAAAACCGATTGTAGTTTCATAAATCCCCCGTAACAGGATGGCCCATCGATAGGGGCGAAGCAACCCGGTCTAGACGTTAGATGAGTTATCATGATCGAAGCTTTAGTTACGAAAAAATAATTCCGATCACGAAAATGAATCATTCACATTTTAAAAAGGAGATTTCATGGGATTACACAAGGCCGATAAAACCGAAACGCGCTTCATCATTGAATTATCCGTCATCGCATTTATTCTTTTAGCTTTAACCGACATCGCGGTTGCGGCGCTTTAGTTAAACGCGCCCGATCTAGGTCGGGCCTAAGTCTAGTGGCTTTCGCTTAGCAACTGTTGAGCGTGAGCCAGGGACGTCTTCGTAATTTTTTCTCCCGAAATGAGACGTGCAATTTCTTCGACCCGCGTCTTCGCTTTTAATTCTAAAACATCCATTTGGACTGAATCTTTCGTGTTCGATTTTTGAATCGAGAAGTGCACATCTCCATAAGCCGCCACTTGCGGTAAGTGCGTCACGCAAATAACTTGCTGACCTTTCGCAATGGCCTTTAACTTCCGGCCGACCTTTTCGGCGGTGTTGCCGGACACCCCGGTGTCCACTTCATCAAACAAATAAGTTCGCGGAAATTCAGACTGACCAACGGATTTTTTTAATGATAACAAGATTCGCGACAGCTCTCCGCCCGACGCAACTTTGGCGATGGGGCGTTTCGGATCTTTAGCCGAAATCTGGCAGAGGTATTCGATATCGCTAATTCCGGTTGGCGCCAAGTGATCTAATTTTTGAACTTGAACAAAAAATGTAACGCCCTTCATGTTCAAATCTAAAAGTTCCTTGTTAACGGCATCAGAAAGCTTTTCGGAAAACTTCAATCGGGTCTTGTGAAGTTCTTCGGCCATTTTCTTCAAATCTAGTTCAAGCAAAGAAGCCTGCTTACGAAGTTGGTCCAAATGCTGGTCAGAATTTTCTAGTTCGGAAATTTCTTGTTTCATTTTATCAAAGGCTACGGCAATTTCGTTTAGATCAGGCCCGTACTTTTTTTGGGCCTTACGAATCTGACTTAATCGTGATTCTTTTTCTTCAAGTACTTCGGCATCAAGTTCGTAAGAGTTCAAATCTTTGCGAAGTGCAAAGAAGCTATCTTCGATCATTTGTCCCGCTTGTTCAATCAGCGCGACATTTTCCGTTACGCTTTCAATGTGAGACAAATCCATGGCGCGTTTCTGGATAATCTTTAAACGACTTGAAACAGAATCGGTGTCGCCGAAAAGTAAGTTATCGCAATCTTCGATAAAGGCCATGACTTTATGGGAACTTTTCATTTTCTTAATATCATCTTCAAGGGCGCTATCGGTTTCGGGATCGATCTGCAGCTTATCTAGTTCTTGAATTTGAAATTTTAGAAAATCAAGCTTCTGAGATTTGTCTTGGGCCTGTTTCTCGAATTCGGCGATTTGATTTTTCATTTGTGTCAGTTGAACGTATTTAGTTTCGAAGGCCCGGCGTTTATCGTTGTGACCTGCGTACTGGTCTAATAAATCCATGTGGTAGGACTTTGAAAGTAAATTACGGTTGTCGTGCTGGCCGGTCATTTCGATCAATGGGGCGCTATTACCGGTGACCTCGATCAGCGGCGAAACCATCTCGCGAAGCTGATTTAAAGTACTGAGGCTGCCATTTAAATAAACTTTCGACTTATCGTTAGTGGCGATGATGCGTTTAACGATCAAGGTGTTTTCGCTGGTGTCGATCCCGGCCGCGTTCAGTGCGTTTTTTATATCAGGTCTTTTCTTTAGATCAAAAGAACCTTCGACTAAGGCTTGCTGCGAACCGGTCCGAATGATATCGGCCGACGCCTTTTCGCCCATCAATAGACCTAAACTTTTAAGCAAAACTGATTTTCCCGAGCCGGTTTCTCCGGAAAGAATATTCAGTCCATTTTGAAAATCAATATGAAGGTGATCAATGATCGCAAACTGCGAAACTTTAAGTTCCTGTAACATAGCGGTCTCCAAATTTTAATTTGTCTTTAAGTAATTCAAAGAAATTGTGATTCGGTTTGCGAATCATCAAGTGATCGGTTTTACTTCGCGAAATCGTGACTTCATCGTCGCTAGATAGTTCAAGCACCTTTTGTCCGTCGACAATCAAGTGCGCGACGCTGATTTGCATATCTAGCCGTAAAGTTAAATTACGATTATCCGGAAAAATCAGCGGGCGGGTCGTCAACGAGTGGGGTGCGACCGGAGTCACGACGAAAGCATTAACTTCCGGATGCAGGATCGGGCCCCCCGCCGCTAAGTTGTAGGCCGTAGAGCCGGTTGGTGAAGAAATAATTAAGCCGTCGGCCTTAATATTGTTCACGAATGCCTTATCAAAGTAGAGTGACGTGCTGATTAACTGCGAGTACGAACCACGTTCGATCACGATATCATTAAGTGCATCGAACAAAAGTCTTTTGCCGGACTTCGTTTTAACTTGCGTGTGCAGTCGACTGCGCGTGTGAATAACCATATTATTTTTCAAGGTCTGATCAACGGTTGCAAAAACTTCGTCAACCGAATGCGCAGTTAGGAATCCTAAGAAACCCATGTTGAATCCCAAGATCGGAACGGGGTGTCCCCGCAGTAACCGCGCCGCGCGGAGGTAAGTTCCGTCACCGCCCAGTACGATAACCAGGGACATTTGCTTTAGATCATTTGAACTGACCAGTAACTTCGTATCGATAATCTGCTTTTGCTCAGGAGCCGTAAAAACTTGAAACCTTCGTGCCTTTAGGCGCTCAGCCAGTTTCTTTGACATTTTGACGGCCGCGGGCGAATGAAGGCGATAGACAATCGCGATTTTTTTGTTCGCCTTTAGCGTTAGCTTTTTTTCTTTCATTACAGTAATCCGTTACGGCGTAGCAGCGCATCTGGATCAGGCTCACGCCCCCGAAATTCTTTGTAAAGGTCCATCGGATGGGAAGTTCCGCCACGGGTCAAAATGCTGTTTTTAAATTTCGCGGCAACTTCTCCGTTATAGAGTCCTTTTTCTTTAAAGTACTCAAACGCGTCTGCATCAAGAACTGCCGCCCAGTGGTACGAATAGTAACCCGCTGAATAACCACCGCCGAAGATGTGTCCAAAGCTGCAGGAAATATTTGTACCCATTTCTTTGGGAATCAGGCGCGACATTTCCATTGCTTCATTTTCAAAAATATCTAAGTCCGTAATTTTGTTTGGGTTGGTCGTGTGCCATTTCATATCCAGCCAAGCGTACGAAATTTGGCGGAGGGTCATCCAACCAGATTGAAATAAGGAAGACTCTTTGATTTTATGAACCAACTTTTCGGGAATGGGTTCGTTGGTTTCGTAATGGCGAGCAAATAAATCTAAGCTTTCCTTTTCTTCGGTCCAATTTTCCATGATTTGCGACGGAAGTTCAACGAAATCCCAATAGACGTTCGTTCCCGAAAGGCTGCGGTATTGGCACTGCGAAAGTAAACCGTGCAAGGCATGGCCGAATTCGTGAAAGAGTGTTCGTACTTCATCGTAAGATAGAAGTGAAGGCTTCGTTGGCGTCGGCTTTGTAAAATTACAAACAATGCTAACGTGCGGTCGTTTCACTTCGTTACCCCAAGCACCTTGTTCGCGCAGGTTCGTCATCCACGCGCCACCCTTTTTCGTCTCACGTGGGAAAAAGTCCATGTAAAAAAGGCCAATGTAATCATTATTTTTTTCGCCGTGCACTTCAAAAGTTTTTACATCGGGGTGATACTGCGGAATGTTAGTTACCTGTTTAAAAGTAATCCCAAAAAGCTTACGGGCATGTTCAAAAACGCCGTCAATGACGTTTTCCAATTTGAAGTATGGACGAAGTTCTTCTTCGTTAAACGAGTATTTTTCTTCTTTTAGCTTTTCAGAGTAGTATGCAAAGTCCCAAGGTTTAATTTCGTCAACCCCTTCTAACTTTTTGCGAAAATCTTTTACTTCTTGCAAATCTTTAGCGGCCGCTTTTTTTGAAGGCTCCATCAATTTCTCTAAAAATTTAAAAACGGTTTCCGAATCTTTAGCCATACGTTCTTCTAACACGTATTCGGCATGATCTTTAAAACCTAACATCTGCGAACGCTTAAACTTAAGTTCGACAATTTTTTTAACTATTTCGGCATTATCAAATTCGCCGCCGAAGGCTTTGGTTGAAGACGCGCGCCATATTTTTTCCCGCAGTTCGCGTTTTGAAGCGTACGTAATGAACGGAATCAAAGACGGGGCTTGTAAGGTGATCAACCATTTCCCTTTTTGACCTTTCTGATCGGCTGCCATCGCCGCGGCTTCCCGAGCTCCTTCAGGTAAACCTTCAAGATCTGATTCTTTTTCAATCCACAGTTCGAACGCGTTCGTGGCCTTTAAAACATTTTCCGAGAATTTCGGGCTTAACGTTGATAGCTCTTGATCTAGATTTCGGAGCTCTTCTTTTTTCGCCGCGGGCAGTAGGGCGCCATTTCTAGCAAAATCTTTGTAAAATTTGTCGGTTAAACGAAGTTTTTCGCCCTGAAGTTTCAGTTCCGCGCGATGATCGTAAACGAATTTTATTTTTTCAAAAATTTTCTCATCTAAAGATATGTCTGAAGAGTAAGCCGACAACATCGAAGAGATCTCCTGCGCTAAAGCTTGATGGGCTTCCGTCGCTTCTGCCGAAAATAAATTGAAATATAAACTTGAAATGCGATCAACGTCTTCAGCGGATTGCTCTAGCGCTAAAATTGTATTTTCGAAAGACGTTACCGTTTGCGACTTGATAACTTCGACATTCCGTTGAGCCGATTCAATCGCGGTCTTTAGCGCAGGAATGTAATGTTGGCTTTTTATTTGATCAAACGGAATGGCTTGGTCTTTTAGGTTTTGCATTTGAAACAGAGGATTCATGGTGAAACTCCTTGAGATTTGTGTCTCTTAGAATTTCACATCCTCAGAAGGTGTCAATTATCTTAATTTACACTCAGCGCGAAATGGAACGCCTTGAATTGAAAGTGTCGAATGTGGGCCGGTTAAGCCGCTCAGGGCGATCAGCTGTACCACGCGCCCGTCAAGGTTACCTATCAAGGTCATCGACGTGATTTCGTTGCTTCCCAGCACGCCAGCGGCGTACACGTGGACCCGTCCGGTCAACTCCAGCGCAGAGAAATCTTTAACTAACGAATCAAAGCCGGCCATTTGCGTGTTGCCAGACAATTGAGCTATGGCATCATCCTTATCGTTGATTTCAATACTTCCCGCAAGGGTGAAGCGGTTCAACGCCGTAACCGATTTGTCCGCCACCGAGCATTCGATCGTTTGGGTCGCAGCGAAAACCGAGTGGGATAAAATCAACAATGTAGTCGCAATTAAAAATTTCATAAAACTCCCGTTCATTATCTTAAAATTTGGCCGCCGTAGCCGGCGTTACTTTGGTTGGAGACGCAAATACCAAGGGCAGAGCTGGCTGAAGTCATGCGGCACGTGTAGCCGGCATTACAAGTTTCTGGATCGGCCACCAAGCACGACTGCACAACTCCTGAATAGCATCCCTGACTTGAGTAACCGACGGTGTTGCTTATCTGCGGAATATTGGTCCATTGATTGTTGTTCGCGGCATATCCAAAACTGGCATAAGCATAACCAGAAATCATGAAAGATTGTACGCATCCTAGACCTGAATAGTTATTGTATGTTGGCAACGTGCCCTGCGGACAGTTACAAAGCTGACTTGAATTCGCAAACGGATTGTATCCGGCATTGTTGTAACCGTAATAGTTGCCGCCGTAGTTATACTGCGTAAATCCCGGTGACTGTTGGTAGGCGCCCGAATTACAAAGATTCGGGTTATTTAAACAATCCGTCGTGATTCCCGGAACGGTCGCGTCTTGATTCGACTTCTGACAGGCAGCAAACGCCAAAATCACAAGCGATAGGTAGACAATAAATAAAGCTTTCATAACGTGCTCCTGGGTTCTTCGAGGAGGAGGTGTTTCACATTCCACGCCCAATTACCTGGCCCGGTTAAGGCTTAGCTTAATTTTGAGACGAAGCGGGTGTGCATCTTTTAAACAGGGGCCGCTTAAGGGCAGCGCGAAACCGATCTACCGAGGCCAAAAAAAAAGACGGATCATAGATCCGCCTTTTATCAAATAGAACTAAAGTCTTAAAGAATACTAGTGCTTCTCGTCAGTTTTTTTAGTTTCAGTTGTAGCTTCTGTCGTTCCATCTGTGTGCATTTTAGTTTTTTCAGTCATTTCAGTTTTCTTTTCGCCATGACCAGATTTATCTTTAGAAGAAGATTTTTTCGTTTTAGTTACAGTTCCAGTGATTGGGTTTTTTGAAGTGTCTGTAGTTATTTCAGCTTTTTTCTCAGTGTCAGCTGCGAAAGAAATAGAAGCCGCTAATAAACCCGCTGTTAATACCATTGCAATTTTCATATAATCTCCTTAGTGATTAATTCGTTCCTTATTGGAACAAGTCTCGATTATTTGCATAGGCAGTAGGCGAAGTCAAGGGGACCCAAGACAAGTGCAGCAAAAGCCCGCACTACTCGTACATTTCTAAGATGAGGTCGGCGTATTTTTGCTCAACAACTTTGCGCTTTACTTTTAAAGATGGGGTCAGGCAGCCATTTTCAACCGTCCACGAGTCACCGACGACTTCGAACTTTTTAATCGATTCGTAGCTCGCAAGTTGAGCATTCACGTTTTGAATCTGCTTTTGCAGCCGCACTCGTAAGGCCGGGTTTTGATAAAGCTCTTGGATATTCGTGTAAGTCATTTGCTGCGAATCAGCCCAGGCCTTTAAGGGAACTTCTTCGATGGAGATGAGGGCCGCAATAAATTTTTTCTGATCTCCGTGGATCAGAATTTGGGAAATAAGCGGATCTTGTTTCATCAAACCTTCGAGCTTTTGCGGCGCTACATATTTACCGCCGGCCGTTTTTATCAAATCTTTCTTGCGGTCCGTGATTTTTAAATAGCCGGCTTCGGTGAAATGTCCGATATCGCCGGTGGCAAAGAATCCGTCGATGATGGATTCGCGGGTAGCTTCAGGATTTTTGTAATACTCTTTCAAACATTTTTTACTTTTAACCAGGATTTCTTGATCGGGCCCAAACTTAATTTGTACTTCGCCAATCGGTTTTCCAACGGTGCCGGGTTGATTATTCGCCAGGTTGTTGACCGTGATGGCCGCGCAAGTTTCGGTTAATCCGTAACCTTCAAGAATATTAATTCCGCAGCAAGAAAAAAAGTCAGCCAATTGGGGGCTTAAGGGCGCCCCACCACTAACTGCAAATTGCAATTGACCCCCGAACGCATTTTTAATCGGATTAAAAACAATTCGGCTAAGTGCTTCATACTGCGCCAATATTCCCCAAGGGATCGATTGTTTTGTTTTGCGATATACCTGAACTTCTTTTGAAATTTTTAAGGCCTGATTAAAAAGCGAAAGCTTAAGAGGTTGCGTTTCTACTTGTGACATAATTCCGGAATACACTTTTTCAAATATGCGTGGGACCGCAATCAGGAAATCAGGCTTAACTTCAATTAAATTTGTCTTAATTTTTTCGATCGATTCGGCATACGCTAAAGCATGGCCGTTGAAACAACTTCCCCAGTGTTCAATGCGCCCTAAGACATGCGCGAAAGGTAAAAATGTTAGGGCTTTTTGGTGGGGTTTCACGCCAAATAAAGCAAAACTTTCACTGACCTCAGACACGATCGCTTCGTGCAAGAGCACGGCACCTTTGGGTAATCCAGTGGTACCTGAAGTGTAAACGATGGATGCCGTTTCGGTTGGCTTGATCAGATGACAATTTTTTAAAAATCTTTTTTTAAATTCTTCGGTGACTTCAATGCTGTGGTCTAATTCTTCGATGAGTAGGGTCGTCGGTTTTTTAGTTAGTTTATCTTCGATCCGTTGAAATTGTTTTAAGTGAGTTTCATTTTCAATCAGTAGAATCGTAACTTCGGAGTTGTTGATCGTGTACGCCAAGTCATCGTCGCTTAAATTTGGGTACATCGGAACTGTGATCGCGCGCGAACCCAAGATCGCCATGTCTAAGGCCGCCCATTCCCATCGAGTCGAACTGACGATTCCGATATGGTGCTTTTTTTGAAGACCGTTCGAGGCAAGTATCTGGGCAAACAACAAGATTTTTTCAAAATACTCGGACCAACTCATTTGGTGCCATTGATGATCTTTTTTGAACTCGACAGCAACGCCGGTTCGATTTTCAATTTCTAAGAGCCAATTTCCAACTGTCATTTTCTTAATTTATCTTTAGAGCGTCCCAGAATCAATTCAATGTTTTTATTTTCACCCGGTGCAAGTTTCACCGTGACTTCATCGGATAGCTCGGTGATCGGATTGAATGCACGTACGGCCACGATGCTGTCCGCGACGATGGGGTACTTCATAACGGGAGGTTTTTCGGCAAGTTCTTTTTCGTTCACGTAAATTTTGGTGGCCTCACCGCCATTAGAAAGATAAATGTTGAGGTAACCCGCACGGGCCGCCGGCTGCAGGGTCGCGCTAACGCTTGTCGTTCCGCTGTACGATTGGCTGATTTCATATTCTAGGAAACTTTCTTTTCTTAATACGAATTTCGCTTGGGTGTTGGCATCAACCGAAATCACTGCGGGCGTATAGTAACCCGTGTCGCGACCGTCCAAAAAGATCCGGGCGCCAGGGGGTTCACTTTTCACCGACACGGGGATTGTCGATTTAGATGCTGCCGTTATTTCGCCGCTGATTGGAGCTACTAATTCAGGTTTTTTTACGACGGCAACGACGGGCTCTTTCGTTTTTTCAAATGATTTCGTTTTAAGACCAACGTAGCCCCCGTAACAAAGTCCTACGACCAGTACGAACTTCAAAATCAAACCGGTGAAATCCTGAGATTTCTTTTTTAAAGGTAACTGAGTCTTTTGCGTGACCCGGGTTTGGTGAATACTTGTGATCGATGTTTTATTAAAATGATTATGTCTGATCGCCGTTGCGCCCGCCGACGACGGGCCCCCTGACCTAGGAGTACGTTGCTTCTTTGCCATTGCATCCATGACGCCATCAAGACTGATTTTGACTTGGGCCGGATTCTCGCTGAACGAGGTTGGCGGCTGTTGGTGTTCGTCATCTTCAGGAACGGCCGGTACTTCAGCGCCATGCATTGAAGTCTCACGCGGAATCTGCAACGGAGGTTGCGGACGGTTTTTCGTGCTCGTAATAACGGTCGCGTCGTTATGGTTCGGCGCCTTAACTCGCGAGTACTCAACGAGCTTATCACGACCCTGTTGATAGGCCGACTGGAAACTTTCGCGAATGAATAGGCCAAAATCTTGGGGAGAAAACTCTGGATATTGGGTATTGAGAAAACGATTTAAATCCTTATGGAAATTTCCCGCCGTCTGGTAGCGGATGTTGCGATCTTTCGCTAGTGCCTTCATGACGATTCGCTCAAGCTCGGGAGAAATCGTTGGGTTCACTTTGCGAATAGACGGGATTTGACAATCACGAACTTTTCTTAAAATCGCGGCTTCGTTGCTGCCAGTGAAAAGTCGGTCATTAGCTAATAATTCCCAAAGCACGATTCCTAACGCAAAGACGTCCGTGCGCGGATCAATCTTTTCACCTTCCGCTTGTTCGGGACTCATGTAGCCAAATTTTCCTTTAAGCGTTCCGGCTTTAGTCTCTTCTTGTTCGGTTTCGGCTTTCGCGATACCGAAGTCGATTACTTTTACTTCGCCTTCGAAAGACACCATGATGTTTTGTGGACTCATATCACGATGAGTGATGTTTAAGGGACGGCCCGATTTAGAATCGGTACAGCGATGAGCATGATCAAGACCGGCCGAAGCCTCTTTGATCATAAACAAAGCCTGCTCGATCTTGAAATGCTTATTTGTTTTTTTAAGTTCATTAATAATTTGCCGAAGGTTGCGTCCTTCGACGTAATCCATGACTAAGTAAAATTGCGAACGTTCAATACCGAAATCGAAAATAGAAACGACGTTACTGTGATTTAAATTGATCGCGACGTTGGCTTCGTCTTTAAACATCGCTACGAATTCTTCATTGCTTGAAAATTGGGGAAGGATGCGTTTAATCGCGAAAAATTTATTTAATCCGGTTGCGCCCGTGGACTTCGCTAAATACACTTCCGCCATACCGCCGGCGGCAATTTTTTCAAGCAGTAAGTATTTACCGAACTGTTCAACGGCTGACATCTGGATTAAGAGCTCCCTGTTTTTTCTAATAGCATCTTTAAAAATATCGGCTTAATCTTAGACAATCTGAAGGGATAGTGCATGAAATGGATCGGATTGACCGGGGGAATCGCGACGGGAAAATCGACGGTGAAAAAACTGATCGAAGGTCTAGGTTATCCGGTGATCGATGCCGATTTGATCTCGCATCAACTGACCGAAGTTTCGCAAAAAGGGTACGAAGCGGTGGTGTCTCATTTCGGGAAGGCCGTCCTAAGCCCCGACCAAACGCTGAACCGAAAGGCTTTAGCAGAAATCGTTTTCAACGATTCAATTAAAAGAACCGAATTAGAAAACATTCTGCATCCAATGATTAACGCAGAAGTTCTCAAACAAAAATCGAGCCACGCGTTGGCTAACGTTAAGATTTGTTTTTACGACGTGCCTCTTTTATTTGAAAAAAATTTAAAAAAAGAATTTGATTTGGTGGTCATGGTCTGGTGCGATCCCGATTTACAAAAGTTAAGGTTGGCCGCACGGAATCAGTTAACCGAAATTGAAATCCAAAGTCGGCTTTCTGCCCAGATGAAGTTTGGAGATAAAATTAGAAATTCTGATTACTGTTTAGATAATTCAACCGATCTTGTGGGTCTTGAAAAACAGGTCAGGGCCTTACTTCAGACGATCGGCTAGTTTGTCTCAGCTTGACTCAAGCGAGTGCCGAAAATGACCGATTATAAGTGCATGAAACGGATTTCAATCGACACAAGATGTGTCAAAATTATTTTTATTCTAAGTTTTTTTTCATTTAAAGCATGGGCCGTCAATGAATGGACCGAGCTTTATAATAATACGAGGTCGTTAGGCATGGGCGGCGCATCCATCGCGATAACCAGCGATGAAACTTCGCTTTACCGAAACCCCGCAAATCTTGGAAGCATCCGTGATTTTTACGGAACCGTGTTCGATCCGGAAGTCGAGGGTTCGTCAAATTTCGTCAGTCAGGTCACAGCAAAGTCATTGGGTAAGGCCTTCGATATTCCAGAGGTGATTACGGTGCTTTCACCAAATCCGAACACGTACTATCACGCAAAGGCGCAACTAACTCCGTCCTTAATTACTCGCAATTTTGGTATCGGACTGTTTTATAAAAACGAAATGAACGCAATCATGAATCCTGCCGTTACCCACTTGGATTTGAAATACCAAAATGATGCCGGAATCGTTGTCGGTGGAAGTTTACGCTTGTTTGACGGTCGCATCAAGATTGGTGGTTCGGCAAAAATGATTAGTCGAATCGAAGTTAACAATGCGGCTTTACCCATCGCGGGCCCTACCGATTTAAGCACGGTCGGTTCCGAAGGGACCGCATTCGCCTTTGATGGCGGTTTGTTAATTCAAGTACCCTGGACATACATTCCTACTCTGGGCGTCGTCGTAAGGGACGTCGGCGGAACGAAGTTTGATAAAAATGATGGGCTTCGTATGAAAACATCATCGCGCCCCGCTACGGTCGCGCAAAGCGTAGATGCGGCCGTCGGCTTATTTCCGATCCATGGAAATCAATTACGTAGCGTGTGGACTTTAGAATACAGCGACGTCACCAACTCTCGAAATGATACGGACAGCGCTAAAAGAATCCATGCTGGCATTGAACTTAATGTACGCGATCTATTTTTCGTCCGGGCAGGGTATAATCAAAGGTACTGGACCGCGGGGTTCGAGTTAGCTTCGGAAAGATTTCAGTGGCAAGTAGCTTCGTATGGCGAAGAGATCGGCACTGAACAATCACCGAAAGAAGATCGTCGATTAAGTACGAAAATAAGTTTGAGGTTTTAGTGAACGCTTTTTTTAAGATATTTATTTTGAGCTTGATTTCGCTGCTGCAGCTAAGCTGCTCTCAAAATTTATTTTCAGATTTAGGTTCTAAGTCCACGGATGAAGCCTTATTCGTCGAGGCTCAAAGTGCCGTGAACAAACAAGAATATCAGTTTGCAATCGACATCATTACCTTGAAGATGAGCAGCTCGTTCCAATTAAAAACTCCATCAAGACAATTACTGGCGGGAGCCTACGCCGGGAAGTGCGGATTAAATTTTTTAAGTTACGTTGATTCGATTTCTCACGCCACATCTACAAGCGCTTTCGTTTTAGTGTCGATACCTTTCGTTCAACGAGTTTCGGTGCCAGATTCCTGCCTTGACGCACTTAAGGTCATGGAAGCAATCGGACCTAGCACCAGTCGAACCGTTACGCAAAATGCCTTTGCCGCGATTGTCGGGATGTCGCTCATGGGTACGGCAACCCGAGTTTACACCGATGCGCTTCCCGTTAACGGTGATGGCACTCAAGACGCGGTCGGCATTTCCTGTACGTTGACCGACGCCCAAATAAATAACGTTGTTCTGGGTTTTGGTTTCATGGTGCAAAACTTTCCGTACCTATCAACTGATCAACTAGGGTCAAGCAGTACTCCTTTGACTGACGTTATCAACAAATGCGCGGCTTTAAGCGGCGGGGCTTCGTGTAACATAACGAATGTCGCTGATATCACGACGCCCATCAGAGACGCCTTCAGACGGCTTATGAACACGGTCGAATACGGTGTCGGAACCGTCGTGACGAACGGCAATCCGGTTGCGATTGCGACGGCTTGCCCGTGAAAAATTTGACGTTTTGGATTTTTTTATTTCTTTTTGTTCAGCCTACATTTGCGATGGAACTTTACCAGGCGGGCCTTCCGCCACGATGTTTAGCCATGGGCGGGACTTGCAGTTCCCACGTAAAAGGGTCGCAAGGAATGTTTTTTAACGCGGCAACCTTAGCGCGCATTGAAGGCTTGGATTTTACTTTATTTCAGGTCACTGCAGCGGTCGCAAAAGATGCCCAAAGTTACGTTGATGCCGTTAACAATAATGGCAACAACAAAGTGACCGCAAGTGACTTACAAAAGCTTTATGGTAAGACAATTACCGCAGACGTTTCGGCAAGGTCCGGAGTAGCGCTTCCGTATTTTGGAATGGGTGCTTACAGCACAAACTACTTGACCGAAACTTTTAGCAACCCGGCCTATCCCACTTTTAATTTAAATTACGTAAGCGATTACGGCTACATGATCGCGGGTGCCGTTCCCCTGGGTCAAAAAACTTCTTTCGGTATCTCGGGTCGCAGCGCAAAAAGGTGGGGCGGCAATAAAGATATCGATGTGTCCAATTTAACGAACTCTTCCAACAAAGATGTCATTGATCAAAATTTTCCCGATCATGGGGCCGGAGTCGCGGTTGATTTGTCATTTATCACGACGCTCGACCAGGTTCAGCTAAAACCGACTTTTTCACTTGTGTGGCTAGATGTAGGGCAGACTCAGTACAAAAAATATTCGGGGCTGCAAGACCCTCCGGCCCAGGCCGATAATCTTATTTTCGGAACTTCCATTGAGCACGAATTTTTAATGATAGATTGGACGTATTCTTTCGAGTACCAGTATATCCGAACCAATGGAGAAGACGTCGCAAAAAAATTGCACGCCGGCACCGAGGCTTCGTTAGGATTGATAGATCTGCGCGCAGGAATTAGCCAGGGCTACCTAACCTACGGCGTCGGACTGGATTTATTTTTTCTGCAAATCGACGCGACCGCTTTTACGAGCGAAATGGGTTCTTATGCTGGGCAAAGTCGCAATGACCGCTACCAGATAGGCTTAACGATGAATTTAAATTTAGACCAGAGCTTCAAAATAACAAATTTAGAAGGCAAAAAAAGAAGACTTAAGCAAAGAAGATAGATAAGCTTCCGGCATGCTCGAGTTTCTAAAGGTTAAGCACCCCGACCAAATTAAATCTTTACTTAAAGCATTTGATCCAGAATCGCAAACTTGGATCGTATCGGATTTGAAATCAAAACAAGAAATTCAGGCCGAATGCATCGCGCGTTTTGGTTTTTACGCGGATGACTCCGTTTTACGGATCAGCGATTTTTGGCGCATTTGGATCCGTCGCTTGAAGCCAACTCTGCAAGTGGTCGCAAGCGATTTTATAAAAACATTAGTGCAGCTCTTCCTTCAAAAACATGGCGAGTCTTTAGGCCTAACCGAAAATGATCAATCAACACTGGAACGTTACGTCCAGGAACTTGCGCCCATTATTTTACATCCCGAAAGCGACTCGGTTCTGAAAGAGTGGCTTGAAACATTGGAAGAAAAGCGCAAGTGGCAAAAATGGTACAAAGTGGCTCGAGTCTGCATTTTATTTATCGTGAATGAGAAAAAGGTCATTGATGTTAAATGGTCGGCCGCGTATCTGCAAAGTTTAGATTTAGAGCAGATACGGTGGCCATCAGAAATGATCGTCGATTTAGGAACTGAGCTGACCTCGGTTGAAATGGGACTGTTGAAGCTGTTGTCGCAAAAGCAAAAAGTTATTATCCACGTGCCGCACCCGGCATGGCATATTAAATTTCCATTTTTATTAAAGACATACTCGGAAAATTTTGGCTACGGAGAGGTTAAAGAAATATCGGCCCCCATTAAAACCGACGGCTGCAAAAAAGAATTTGTACGCCTTTCTACTCAGTTAGCCGAAGTTAAGTTCGCGGTATCGCAAGTACGTACGTGGCTTGACCAGGGCGTTTCGCCAGAGCAAATCGCGATCGTCGCTTTACAAATCGAAGACTACTGGCCAGTATTAGAAAGCTATTTATCCGAAGAAGGTGTGCCCTTTCAGAAAGACATTGTTGCTTCCGTAAATGGTTTATCTGACGTTCAAACATTCTTAGCCCATTTAAAAAGCTTAACGAGTGAAGTGACATTCGAAAGTCTCCAGCAAAAGTTTTTTAAAAGTAAAACGGCTCCGGAAATGAAATTCGAAAAGTTCAAAGCCCTTTTTAATCAACTTTACGATGAAGAAGATTTAAAACGCGACGATCGGATAAAAAATTTATTTTACAAAAGAATAGATATCCAAAAAGAAATTTCGCGCGACGAGTTTATTTCGATCCTACTGAAAATCTGGGGTGACGTTCCGGAAAGTAAAAATTCGGCGGCCCTTTTCGAGCTTCTGTTTAAAGATCTGCTTGGGCAAAGTTTAGATACCCCTTTAAAATTCTCTGCATGGTTTCAGTTTTTTAAGGCTCGACTAAGCCACAAAGAAATTAAAATGTTATTCGCGAGCGGTTCGGGAATTCAGGTTCTTTCCTTGATGTCGGCACAAATGACTAATGCCGATCATCGCGTCTATATGGGTTTATTTGACGAAGCGTTCAAAACTCAAAAGCGTTCGCTACTTCCGCTTAAGGATATCGAAGCATTGAAAAACCAGTTTGATCTGGCGATCGCGTATCCAGATGAAAGTCACCTTGATTTCAACCTGCGCTGGCAAACCGAAACCGCTTGTAAAAACTTAATCTTAACGGTCCCTCATTTGAGTTTTTCGGCCGAGCCGCTAACCCCATGCCTTTTTTTCCTCGAACACAATCCAAAATCGGAAATCATAAATCCAAGTGTCACGCGTTCGGATGAACTGCAGAAGAAATTTTCCTTAACCGGCGGCGATGTTATATCAGGTTACGAAAACCGACTTTCCCAGAAAAGATTGAAAGAAGACCTGATGGGGGCAGAAGTTCAAGTCCATCATTCCGTGTTTAAGCACCTAGCCGTTAGCGAGGTCGAAAGTTATGCCCAGTGCTCGTTTAAACTTTTGGCTTCGAAGGGCTACCGTCTAAGGGATATGCCTGAGGTCTCTATTGACCTGGATCCGCGACAAAAAGGAACTTTGGTTCATAGCCTTTTCGAGTATTTGGTCCACGTCGTGAAAGAATCTCAATTTAATTTAGAAGCCGTAAAGATATTTCTAGAAGCAAAGCGGGTCGAGCACCACCTTTTCGTCAACGAGGACCATTTTTGGTCTGTGCAATTGCATAAACTAGTAAACCTATCTGAAAAATTTTTCGAGTTTGAAAGATTTCGTTTACAGAACTTTCACGTGGCGACCGAAGTTTCCTTTGAAATTTACTTTGATCCCGAGACTAAAGAATTTAAAAAAGAAAAAATCGAAAACGGGATCGCCATACGTGGGCGCGTTGATCGTATAGACCAAATTTCGGGGACCAATCAATACGTTATCTATGATTATAAGTCTTCAGGTGGCCAGACCACAAGCCACGGAAAGTGGATGAGTCAATATCAGTTTCAAATGCTGCTTTATATATTCGCGGTTGAGGTCAGTCTATTTCAAGAAGCTGATGTTCAGGGGGCCCTTTATTACTTATACAAGGATTTCGATATATCAAAAGGGCTGGTAGATAAAAAAACCGCGGTTGAAAAGCTTGGATTTTCGGGTCGAGCCAAATCAAGCTTGATCGACCAAGAAAACAAAGCCGAATTGAAAAACGAGTTCATCGTATTTTTAAGTGAAAGTTTCATGCGACTGAAAAAGGGTGACTTTAAAGCCGTGCCGTTTAGCACCGATATCTGCGCCGTCTGTGATTGGAGGAAGCTGTGTCGAGCCAAACACTTGATGTAAATTTCACCAGTAAATCGTTATTCATTCGCGCCGGAGCAGGGGCGGGGAAGACCACTCAGCTGATCAATTCGTTTAGCGAATTTGTTGAGACGTTTTACGAAGCGCATAAGCGATATCCTAAAATAGTGATCACTACTTTTACTCGCAAAGCGACCCAAGAGGTAAAAGAGCGGCTGTTGGTTAATGCCCTAAAAAAAGAAGATCGTGGCGTTTTCGAATATATTAACAAAAAATCTTCCGTGCACATATCAACCATTCACGTTTTGCTTAGTTTATTTTTGACCCAGAATGCAGAAGCCCTTTCGCTTCCGCAGGATCTAAAGATTGTCGACCAGTCGAAATCGGACCGGATTTTAAAAAAAGCAATTCACGGATTAATGAAAAAAAATGGCAACTACATCGAACTTCTTGAAGCTTATCCATTTTACCGTTTGGTGGACATCTGCCGCGAAGCCTTGAACCTTCGTTACCAAAATGCGCAATTAAATTACGTGGGGACAGAACACCTGAAAAACTTAACCGCGGATAAAGTTGAGTTGGTTTTAGAAAAACTTAAAAGTGTATTTTACATGGTTCCCGTGGCTCCGCAAAAATGGCAAGAATATTTTACTTTTTTAAAGGCTTATCAAGAAATACTGGAAACTAACCGGATTGAAGATGCCATCCTGTTATTTGAGGACGTACCTAAAAAGCCGAGCTTTCTTTCCAAAAGTCCACCTTTTGATGTTTCCGCCCATGATTTGATTGAAGAGGTTCGTAAAGAAGATTTGTTTTTAATTCAGGACACCGTAGCCTACCGCGTACAGCACGAAAAGCTTAACCGTCTTTTTTTCGATTTCTTAAACGATTTGTTCGAAACCGATCTTCAAAATAAACGGCGAACGGGTGAGCTAACCATCTCAGATTTAGAAAATTACGCGCTGATGTTAATTCACGATTTTCCAGAATTGGCATCCGAGTTTTCAAACTCTTGGGATTTTTTCATGATCGACGAATATCAGGATACTTCTCCGTTACAAGTGAAGATATTGAACCGCATTGTTGCGGATAAACCCTGTTTCATCGTTGGAGATCCTCAGCAAAGTATTTATTTATTTAGGGGTGCCCGATCCGAAGTCTTTGATGAGAAAGAATTAGAACTGAAACAAAAAAACATTGAAACCAGGGTTCTAAACACCAACTACCGATCTGATCCCAGTTTGATGAGTTTCATGAACGAATTTTTTAAGCCGTTTAAGCAAAGTTTTAAGCCGATGCAATTAAAAGACTCGGTTTCTACTTCTAAATTAAAAGAACAGGTTTTCTACGTTCACACTCATGATCAGGTCATCGCAACCTTAAAGCATATCCAAAATCTTTTAGATGAAGGGGTTGCGCCCCAGGATATCTGCGTGATTTCTAGAAAGAACTCAAACCTGCTTGAGATTGCTAGGAAGGCGTACGGTCTGCATATTCCCGTTCAATTGCAGGCGGCCGGCGGATTTGAAATGAAGCGCGAAATTTTAGATCTGGTGGCCTTTTTAAAATTTTTGGTTAATCCCTACGATTCAGAAAATCTTATTTTGCTTTTACGAAGCCCATGGCTTTTTTTAGAAGATCAAGTGATGGTCGATCTTGCACACAATAAGGATTCGACTTTTTCATTTTGGTCGGCGTTGCTGCATTCAAACGAGGACGTCTTCATAGTACTGCGAACTTATCTGGACGATTTCGAAAATCAAGGCGCCTCGTTAACGCTTAGAAAATTTATTTTGGAAAGCGGTTTTCTTGCTTTTTCAGAACTTCTGGATCCCACGGGGAAACGCGAAGCCAACATTTGGAAATTTGTGATGGCCTTAGCATCAGCCGAAAAACAAAACGGTTTTTCACTGAGCCTTTTTATCGAAGACCAGTTTCAGTCATTACAATCGGATCTAGGCAGCTCTTCCGGCGAAGCCCAACCGGTCATTCAACCCGAGCGAGTTTCATTAATGACCGTGCATGCCTCGAAAGGATTAGAATTTAAACACGTCATCGTCATCGGGGTCACCGATCGGCCTCAGCAAAGCTTGGTCTTAAATATGGCATTCGATCCGAAAGCCGCGCTTTTTAGTTTAGCGGTGTATAACGAACAGGAATCGAAACTGTTGCCTTCGGCGTGGTCCATCAAGGTACGGAAAGAATTTAATCAGCGCGAACTTTTAGAACATGAACGCGTGTTGTACGTGGCGATGACGCGGGCTCAAGAATCAGTTAGCCTGATCGCCGAACTACCGCGGCCGGGCGAGCGCAACACCATCGTTTCGGAATCGTGGTATCGAAAAATACTTTGGCCGGAAGAATCCGGTCAGGTGGACTCGTATTCAGTGCGGTCTGTATTTTACGACGACTTGATAACGGCTAGATCAAAAAATGATGAAGTCCAGCTGCAGGTTCGTGAAAAAAAATATGCAAATACCGCTACGACGGTCGGGCATCATTCGGTGACCGAAATTTTGACCGATGCAAATTTGTCAAATCTGACAACCGCCGAACCGCAAAGAAATCTTGAACAAAACATCAAAGCATTAAAGAAAGCGCAAAAGGGAACGGACTTACACCGGGTCTTTGAATCATTAAAATACCTATCGATTGAAGAACTTCAAAGTGAACTGACCAGCGACGAACAAAAAATGGTGCAGTATTTATTGCAGCAAAAGGAAATTGATTTGAACGCCGTGCTGGAATTAGGTCATAGCGAGTGGGGTTTCGGCCTGCAGTTGCAAACCCAGGTATTACAAGGACAAATCGATGCTTGGGCCGAACTTCCAAAAGAAATCCATGTGCTCGATTTCAAAACCGGAAGTCAGCAATTTTCGGAAAAAGCGTTTGAACAGTTAGCGCTTTACACGTTTGCATTGCTCAGAATGAAAAAAATTTCGCCCAACAAACAGATCGTCCATTCGGTGATTTACCCGGTAGACCAAAAAATCGTGAAGCGTCAGTACACCGACGCTCGCGATTTTAGCGACAAACAACCCGCGACCTTGCGTGAGCTGTTCATTTGATTATTGAAGAACGGTATCTGGATCCACAAGGCCGGTATAAAGGCCCAATTTTTCGATGACTTCTAATTGCTTAACGTATTGGTTTTGCAATTTGTCTTTGCTAACTAAAATGTTTGCGATCACCGCACCACTTATTTCGCCTTCGCTACCTTGTAATTTTACCTTCAGGGCCGCAGCAAATTCCGCGATAAAAGCTTGGCCAATTGATAGAAGTGGCGCCGCTGCCAGTACATCATTTTTGGCCCTGATGTCGGTTAGTTGCTGGACGATGCTCTGAATCGTTTGCTGTAATGCTTCAGGCTTCGTATCTTTTAAGATCGCCAGCACTTCGTTGATCAACGACAGCTGAGTGCTTAAGTTGCTTCGCAAAACTTCGACTTGGCGAACAAAATTAGACGCAGAATCGGCTTTATCAAGTTCCTTTGGCATGATCAGATCTTTCGCGTTGAAGTTTCTGAGCATATTAACTAATACTTTGGCCGAGCCATCTGCTTTCGCTTTCATGGGCGCTAATTGCGGCATTGCCTTTAAGTACTCTTCCATCGGCTTCTCTTGGGCCGCCTTACAAGCATCAGCATCCTTTGCGGCGTCGCCCGCTTCATTAAGTACGCAGGCTTTGGCGATGATATCGGAAATTGGTTTTCTAAATTCCAGGTCTGAAATATAAAGTTGTTTCATCGCTTCAAAAATCGAAACTTTGTTAACCAAGAAAACTTCATTTCGCGCGGCCGCTTTAATTAAAATATCGGCGGCAACGGCATTCTGTGATGCGAAGTACACGCGCGTGTCCGATAACTTGCGGTCTTGACCGGCTTTCGCGACTGAAAATCGATCTTTCGGAGCCATCTTTACTGATGATCGACCTACTTTAAAGCTTTCCGCAAAGGGATCAAAACCCTTCCACTTAGATTCTTGTAAACCAATAATCGAAGCGACGGCCGTTTGGTCTCCTAAACTTCGGTTGATATCAACCGGCATGCTCATAGACATCAATTTCAAGTCAGTCAAAGTGTTCGATGGAGCAAAGAATCCAACTTTCAATTCGTCCGCAAGAATTTGCATGATCGTATTTAAAGTAATCGATTCTGATGGGTCGGAAACTTCCATGAAGAATTGTTCGAAATCGATATATGAAATATTGCTGATCTGGCTATCATCCGTCGTTTTTGCAGCGGAAGATTGCATCAAGAATTGCATCGCGAACAATTTATCATAGCCGATACCCACGGTATCAATTTTATCTCGCGACATATTCACATCATACAAAGAGCGAGCTTCTAAAATCTTAACGTCTTTCACTTCTTCCTGCCCAGTTACCTGACCATTGTTATCAACCACGGCACGGCCATATTTGTAAGGTACGGCTAAGAAGCGCTCGTTAAAATTAAGCAACTTCACGCCCGACGCATCGGGAGTTCGGATCAGTTCGTGAAAGAAAACGTATCCTACCTTAGCGGCATTTTTCAAGTCGGCCATAACTTTTGCGCTTTCAGCCTGCGGACGTCCGGTTCCGAAGATTTCGCCCATCACGGCTTCATCCAAGTAAGTTCTAATGTTTTGAAACAATGAAATATTTCTTTGGATCAATTCCATTTTTTGCGGCCATCCAAATAATATTTTGTCGTAGACGTAATTTCGATTCAAATAACCACGGTGGTAATCAGATACAAAGTTCTGAACCACTTCGGTGGCGCTTCCGCCGCTATCGAATTGCTTACATAAAGAACTAGTACTTAAGCCGGTATCATCACACTGCTCATAATACTTGAAGATGCCGCTTTTATTCAAAGTATCCTTGGTGTAATGAACCAAAGAATTTCTTCCCATTGCTTTCACGACATCGTTTATCGCGACTAGCCCATTTGAATTTGGGTTTAGATCCTTAACGATCGCGGGGTCTTTCATGCCGACTTCAGAAAGCTCGATCATTCCGGTGTAAGCGGCGCGAATGGCATGCGCGTCGTACGGGCCTGGTCCAGCATACTTCATATCGATATCGGCGATATAATCCATAATCGACGAATAATTACGGCCGGTTGGGTTTTTCAAATCTTCCGGAAACTCGTAGTTCGCCTTATCAATTGACGCCTTAAAGTTATGGAGTAAACCGAAGGCGTGACCTAATTCATGTGATAGGGTGCTCATAATGTTTTTCTTGAAATTCAGATCAAAATTTTTCTTTGGATCTGGATCTAAAGTCAGAGCTTCGTCGTTTACTTCATTTCTAGAGTACATGTAGCAACCCGGACGATTCTTCATGTTATCATCAAATTTAATCAAGGCAGCTAACATTTGCGATCGCACTTTCAGCGCGTTTTGTACTTCTTGATCTAATTGACCAAATTGGATGAAGGCATTATTCAAAGCCAATTCCATTTTGTGGGGATCTTGAGTCAATTTTTTATTAACGGCAAGCTCGGTTATTTTCTTAAGAAATGTGCTTTCATTCGCTGGGTAATCTACGGTCTGTCCTTTTACTTGATCTTTGAAAAGTTCTTTCGAGAGACGTTTCTGATTTGCAGCGGCAGATTTTTTCATTTTCATGTTTCGAAGTAGATCTTTGATATTTTTATGGTCAATTTGTAACGCTTGAATTGATTGCAGCAAGTTCTTGTTCAAACGGCCGGCCTTGATGGCGATTCGATCAATGGCTTTGCGGTCAATTTTTCCGTCATTGATGCTTTTTGCAACCGACGTTTTTTGCTCTTGTCCTTCGGTCGTAACGATTTTTTCCTCTTTCGCCGCTTCTTCTAAAGCGTTCTTTTTCAAAGCTTCGATCATGTTTTCGTATTTACGTGAAAGCTCAGTCGCTTTTAACAAACGCTGAGTTTGATCGGCCGTATTTCCCGAATAGATAATAACGTTTGCCGATTCAATCGTACCCGCGCGTGGGTTAGCCGCAGGTTGGGCTACACCTAACAAACCATTCTCGGCCTGTAATTCTTGGTACCAAATGTAGTTGCGATCTAAGTCGCCTAGATGGCCCGTGTTATTTCCTTCATCAACGACGATATCAACGTAATCGCCGGCTCTTTCTAACGGAGTTCCGCGAAACGCGTACCGCAAAGTTTGGTTCCATTCTTTCATGACTTGCATGCTGGCTTCGATGATCAGGGCGCGTCTTTCCGGGCTTGTAGCTTCCGGGTTATTTAATCCACCAATGTAATACTTAATCTTTTTTCCGTTACGGAAGTCATGAATTAACGGCATGTATTTTTCGCTACCGTCGCGGTTAATCAAGGCACCGCTATCAGTGACCTTATCGGCCAAAGTAAATACACCGAAATTAAAAGCCGCTTGCGCCATTCCCGAAATATTTTGCGCGAATTGCTTATCAGAATCTTTATTCACATGTCGCATAAATGAAATACGCTCAGAAATATTGAAATTGAATTGCAATGAACCGCCCCAGTAGGCCGAGTTCACATCTTTCTGCGCGTAACAACCGGCCTGTGGCTTCACCGTATATGAACCGCTGATCGAAAAGTTAAGAACGCCATCTTTTGCCAGGCGCATATCGGTGTCGGTCACGCGTTGTGACGAAACGGCCTGAATACATTCGCCGCCCGAGTAAAACGCCATCGGTGAATTTGAATCTGGAACCGTGTTCTTAATCCAATCGATCGTTGCGTATTCTGCCTTTTCCTTGGTGGTTTTTTCCATAACGGGGATCGCGAGCGGAGTTCCGTTCGCTGATATTTTATTCATGCGAAGATACGTAACAGGAAAAGACATCAGTTCTTCACGATCTTTCGGGCCCTGACCCGTGTAAGTCACAAGTGATTGCTGATTTCGGACCACGATGCGCGAGTCTTCAAGTTCAAACTTAATGATCGTCATATCGCCCGAAGTTCCGGTTCGACCTAAGAATATATTAGACGCGCTTTCAAATGTGCGGCGATAAAAGAATTCGCCGGCTAAGTCGCTTAATCGGATGGAACTGTCTGGGTCTAAGGCCCCAGAAATGTCGACCATTTTCGCCGCGGAATTTTCTAATATTTCAGCCAAACCAGAAGATTGCGCGCGGGGTACACTTTTGGCTATGAAGTTTAATTTTTTGATCGAGTTGTTGTTTGTAATTTCGGTCTGTACCGCTTTATAGGTGATTGGTAAATCGGCCTTCAATAATAAAACGCAAGCTTCATCTGATGATTTAATGTAGGCCGCGACGGTGGCGTCACTGCAAGAAATGACTTCTTGGTTACCGGCCCGGTTTTTAAGGACACGTTTCTGCTGGTCATTTAATTTTTCAAACTTAGTAATTTCATAGATGTGCATGACGCTATCGTCTAGGCGGGTATAAACTTGCGCTTTGTCGTCTATGAACTTCATTCCGACTTTTAATTTCTTTTGCAGCTCGTCGGCCGTCATGACTTGATTATTGATCTTTTCTTCACTAAAAAGATTTTTGAAAAGTTCTTTTTCTTCTTTATTGAGTCCTAAAATAATTCGGCTATCAATTTTTGAACTTAATTTGATGTGCGTGGCCTGTGCCCACGGAGTTGATTTTAACGCCAAGACCGAGGTTGATTCTTTCAATTCATTTTTTGTTCGTTCTAAAATGCCGTAAGATTCGATGGCGTACCTAAATAATGGAACCAGCAAAGTTCCGTTTCGTTTACCTGACTTAATATCAATTTTTTCATCGGCGGCCTTTGATAATTGAGTTTTAAGCGACGAATTTATTTTCTGGGTTTTTTCAGCATTAGCCAGTAACTGCACTTCAGACAATGATACCGCTAAGCCTTTTTCGATCGTATTCATTTCTTTGATGCTTGAAACTACTTTATAAGCAGTCACGAAATCTTTTTCGATTGAAAAGGTAATTTTAAACTGGCGTTGGGCCGGGTTTACTAGAAGCAATTTATCAAACATAAACTTCAAGCGTGTAGGGACGTTGGCTTCGTCAGCTGACAATTCATTAGATGCCTCAAAATCCACGGCTTTCACGGATTCTTCACCGGCGTCTGCCGCCCAGGTGGTTTCCATCTTCGCCGAGTACGGAGAGCTTTCACTCGTCGCGGGAATTTCGCTGATCGCGTAGATATCGCCTTGTTCGGCTTCGGGTAATTCGGCGTTTCGTGTTTTTGTACACGAAGACACGAAAACCATGGCGGCGATCAACTTCAATGAAGTTCCAACTAGAGCGTTCAACTGTTTTTTCATCTGCGTCTCCTTAAAACGAAATGCCTAACGATCCGTAAATCGTCGAGTCATTTTCATTAATAAAATCTAAATTTGAATCGAGCCCGTTGGCCTTTAGTCCGGTACCGCCGGTCGTGTGGCCAACCGCTACGCTGTAGTGTTTGTTAAACGCGTACCCGATTTCTTCGGTATGAACGAAAGAATTTGTCACGCTGCCTTCGTAGGTCCATCGCGATTTATTGATAAATTCAAGACTTAAAGATACGGCCTTGTAGGTGTATCCGAAATTCAACGTCTGATTCGAAGAATATTTATTAAGAACTTTTCCGGTAATGCCGGTCGAGTAAGAATGAAGGTTTTGGCCGGCGGTTACGCCAATGGCTAACGAAAAGGCGCCATCCCGAACCGGCGCGATTCCGTCAGGAATAACCGCGAAACTGGTTCCGATCGAAAACGCCGTTTTCAATTGATCGCGCTTCAAAGAATTTTGCGAAGCCGGCATGATTACGGTTGCGAAAGGCGTAATCGTGATGATGTAGGGATAAGCCCATTGCCATTTATTCGGAACCAAAGAATAAGTAAACGGTACGTCTCCCCAATCAGTGGCGTTTGTAGTGCCGTCATAGATGTGACCCGTATCATCGCGTAAGTTCTGAATGTAAGTTAATTTCGCACCAAAAGATCCGATCGAAGTTTTTAATTGCGGCGCCAGTAGATAGTCCATGCCTTCACTTCGAGAGCCGTCTTCATGATCGTAAAGACTTACATTTCGTGAAGCTTGGAAGGCAACGGCAAATGTAGGTTCGATCTGCGGCTGCATCTCTTTTGCAACCTGATCGGCACGTACGACAACTTTATTTGTCTTAAGGGGCAACGCTTGCGCCCGCGGAGCCCAGAAACTGGCTACGCATAAGACAGGAACAACTAAAAGCGTCACTTTCAAAGTCATCTGCATTTAAATCACTTCCCACAAGTTGTAGAACGTTCATCTCGTTTAACTAAGTCTGTTGATAGTCATATAGCGAGGACCGTACCAAATAAATACGACACGACTGTCTAACATTGAGACACTTCGATCCTTTTGATTAGTTGCTAAATCGAACCTTGGCCTTTAAAGTTTTTTCTATGGCAGCAGAAGATCGAATTGTTATTTACGGCGACGGCGCCTGCTCGGGTAATCCGGGACCGGGTGGCTGGGGAAGTATCGTCATCACGAAAAGTCACGTCGAAGAATTGGGTGGAGCCAGTCCCAGTACCACAAATAATCGCATGGAAATTTCGGCCATCATGCGGGCCTTGGCCTGGTGTGCGGCGAACATTGAAAAAACAAAGTTAAACGAAATTATTATTTTTACTGACTCAGTTTATCTCATACGGGGAATCACACAGTGGATCTTCGGTTGGAAAAAGCGTGGTTGGAAAACCGCCGCGAATGAAGATGTTTCGAATAAAGATTTATGGATAGAGCTAGAACAAGTATTGATGCAGCTCAAAAAAATAAATCCGCAGATCGATCTTAAGTGGAATTTCGTCAAGGGACATGCGGGCGACCCGGGAAATGAACGCTGCGACGAAATTGCGGTGGCCGGATCAAAGCGAAATTACATCGAATTATACCAGGGCCCGCCGGTCAGTTACGCATTCGACACGACAATCCTTCCCGAAATTAAAGATCTACCTGAAATGAAAAAAAAATCAGGCGACGAGGCCCCCGCTAAAACCGCGTGGTACTTAAGCTACCTCAACGGCGTCCTGACGAAGCACAAAACTTGGAAAGAATGCGAAGCCGTCGTCAAAGGCCGTCCGGCTAAATATAAAAAAGTAACAAGCGAGGCTGAAGAGGCCGAAGTTAAAAAATCTTGGGGAATTTAAAAAAAAATGCGCTGAAGGAAAACCTTCGGCGCATTTTTTTTAGTATCAAAGCCGAAGCGGTTACTTGATCGCGATTGTCTTCGGCGCTTTTTTAGCCTCAAGGGGAAGTTGCACCGTCAAGATGCCATCTTCGAAGGTCGCCTCGATCTTTTCGATATCAACTCCTTCGGGAATTCTAAAGTCTTTTTCGAAACGGCCTAGTTCAACGCCCTTCGTTTTTTCTCCGGTCACCGCAAGGTAGCCGTCTTTTAAATCGACTTTTAAGTTTTCTTTGGTCACGCCCGCGGCTTCTAGAGTCAGTTGCCAGACAGAAGTGTCCTCGAGAAACTTAAATTGCGAGTAAAAGCCGTAATGAGCGGGGGTAAGGGCTTCAGCTTCTTGGACCCAGATCGGTTCGAAACTATTTAAACGTCGATTTAATAAAGATAATGCAGTCATTTTATCCTCCATTGATTAAGTTTTTTAATTCGCGGAGAGAACCGGTTTTCTCTTACAGTTTCAATGTGGGGTGGACCTGAAAACTGTCAAGTTCGCGAAAAAAACATTTCACCAAGAATTAAAAACGCAATTGCGGTGAGCTGATGGCCCCCGTTAGGGTCAGGACGGCCCGTTTACCCTCGACCAGGGAAGTTGCCACGGGAAAGGTCAAAATGTAAGGGGTCGACCAACGGTTATGGTAAGGATACAGCATCTGAATTTCGGTGAGCAAGAGTTTCACTTTCGTGGCCTTACCCTCGTAGCGCTGACCATCGACGTCTAAAAATATTTTCCACAACGTTTTATTCTGCGAAAGGTCATTGTACTTACGCTCTGGCGTATAGAAACTGACGAAAAATTCGGTAGAAGTTGTATGTTTGCTGATGGCCTTAGTTTTT
>CAXSEH010000013.1:0-28940 GCA_964236345.1 uncultured Bdellovibrionales bacterium
CCCGGTCCGAAAGCTGGACAGATTAAATGACTTTTCAAGTACGAGTTCGAACATAGCACATCACTTTCGCTGAAAGCGAGTTAGGTTGCAATGGACATTCCGATGTATATTGATTTAGGAAAAAAGCTAACACGGAGTGTATGACATCCGTGTTAGTTCGTAGAAATCTAGAAATCGAATGGGAAAGAAGCGCTAACGATCCACGCTTTATCTTTAAGTGTAGTGCTGCTAGAAGAACCTCCCGCTATAAACCATGCTCTTTCGAAGGTAGTTTTATCGTACTTAATCTGTTGGTATTCTAAATTAAGACTAAACAGAATAAAACCGACGCCCGCGCCTAAGCGGTAACCTTTACCGTCCGTGAACTTAACGTCAAAGTTTCCGCTTTGTTCAGGATTTAGTTCTCCACCGGCGATGTAAGTTCCCCAAAAACGGAATCCAATTAAAGGAACGCGAATTCCGATTGTTGGACCCCAGTTTGTAGCAACGGCAGCAGCATCGTAAGATACGTTTGAATCTTTGTACTGCGGCATTGAATACCGGCCATCGACAGTCGCAAATAGCGTATCCGCAAAATTAGCTCCGAACCGAAGTCCAAAGCCTAAACCACGAACTGTTCCCGTCGAACTGTTTGCAGGAGACGGGTAAGTCGTCGTTGTGTCGCCATATTCGTAAGTAACGGCGGGCTCGAATAACAGTCCCGTGGCTTGCGCCGCGGGAACTAAAAGTGTGACAAAGCTGATAAGTGCTAAATATTTTTTCATTAGCGAACTTCCTTTTTACTGGCGTGTGCCTTCAGTTGGCGTAGAAGCGGTCGATTTTGGCGTGATAATCACGTCAACTCGGCGATTTTGCGCGCGGCCTGTTTTGGTTTTGTTAGAAGCGATTGGCTTTTCAAATCCGTAACCTTCAGCATCGATTGAAGCTTGATCTAAACCGTTTGTTTTGAAGTAGGTCGCAACAGAGCTTGCACGTTCTTCAGAAAGTTTTTTATTAAGTTCAACTGATCCAACTGAATCTGTGTGACCTTCAACAACGACAGCTTTAGCATCCAAAGACTTTGCGACATCGGCAACTTTAGCCAGTAACGCCATAGACTCTTCAGGAAGTTCAGCCTTGCCGTTCGCAAAGTGCATTGCTTTCAAACGAATAAGTAATTTATCACCTTGCTGGTAAGCTTCTGCTTCAGACTTAGAAAATTGCGAACGTGATTTTTCAATCGCGCGCTGGATAGCAACGCTAGAATTAGCGGCCAACAATTGACGATCTTTATCAGTTAAAGCATTGTTTTTTTCACGTAATGCTCGGGCCTGAATTTCGATTTCAGTTTCTGCCGTCGCCATATTTTGCTGTGACTGCGTCAAAGAACCCTTTAGGTCGGTAATTTGTCTGTTCTGCATAACCATTTTAACGGCTGCAGATTCTGACAAGCCTTTTGATCCACGTAAAGTTGTAGCTACATCATTTAATAATGAAGCGTTGTTATTCGCTTGCGCTACTGCGTCTCTGTAAGCTTCTGGGTTTTTAACGTTTGCAGCGACAACTGTTTCGGCAGCGTTGATGCTCATTTCGGTTTTTCTGTACGTGTCACTTGCACGCTTAGAAATTCCATCTTTTTTGGCGCCATTTAACTTAGACTTCGCATCGCTAAGTTCTCGAGCAACAACCGCATGTTGTTCTAACTTTACGTAACGAGATTGATAATCAGAAAGTTTGGTTGTGCTTACTTTATCTAATTCGTTTGCGTCAGAAGCGACGTCGTCATCAATCGACATCCACTCTTTACGAAGATCTGGATACTGAGACACTCCGGCTTTCAAAGCATCTTGGCGAGCTTGAAAAATCGCAGGAGCTTGAACTTTACGATTCGCAGCCGTTGAACGCGCTTCTTTTAAATATGATTTACTGAATCGTAAATTGTTAATGACTTTTTCTTGGTCTTTTCCATTTTGTAAGTCAGATTTTGCGTCTTCTAAAGCTTCGTCAGCTTTCTTGAATTCTTTACGAGCTAAGATGTCGACATTTTCCATGCGGGCTTGTTCTAGCTGCGCAGATTGAGTCGTGATTTCTTCGCGTGTATTCGCAGAACTCGATAATTCAGCTTCGGGTGCTTTTGATGCACAAGAAGCAAGCAATAGGGCGGCTCCAACTAAGATCAGTTTCAATTTCATATTTATTCCTTTGGTTTTGTTTGGGTTCGTACGGGGCATTACACAGCAGATGTTATGCCGGTACAACTGGTTAAAATTTCGGATAAGAATGGCTTAAATCGAATATGGTCCGGGTTAATAAGACACACGTTCTAATAAGCCCCAATCTCCTCTGAAGAGGCAGTAAAATCGCAACGCAAAAATATCAAAATTTTTTGTTCATATAAGGCTCGCGAAAACCTCTGTCCAGTCTAGAAAGCCGACACTCTGCGCACCGAGGTCAATCATTAATATCGCTTATCATACGGGTTACAATATTCAATTACATTAATATTAAGCAAGCCGGTATATCCAGGTCAGCTTCTTAACAATCAAAAACGCAAAACGAAAGAGAGTCTTTATGAAAACAAAATTATTCTTGGCGAGCCTACTGATTTCCGTCGGCGCCTTTGCCGGAAAGTTCGAAATTGTCGGCGAGGGCACCGCTTCCGTTGCGGCCGAATTTATTCGAGTTAACATTTCGGTTGCATCAGAATGCCACTCCTCGGCCCTTTCGGCTCGGCAGGTGGTTGACCAGTTGACCCAACAAGCATTGGTCATTTTAGAAAAGTATAAAACCGATATTCCCGCCCAACTTTCGGTGTCTCCTGAGGCTAACGTTCAAAAAATTAAAATGGGGTATATAAATAATGAAAACGTCATGATTTGTGATGAGGATCACAGCTGGACGTCTTCAACGGTGATTGAGTTTAAATTAAATAGCCTAAAGCAACTGGCAGAATTACAAGATTCATTACTTTCTTTAAATGCGAAAGCCTTACCCCTGACGGCTAAAAATCGCGAACGACTTATCTTATCGTTGGCCCCACCGGTGCCGGGGGTGCTGGCTACGACTTGGGACCTGATGAGTGACACCGCGCTTCAGCGCGCCCACGCGAATGCGCTACGACAGGTCAAGGTGCTTAGCTTAGGGATGAATAACCCGAAAGTCGATTTGACCAAAGTAGAATCTACGGTGAGTAAGTCAGGACAAGTTTTGTATGATCGAGTGGATGCCGAAGGAGATACAAGCGGCGCCAGTCTTGGCACCGTATCGGTTAAACTTTCTAGACTTTTCACTTTCAAAGTAGAAGCCCAGTAATTCGCAGAGATCACATCAAATCCCATCACTCAAATGAGGAGCCTTCAGTGTTTTTAATTTGGGTGACCTGTTAACTTCTGTTCAACAAACGATCAATAAAGATCGTTCAAGAACAAAGGAAATTTATGAAAAGTTTATTAGTAGCCGCATTAGCGGCTTTTTCGATCACTGCCCACGCACAGTATGGATCCACTTCGCCCGCGGAAGTAAAATTGACAACCGTTTCAATTAACGACGAAGGAGAACACCTTCTTGCGGACACACGCGGAAACACTTTGTATGTCTTCGACGTAGATTTAAAGCAAACAACTTCGAAATGTAATGCGGCCTGTTCTGAAGTATGGCCTCCGTATTTATTAACTGAGGCCGAAACAGTTTCGTTGAAAGCTCCGTACGGAATGGTTCTGCGAGATAGCAAAAAGGCCCAATTAACATACGAAGGACGTCCGGTTTACACGTACGCTTTTGATCGTGGCGCTGCGGCAGACGCGGGTGATGGAGTCGGTGGTGTTTGGCACTACATTGAAATAGAAGAATAAGTTGATAATGCTACCGACCGAATGATTTGCGGGCATTCAGATAAGTTTTTCATTCTTTAAACGAATACCGGAGCGGTGCTGGAACAAAAACCCTTTTGGACCGGCACACCTCTTGCTTTAATGAGGGGTTCATCGTCGAACGGGGCCAAAATAGTTCTTATTTAGGGGGAAACACCATGTCACAAATGAATTTCAAAATAAAGATATCACCTTTTGTGATCTTAGCCGTTTTGACGGTTATGGGTTGTTCATCAGACACCTCAAATAATGCACCTACGGTTAACATCGCAAGTTCAGGGCAGGCTACCGATCCCGGATTCATTCGCAGTGATTATAAAGTCGGAGAAATTGCCGCACTTTGCGAAACCAGCATTAAAAAAACTAGAACTACGCTGAACACCATTGCGGCAATCCCTGCGGCCGACCGAAACGTAGATAATACGATTCTTGCTTTTGAAAATGCTTCCGCGGAATTAACTGACGAAACAACGCCGCTGACGTTCATGGGTTACGTCTCGAAAGATCCTGAAATGGCGAAAGAAGCTTCTGCCTGTGAAGAACTAGTCGGCCAATTTTACGTCGAGATTTTCACTCGTCGTGATGTTTATCAGGCCCTTGATGGAGTGAGCACACGAAATGAGAATGAAGCGCGGCTATTAAAGAAAACCTTAGAAAGTTTTGAGCAAAACGGCCTGAAGCTATCAGACGAGACTTTAGCTAAAGTGCGTGAATTAAAAGGAAAGTTAACAACGAACGAAAGCCAATTTTCAGCGAATTTAAATAAAGATAAGACCCAAGTTTTATTTGATGTTGATGAGCTTGAAGGCGTACCGGCAGACTACCTGGCGGATCTGAAAAAAGATGCGAACGGAAAAGTAATAGTGAATACCAAAGAAAGTGATTATTCGCTTGTGATGCAGACTGCAAAACGTTCCGAATCGCGAAAGAAAATGATGACGGGTTATTTCAGTCGCGGTGGCGATGCTAATACAAAGCTGCTAGAAGAAACTATTCAACTTCGGGCGCAAATCGGAAAATTAATGGGTTTCAGTACCTGGGCGGATTACCGCACGAACGGCCGCATGGCCCAAAACAGCGCAAAAGTGTTGGAATTTCTAAATGGCCTTAAAGGTAAACTTGCCATTCGGAACCAAAATGACTTTGCGAAAATTTTAAAATTTAAGCAAGAATCTGAACCAACCGCGACGGCGGTTAATCAATGGGATATTTCTTACTACAGCACTCAATTACAAAAACGAGATTACAGTCTGGATAAAGAAAAAATTAAAGAATACTTTCCCGCGGATGTCGTTATTGACGGAATGTTCCAAGTCTATTCTAAAATGTTTGGGGTCCATTACGAAGAGATTACCAACGCTAAGACTTGGGCAGAAAACGTGAAGATGTATGCCATTCGCGATGCGGCCGATAACAAAATAATCGGTTATTTTTATACTGACTTTTTCCCACGCGAAGGTAAGTACGGTCACGCCGCCGCTTTTCCTTTGGTTTCCGGGCGACTTTTAAAGAACGGACAATACAGTTTGCCCGCAGCTTCGATCGTTTCAAACTTAAGTCCGCCAATGAATGGTAAGCCTTCATTACTTGGACATGACGACGTAGAGACCATCTTTCACGAGTTCGGTCATATTATGCACCAAACTTTAACCAGAGCGCCATATGCAAGCTTATCTGGTGCCGGGGTTGCGCAAGACTTCGTTGAAGCGCCATCACAAATGTTAGAAAATTGGGTTTGGAACGCGGATATATTAAAGTCAATTTCGGGACATTACTTAGATCATTCCCAGAAGTTACCGAATGAATTACTTGAAAAGATGATTGCTTCCGAGGAATTTAACAAAGGTTATGCGTACACTAAACAATTGTTGTACGCCTTGTTTGATATGACTCTGCATACCCAAGACGGACCGGTCGACGTAAATAAAACGTATACTGATCTGTACAAGGATGTCCTCGGCCAAGAACCATTAGCGGGGCAACAATTTCCGGCTTCATTTGGACATTTGATGGGCGGTTACGATGCCGGTTACTACGGGTACCTTTGGTCTGAAGTTTACGCCCAAGACATGTTTTCTAAGTTTCCCGAGAGCGATTTGACGAGCTCTGAAGTCGGCGGACGTTATCGGAAGGTGATATTGGAACAAGGAAACATGAAAGATGCGTTGGATTTGCTGCGGGAATTTTTGGGCCGCGAACCAAATGCTGAAGCGTTTTTTAAAAAGTTAGGGATTTAATTTATAAAATTTATTTTATTTATGAAAGGCCCGCGTCTTGCGGGCTTTTTGCTTTTTCCCAAAAGTCCGAAACATCTTTAAGAATACTTTGCGAAACTAGTTCTTTCGCATCGACGTCGAACCAATCCGTTGGCATCGACTTAACATAACTGCTTTGAATAAACCTGTTATCCATCAAAATAATAATTCCCTGATCAGTTTCAGACCTTATCACACGACCAGCTGCCTGTACGGCTTTTGCCATGGCGGGATATGTATAGGCGTAATCAAAACCGGCCGCGTAATTTTCCTCGTAATATCCACGCATCGTTTCCCGCTCTAAATCAAAATTAGGAAGCGGTGGACCCACCACGAAAACGCCGATCACCATCCGACCAGGATAATCTACGCCTTCGGAGAAGACGCCCCCTTGCACGGCAAATAAAATGTGGGGCGACGATGTATCTTTAAGCTGTTCAAGAACCAGATCAATATCATCGCGGCGCATGGCACGGTCTTGGCGCATTACTTTCACCTCACTTGCAGATTTGAATTGCGACAAAACTCGCTCCATAAAATCAAAACTTGGAAAGAAGGCGATGTAGTTACCGCTTTTTAACTGAGATATTTTTTCTATCGTTTCGGCAATGCGGGGATAGTTTCGTTCACGCTCGGAATATTTGGTGGAAATTTGTGGGATTACCAAAACTTTGCGATTTTCTTTCGCGAATGGGGATACAAATTCTGCGGTCTTCAAGTCTTTTGAAAGCAAGCCCGAAAGCTGACTGTAGAAGTCGAAAGGTTTTAAGGTGGCCGAGAACGCAACGACTTGGGCGTAATCATCGTAAACATCCTTCAACATTTCAGAAGCGTCACAGCAAGTAATCTTAACGGTGGCCGGGCTGGGCGTAAACGTCGTAAAAAATCGATTTTTGTGCGCCGCCGATTGGGCTTTCACGTACTCGAGGGCATTCGTAAATTCCGACCAGTAAAAACTTAACCGCATGACGACATCCTGCGGTTGTATATCGACGTCGGAGGACAGGTAACCCGAAAGAAATGTTTTTAATTCCTGATCCTGCGTCATAAACTCTTCGAACGGGGGATTAATCGGATGGGCCTTTGTGGCCGAAGGATCACCACATCTTTTGATCACTTCAATGCACGAATTTATCAGCAACTGAGCCTCCCGTCGAAATCGAACCGGAAGCTTGACCGTGTCTTCGCGCATTTTTTCTAAAGCAAAAGTGGAAAGGGTCGAAGAATAATAATCTTGCGAGCGAGAAGGCAAGTTATGAGCCTCATCGATCACTAAGTTTGGCTTACCGTTAGGAAGCATGCCACTACGAGCAATGCGACCGAATGAAGTTCGCGGAGCAAAAACGTAGTTGTAATCGCATATAACGGTGTCAGCGTCAAACGCGGCGTCTAATTGAATTTCGAACGGACACACTTGGTACTGCTCGGCAATTTTTTTGAACGTACGTGAAGTTAATTTCTTTTTTTTGTTCAATTGTTCGATGACTTTATTTTCCGCCACCTTCGTGTAATGTTCGTTAGCGTATTCACAGTAGGTTGGATTGCACAGGACTTCGTTTTTAAAACACATTTTACTTTTTGCCGTGATCGTTAAGGACTTTAAGTTGGCCCCGGCAACGGTTAATTTATCAATTGCTTCTTCGGCGACCGCGTGCTGACTATTTTTGGGTGTGATGTAAATTACTTTTTGTCCACGCTCCATAGCTTCTTGCAAGGTTGGAAAAAGAACCCCGACGGTTTTACCTAAGCCCGTAGGTGCCTGTAGCATCATCGGTCGATTTTCGTGCATGCCCTGTTTAATGGTTTCGATTAGTTCAATTTGGCCAGATCGCGGTTTTGCGAAGGGAAAAGAAAAGTTTTTAGCAGCTTTTTTTCGGCGAGTGATTCGTTTTTTTTCTTGATCTGCCTCGTCGGCCAATTCTTGAAGGCGCAACTGAAACCATTTTTCGTAGACCTCTAAATTTAATTTTAATTCAAAATCAAGGGTTTCACGGTTACGACTTGAAACGAGGTGCAGGATCAACTTCGGAATTTGTTTGTTCTGCAGCCAATAAATATAACCATATGTTTTAAGTTGCAGGCAATAAGGGTGTTCGTTTTCAGAATCCTTTAGATTTCGATAAAGATCGTAAATATTGAAAGTAGATTTTATTTCTTCAATCTTAACATGATCATCTAAAAAAATTCCGTCCATGCGGCCGCGAAGTTCGAATACGTAATCCGCAATCGTAAATTCATGGGCGACCGACACTTCGGCCTGATATGTTGAAGATTCTTTAGCCCGCTTCGCCTGAACTTCAAGGTGAATCTCTGTTCCCGTTTCGGGGCCACGACCCAAACCCGAATGCACATCGATACTACCCCGGCGGGGACAAGGTAAGGCAAAATCTGAAATCCCCAGCGTAATATGAGTCATTTTAATTAAATTAGGACAGGATCTGATTTTTGTCCACTTGACAGAGGCATCTGCCGCCGGGAATTTTGGCTTTTATGTAAAATACCATTGAAAAGGTTTGTAAAAATCGCTAGCAGTAGGAATGCCTGAATTAGCTGAAGTCGAAGCGGTTCGAAAACAGATTGAACGTCGCTTAGTCGGAAAAAAAATTAAAGAAGTCGTCGTCGATGCAAATGATCGCTATTTATACGCATTCGCGCCGGCGGCTGAAGTTGAAAAAGCGCTGAAAGGCGCTAAGATCACGGGGACTGGCCGTAAGGGAAAGTACTTCTGGCTGGAACTTAATCGAAAGCCCTGGCCCATTTTTCATCTGGGCATGAGTGGTAACATCGCAATTTTGGACCCCGGTTTAAAAAAAGATAAGCACGAAAAAATTTGGGGCGGCGCTAAACTGTGGAATTCACACGATCAGGATTTAAAAGAACCCATGTGGTTTTGCCGATTGAAAATGAAATTTGAAAAAGGTTTCGAAATGGCCTTTATCGACCCCAGAAGATTTGGACGAATGTGGCTGACCGATGATCCGTGGACTCACTCCAGAATCAAAAAGCTAGGGTACGATCCATTGATTGATTTTCCGAACGTTAAAATTCTATCCGAGCGTCTTAGCAAAAGAAAGAAAGCGATCAAGTCCGTGCTGCTCGACCAAAATTTATTTGCGGGCGTCGGCAATTGGCTAGCTGATGAAATATTATTCCAAGCAAAATTATCTCCTCACCATTTAGCCTCGGCGTTGAAACCTTTAGAGATTAAGGCCTTACACAAGTCGGTTTTGTCGGTTGTTAAAAAAGCTGTTAGTGTTGACGCCGATTACGAAAGATTTCCAAAGACTTGGCTTTTTCATCATCGCTGGGGAAAAAACCTAAACGCAAAGACAAGCGTCGGACATAAAATCATACACGAAGAAGTTGGTGGCCGCACCACTGCATGGGTTCCCGGATGGCAAAAGTAAAGTTTCGCATCGGCACGGCAGGCTGGAGCATTCCGACGCCACATAAAGAAATTTTCGAGACCGAAGGTTCGCATTTAGAACGATATGCTAAAACTTTTAATGCGGTCGAAATTAATTCATCCTTTTATCGAGATCATCAGAGCAGCACGTATAAACGTTGGTCAGAATCGGTACCAAAGGACTTTAGCTTCAGCGTGAAATTAAATAAGATATTCACTCACGAACAAAAATTAAATGTTGATGAAGCCCAGTTAGTAACGACGATCGAAGGTATTCACGGTCTGGGTTCCAAATGGGGAGCCCTTTTAGTTCAATTACCCCCGAAATTGTCTTTTGATAAAGCTGTCGCATCTGCTTTCTTTAAAACGTTAAGAAAACACTACAAAGGTTCCGTCGCCTTAGAACCTAGAAATATTTCTTGGAGCGCGTCGGGGGCAGTTCTGGAAAAATTTAAAATTTCAAAAGTAGTCGCCGACCCGGAAAGGTGTCCTTTTCCCGCACACGAAAAAATTTCACCACTTCCGTATGCAAGACTGCACGGTTCCCCGCAACTTTATAAAAGTTCATACTCGCCTGAAAGTTTGCAAACTCAGGCGAAACAGATGATCAGTGATGCGAAGCGAGTTTCAGAAGTGTGGTGCATTTTCGATAATACGGGTCACTACCACGCGAGTCTAAATGCGATTGATCTTAAAAAAATGACAACTGATCGGGCATCTTCAAAATAAGATCGGTGTCGGGAAAAGCTTTTAGGCCCATCGCTTTTAAATGTTTGACCAGGGCGCCGTTTCCCCGATGTTGTACGAAAACTTTTTTTGCCTTGGTCTCAACAATCGTTCTTAATAAATCATTCCAATCGGCGTGGTCTGACATTAAAAATCCTCGATCGTATCCATGATGGCCGCTGGCCATCCAACCAGAAGCGAAAGCAGTTTTATAGTTACTTCCTAATACTTCGGATTGGGACGTTTTTAAAAAAGATTGCGGCGCTAATATAAGTTCGCCCTGTAAAATTCGGTCGTGTTCAAGTTGGCTTAAACATTTAGTTGCCGCTAATTTTATCCCCTGCTCTAGATAGCAACGATTAATATCAGCGGCGGCCGGGTGGCAGTAGATCGCTTTTTTAGCGTAGGGCTCTAATGCTCCTAAAATACGTTGGGTTTTTCCTAACGAGTACGCGAATAAAATACTATTTATTTTATTTTTTGAATTTTCAGTCCACCATTCAAATATTTCGTGACCGATGTCTTTACCTTTCGTCCAAGCGTAAGCCGGGGTTCCAAAAGTGGCTTCAGTTACGAAAACGTCACACTCAATGGCTTCAAAGGGTTCGCAAGTTGAATCTGATTCGCGTTTATAATCACCAGAAGAAACCCATATTTCGCCACCGTATTCTATTCGAACCTGCGAAGAACCTAAGATATGGCCCGCGGGGTGAAACGAAAGTAGAACCGGGCCTAGCTGAAAACATTCAGCATACTCGAAACTTGAAACAGTGATGGCTTTACCCAATCGGCTTTTGAGTAAGCCCGTCCCAGATCGGGTGCAGTATTAGCGTTTGCTGCCGCGCCGGGCGTGGTCACTATGCGAATGCGTTACGACCGCGTGATCGACGGCGCCGCTCGGGTCGATATAGAAATTTCCGGCCGCGCAATAAAGGCCTTTTTTCGTTAAAGTCAGCATAGCCCTATTTTAATTAACTTAGTGGGCTATGTCCAAGCTTTTGGACTTAGACTGACATGATCAAGGCGAAGACACTTTGAAAAGAAGTCATTAAGGTCCTTTATTTTTTGAAAAAGTCTGCTTTTCCAGAGAAGCCCGGTAAAGAAACTTCTGAGGCCATTTTTTTTACATCTTCTTGATTTTGGATTGGGGACATTTTGGCGTGTGATTCGTCAAGACCTCCGCTAGACTTTTTACCTTCACGCGGCGGCTCTGTACGATTTTTCAAAGATGAAATTTTCAGAGGATCTTTAAAAATTATTTCTCGGTCGCCATCCGGAAGCGTAATTCCGCCACTCATCAAAGCCTCTTTGCAGGCCGAAATGACTCGCGAGCGCATCCCCAAAAGGCTTGCGGTATTAGCATCGAACCAAAATAGAACCTTAAAATTAACCGACGAAGTTGCTAATTCGTCGACGACAACAAGGGGAGCAGGAGTTTTTAATACGCGGTCGGTATTTTCTAAAACGGCGAAGATAATTTTTTGTGCTTCTGCAATAGAATCATTATAATCAATCCCGATGATAAAACTTGTTCGAGTCTGTGGATTGACCGTTAAGTTTTGAACGACGGACTGAACAATTGTCGAATTTGGAATCAAAATGAGCGTTCCTTCGGGGTCCATAATTGTTGTGCCCCGCATATTTAAATTTTGAACGGTACCTTTGATGTCGTTTACCTGGATCGAATCACCCTTGGTGAAAGGGCTGCGGATCGCAAGTAGAATACCGGAAAAATAATTTTCGGCGATGCCTTTAAATGCAAAACCCAGTACCAATCCTAAAACTCCCGTTCCTCCAATGATCGTTGTGGCCAAGCTCTGCAATCCCATCGTTAAAAGGATGATGTAAAACATGACTAAGTAAAATGGAACCAACGTAAGTTTTGCAATGGTGGATAATAAAAATGGATTTTGTATTTGGCTAGACCAAAGTTTTGTCGAAATATTTCGTAAAACTCTTAAAGCGAAATAGAATCCGATGAGCAACACAAGGGCCGCAAGCAATCCCGGAAGAGCCCTCAGTATTTTAGTAATCCAACCACGTATTTCGTTTTTAACTGGAGTTAAATCAGCAGGTTTATCGACGTCAGCTTTATTGATGACGGCAATGACAGAAGGAAGGCGGTCGGCCGTTCGCACTAGCCAATCTAGCTGGGCTTGATCGGTCACTTTCCCTTCGATGATAACCAGGCCCTTGTCTACATTAACTTTCAGATTCGGGAACCATCCCGCTTTTTCAATTAAGTTCAAAAGCACTTTTTGGCTTTCTTGATCCTGTATACCGGTGGGTAATGTTTGCAGTTTAATCGTCTGCTCTTTTTCCGGTTTTGCTAACTTGCCATTACCGAGCATTTCGTCAGCGCTGACCTGGAAATTAAGAACAAACACGATAACTATAATAATAAATTTAGCCAATTTTACCCCGTTCAAAATAGAATGGCCTTATTATAAAGGCCTTTATAATAGCAAAGCAATGGATGTGCCGTTACAAAAAAACGGGCGGATAAAATTTTGACAGTAATTTCACCCATGTTATCATTTTTAAATGAAAAATTTTTTATGGACCTTTATTCTTGCAGGCTTCTTATCTTCTACTAGTTTCGGACAGTCTTTAGAACCAGGGCAATGGAAGGCTAAAACGACTTTTAAATTGAATGGGATTGCACTTCCGTCACACGATAATGAATCGTGCATATCCGCCGAAGAAGCAAAAGACGCGAAAGCGACCATCGCGAGCAATTTAAAAAAAGACGGTTGCGATCTTAAATCGTGGAACGTAAAAAATGGAAAACTAGAAGCCACATTAAGCTGTAACAATGATGATATTGAGGCGACGGGAAAAATTCACGGAACCTTTTCGAAAAAAAGCTATTCGCTTGAAGGCGAGGCCGAGGGGTTGTTCAAAAAAACCATTCCGTCTACGGCCACGCTGAAGTTAACGGGCGAATGGGTTAAAAAATGCATAAAATAATGAAAGCTTTTATGACGGGCCTTCTGTTTCCAACACTTTCTTTTGCTAGCACCAAACCACCCAAGGCCGAAAAAATTGCCCACGAGATGAAAGCGAACGGGGATTTGCGAAACGACCCTTACTACTGGATCAGGGATGCTAAGAATCCGAAAGTGATCAAACATTTAAAAGCCGAAAACGCCTATTATAAATCATATTTTTCAAAGGCTGACCTTAAGTTGCAAAAAAAATTACTCGAAGAAGTAAAAACAAAAATCGAAGAAAGCGAAAGTTCGCCCGAAATTATTTTTGGAAAATATGCTTATTTTTCTAAAATTGAAAAAGGCCAAGATTACCGCCAATACTTACGCCGAGATACCGTAAGTCATAAAGAAGATCTTCTTTTTGATGAAAACGTTCGGGCTAAGGGTAAAGGCTTTTTTGCCGTGCGTGCAAGATCAATGAGTCCTGACTTGAAAAAAATGGTATGGTGTTTTGACTACGACGGAAGCGGTAAGTGCGAAGTTGAAATTCAAGATATGCAGACTTTGGTTTTTGAAAAAACGAAAATAAAAAACATATACTGGGGCAATGTAGTCTGGGGTAAAGACAGTCGAAGCTTATTTTACACTTTGGCAAATAGTGCGTGGCGGCCAGATTCTATCTGGATGCTGAACGAAAAAAGGGAAACGTCTAAAGTTTTTTCGGAAGACGATGAACTTTACAATTTGAACGTTTATCTGTCGACGGATCATCAGTTCGTACTAGCGCAGGCAGACTCGTATGATCAATCAAAAACTTATTACTGGGACGGAATTGCTTTTCAGCCTTTGGTGCCTATGGAAAATAAAATTTTAGCAACGGTTGATCACACCGAAGCCGGTTTTTTTGCCCGCAGCAATCACGCCCACAAGAACTATGGTATTTACCTAATACCAAAGATTGGGGATTCTTCAAAGGTTTGGAAAGAAATAGTGGCTCCGCAAAAAAATGCTAAGTTAACGGAAATGAGCTTACTTCAAAACACCGCCGCCTATTCATTATTAGCAAAGGGTAACGAAGAAATTCACCTTGTCGATATTAATTCTAAAAAGGAAAAGCCCGTTTCGTTTACGGAGGCTACTTATTCGACCTCGTTTTTTGTTGATGGAAATCCTTCGGCCTTATTTGTTTCTTATTCATCCCCCATTTCACCAGTAAAAACATACCGGGTGGATTTAGACACGGCTGCCTTAACGTTGATCAAGGAAAAGAAATCTCCGACATTGAATTCTTCCCTTTACGTTACGGAATTAAAAATGGTCAAGGCTCGAGACGGTAAGGAAATTCCCATTCATTTAGTATACCGAAAAGATTTGCGGAAAGGTGAAGCGCAGCCGGCTTTACTTTATTCTTATGGTTCGTACGGAAGTACAATCCCTTCCGGATTTAGCGAAAGCTTGTTTAGCTTGTTGGATCTAGGCTTCATCTATATCAACGCTCACATCCGTGGAAGCGATGCTCAGGGCGAAGATTGGTATGAAGATGGAAAAATGATGAATAAAAAAAATACTTTTAATGATTTTATCGACGTATCAGATTTTCTAATTAAAGAAAAATGGACGACCCCGCACCTGTTAGCTATCCGGGGAGGAAGCGCGGGCGGGCTACTGATTGGTGCGGTCATAAATCAAAAACCAGAGAACTTTCGCGCCGCAATTGCTGAGGTTCCGTTCGTGGATGTAATAACGACGATGTTAGATTCAACATTACCGCTTACGACGCAAGAGTATTTGCAGTGGGGAAACCCTAACGAACCCGAAGCCTATACTTACATGAGAAGCTATTCACCCTATGATAATATTAAAAAACAGAAATACCCAGCGGTGCTCGTGCAGACAGGTTTAACCGACCAGCAAGTTTCATACTGGGAGCCTACCAAGTGGGTCCTACGGCTTCGCGACGAGAACACCGGATCTTCACCGATCATTTTGAAATGTAATATGGGAGCCGGACACGGCGGCGCTTCTGGTCGGTACAAACGATACGAAGAAAACGCCGAAAAATACGTTTTTCTGATTAAAGAACTTGGCTTAACTAACCCTTAAACATGGACGGTTTTTTCGAAGATTTTTTTGGCGCGACATTCTTAACAAGTTCGGTCTGAAGTTTTAGCGCCACATTTCCTGCGCCGGATCGCACTAGGTAAGCAGGGCATTCTTCGGTACCGTGGCGAGTGATTTTTTTACCTTTGATAGTCTTCGTTATGGATTCAAGATAGATCTCTTCAACGGTTCCGAAAATTTGCCTTCCGAGCCACTTCCACTGCACCTTTGCGGACTTTTTATAAACATTTTTTTTCATACAGATGGCTTACACGAAAAAAAATAAGCTACAATATATTTTCGTTTACCAAAGCCATGATCTCAGATTGAGAAGTACCAAGTGTCAGGCACATTATCGACTGTCAATTGTCAGCACACTTACGAGAATATCCAAAACAAACAGCAAGGTTAGCGAGTCTTCAGCGAGAAAATTGTCGATATTGTATTCAGCACGTCTCATAAAGACCCTCTGAAGTTGAACTATTTTCATTTGGCACCCTCCGTTAGGTCTTCATTTTGTATTCTAAGATGACGATAAGCGTAGTGGAAAAGGGGCGCACATCATGAAGAAAAATAATTCTGGCCTAAAATTTACTGGCCGAAAAAACAAAGTTTACATTTCAACAATGCTGACTGCGTTGACTTTACTTTTCAGTTTTCAGAATTGTAGCCAACCCGGATCGATAAATGTGACAAGCGGAAGTAGTGTGGCTGACTTAGGTGACGGAACAAATCCCGTCCCGGTTGGACCGGTTCCAAATATTCCGGCTTACAGTTCCGATACATTCGCAAATACCGAATTGAATACGCCAGTGGAATTTAGATTAGAAGATGTTTCGGGGAAGCTATTAACTGGGGTTCGAGTGACTGACCAATCCTATTCGGTTTTGAACGGAACGCTGAGTGTAGTGGATGTGGCGACTCGACGTTTTAAATACACTCCAAATTTAGGGTACCGGGGATCTGACAGCACGATGATTAATGGCGTGGATGATAAAGGAAGCCCGATTTCTTTTAATGTAAAAATTTCGATTGATAATCCGGTTCAAAATTTGAAGCCCGCATTAGCGATTCGTGGAATGGCTTGTATTCAATGCCACGCGAAAGTTGACTCAAATATCGTCACTGACTTTGGTTACGGCAACAACTACTTCTTTAGTGCCGAACAGGCTGGCGAGACGTGGAAAAGTGGCGGCATCTACGGGGACCACAGTTTATCATTTTCAACTATGGATTTGAAAGCTAACACTAAAGTGATAGTACCTAAAGCAAACTTACCGGCAAAGGTGGCTACCGCTACGAACACGGCTACGTTAGCGGAATACATCCGATCTCGGTTTAACGTCGCAGATGTGGCGGCAACTAAGACCGCGATTATCGAAGAAAAAAATAAGGTGTATATCGGCGCGCCAACCGATGCCGATATTATTGCAGCTTTCTCTATTAAGGCGACTGACCGATCGGTTTATTTCAAAAACTCTGATAGTTCAATTGCTATATCTGGCTTATTAGATAAGACCACCTATTTTAAAAATAATGGAATTTTAAATTGTGAAGGCGACTTGGCTTTGCGAGGCCCGGTTTATTTCAACAATCTACAAGTTAATACATCTTCGGGATGTCGAATTTACGTTATCGGTTCGGTTTTTATTTACGGATCAATTTCCCAGACAAACAGTGGCGCAAACCGAAATTTGCAAATCACAAGTACCAAGTCAATTAGTATGGGTCTTGGTCTTACGAAAAAAGACAATGCCTTTTGCGAACCCAACTCTCGCTTCGCACTAGAGCCAAGTGGCTACAATGTTTCTTCATTAAAGAACCGTTACGTAACCTTTTGGACAACATCAACCTACGCTACTCGCGGAGAGGTAAATGGCGTAACTGCGGGTAACGCGATCATGTCAGAGGCCGCAGCTATCGAAGCGGGCGAGGGACTTCTGTACGATGCAAGTTGTCGTGCCGAAGGACGAAACGTTTCTTTCGATCGGCTGTTGTTGAACGCCCCGGCTATTCACAGCCGTTACGAAGGAAATTTCATAGGTACCGTCATTGCTGAATATTCTATTATGAGTCTGAATAATTTTAAGTTTCAGTATGACGCCGTGTTTGATCGAACCCCAATTTTGCCAATGCTTAAGCACGGGGTCTATTTAGATATCCAATAAATGCGGATTTTAAAATACAACTTCTACCATGTTTCCTTCGCTTTCGACAAAGTACCGATTAGATTTTTTAAATTTAAATGCGCCACCGCCGGCTAAACTTGAAAAAGCCGGTAGGTACCCGGTTTCGGGTGTGATGACGAAAGCCGGTAGGTAAAGGCTGTCACCAGCATGCTTTAATTTAACTTTAGGATGAATATGGCCGCACCAAACAAATTGTGAAATTTTATTTTCCGGTGGTTCGTGTTGCAAAATAAAATCTTTAATATCAACCCGCTCCACAAGATCGATAAATTCCCACGAAGCCGGCCAATGTTTTACGGCTGGACGATCATGATTACCGATGACCACCGTCACTTTTGGTGAAAAAGACTTTTGCCATGAAACCAGTTCATCAACTACATCTTCAGTAATACCTTCCAGCGAGTGAACAAAGTCACCTAAGAAAAGTATGTGGTTGGCGCCTGATCGAAGGTAAACTTCCTTTAATGTTTGAAGGTCGCCACCGTGGGCTATAGGAGGCAACCATAAGCCATTTTTTAAAAACGTCTGGGCTTTTCCAAGATGAATATCGGCAACCAGAATCATTTTTTCAGAAGGCCAAAGCAAAACCCTGGAACTGTGAAGAATAAAATTTTCGTTGCGGACGGTAATATTCATGTGTCCTCAAGAATCTGCCGTTGAAACCTTGCTATACGGTGCTCTAACTTCTCCGTCGAAATGCGCGTTCGCGATCGTTCGATAAAAAGCGGAAACCCAAATGGTGATAGCTTTTTTGTTTCTTTAAAAACAAACTTTGTCGTTTGAAAACTTTTAATGACTTTAATCAAACTTGGCAAGTGAAGTTGATTCTGCCGAATTTCTTTTTTTGCCTGGTTAACTAACGGATGATTTTTTTCATATTTTTCAAATACGTCGTAAAGAAGGCCCGAGCTCATCTGTAGATTTCGCTGATTTTTGGTCTGACCCGCGATTGTCGCTTGAATAAGACCCGAAACGCGGGCCACCTCGCGGAACGTTCGCTTAGAAAGCTCGGGAAAGTTCAAGCTTTTTTCGATATCGCTTTCAAGATCTTGCAGATCGGAAAAAAGCGACTGAAGTACTTCAGTAGGGGGAAAGGCCTCAGAGGCTAAAAGTTCAATACCGTGATCGCTGACCGAAACGGAAATTGTATTTGCGCGAACCTGCGCAATTCGAAATGCAAATAAGTGTCCAAGGCCCTCATTCACCAATCGACCGGCCCACGTGTAAATATATAAATGATAGCCCTCGCGAGCTTTACGAATTTCAATTAAGGTTTCGTCAGCTTTTGGAATGTGCGAGATTTCTTTCTGCTTTTCTGCTGCCGCCCAGAAATCTTTCAGTTCTTGGTCGGTCACGTCCGCTTCGCTTGTTGCTTTTGCAAGTTGGTCAACCGTCTGGCGAAGATGTTCTGAGATTAAAGAACTAATCGGTAATATATTTCCGTTCCATACCGTTCCGACTTCGGGTCGCTCGGTCGCCATGCGTACGATCAGGGTGTTGTAATTCAAATTAACGTATTCTAGTTCCCGTCCCGCAAACTGAAACACGTCTCCCTTTTTTAAGCGCGAAACGAATGTTTCCCCAATTGAGCCCAATGTTTTTCCTGTCGTAAACCTAACGCGAATTCCATCATCCGAAACGATTGTCCCGATATTCATTCGGTGCAGTCGGGCTAATTTGGCATCCGCAAAAAGATACCGGGATCCGATTTTGTGTATTTTTAAAAACTGCGCGTAATGTGAAAGACTGGCGCCACCTGAAATCAAGAATTGCAACGCCCAGTTTATTTCTTCGTCATTGATATCCCTAAAAGAATAGGTACGGGCGACGGTAGCTTTGATTTCCTCAATCGTAAAACCCTCATTATAGGCACGATTTAATAAAAATTGGACGAACACGTCTAGGGGTTTATGAACGGGAATCTTATCTTCGAATACTCCTACCTTCACGGCCTGCCGTAAAGCGTGGGCCTCAAGAATTTCAAAAATCGAAGAAGGGCAAACAGTTAAAAACGAACTTTCGCCTGGGCGATGAAAACCACGTCCCGCACGCTGTACAGCCCGGGCCATGCTTTTTACCGATCCGATTTGATAGATACGGCCTACTTTCGGAAAATCGACTCCCAACTCTAACGACGAAGTTGCAACGATGATTCTAAGCTTTCCGGATTTTGCGTCAGCTTCAACCTGCGCCCGTTCTTCACGGGTTAAAGATCCATGATGAAGGGCCGTAATGCCACGCCATTCGGGACGACGTTCGATGATGTCGCGGAACCAGGCCTCTGCAGAACCACGCGTGTTGGTAAATATAATTTGCGATTCTTCTGGATCAACCGTTTTTAAAAGTTCTTCGGATAGATTCAAACCGGCGTAGCCAAACCAAGGGGCGGCTGACATTTCAGGCGGAGTTAATACTTCTAATCGAATATCACGGGACTTCGCATCGGTAATAAGAATTGGATCGGGTACTCCAGTCAATGCTTCTGCGGCTTGCTGTAAGTTTCCGATCGTGGCCGAAAGAACGGTGACCAGTAAATTAGGCGCGTATTGCCGCAATGTTGCGATTGATAGTTCTAATAAACTTCCACGTTTTGATCCTAAAAGCTCGTGTCCCTCATCCACCACAACGGAAAAAACGTGCGAAAACTTTTTGGTGTCTGACCCGGTAAGTAAAATGGCTAAAGACTCTGGAGTCGTCACCAAGATTTCAGGATTATTCTTTCTCAAAGCCTGACGGTCTGCCGAGCTCGTATCACCGGTGCGAAGGCCCACTTCAAACGGAAGCTTTAATTCATGGATGGGTCGTTCGGCGGCCGCAACGATATCGCGTGCTAAGGCTTTTAGCGGCGTAAGATAAATGATTCTGGTTACCGATTGCGTTGGGCGGGGATCGGTCATTAATTTTATTAAGGGGCCCCCGAATGCCGCAAGTGTTTTACCGCTACCGGTGGGCACCGCGATTAATGCCGCACGATTTGCCGCGAAAGCATCCCAAGCTTTAGTTTGGAAAGGTGATGGTGTGAAACCTTGGTCACGAAACCATGCGATCAATCTTTGGCGAGCCGAATCGTAATCGGTGGGTGCGAAGGGAAGACTTCGCTGCTTGGCGCGCCGTTTCGCTTTTTCGACGTCCAAGGTTTTTTGAGCCACAGATTTTATTTTTCGAATCTGTCCAGAAAGTCGCGATTGAGGAATCATACGGAATGTTCTCGTAACTGATTTAGAAGTTGGTCCATGTCTTCGACCTTATTAGCGGCTTCGGGCTTTTTATCCGTGCGTTCACGTAAGATCCGCGGAAACCTAACCGCAAATCCCGATTTGTGCCGCGTGCTTTTTGCCAGGCCTTCGAATCCAATTTCAAAAACCCTTTCGGTCTTCAATGCACGCACGGGTCCGAATTTTTCTAGAGTGTTTTTACGAATCCATTGATCTAATTCGCGAATCTCAACGTCCGTTAATCCCGAATACGCTTTAGCGATCGGAACTAAAGTGTCATCTTTCCAAATAGAGAAAGTGTAATCGGTATAAAGGGACGCGCGTTTTCCGGTGCCGGGTTGGGCCGACGTCAACACCGCGTCGACGGTTAAAGGATCAACCTTCCATTTGTACCAGATTCCCCTTTTACGTCCGGTTTCGTAAATGGAATTCTTTTTTTTCAACATCAAACCCTCGGCCCTTTCGGTGCGTGCGGTGGCTTGAATTTTTTCTAATGCTTCCCAACTTTCAGTTTCGAGTTTTGGCGAAACTCCATAAGATTTAGATTCGGGGGCCAGGCTAATTTTTTCTTGAAGCCTTCTAAGTCTTTCTGATAACGGAAGACGGCTTATGTCTTCCGTTCCTTCGACCAATAAATCGTAGGCAATGAAAGACACGGGATTTTCTTTTTGAAAGAGCGTGGTTGGTTTTTTGCGATTTAAACGTTTTTGAAGCTCTTGAAAAAGATCCGGTTTTTGCCAAGAGCCTGCCACCAGTTCTCCGTCGATAATCCAATCGCCCGGAACCGCCTTAAGAATCAATGCAAGATCCGGAAAGGCTTCGGTTACGCGCTCTTCGCCCCGCGACCAGAATTCCAAATGCTCGCCAAATTTGACGGCCTGGCACCGTATGCCATCCCATTTCCATTCGACGAACCATTCATTTACATCGCCTAGTTCTTTCGGATGACCGTCGATAGGCGCGGCCAGGCAAAATGGTTTTGGCAACATCTCGCGTTTTTCATCGCTAGATGAATTCGTATCTGCGGGAAGCGACAGCGACTTAAAAAAGTCGGCACTTGGCTCCCAAGATCCTAAAAGCCTAGAGGCGATGACCGTTCGAGGTAAATTAAATATTTTTTCTAAACTACGATAGACCAATGCTTCAGAAACCCCGACGCGAAGTGCACCGGTCAAAAATTTATTCACGATAAAAATTTCGGTAGGGGTTAAGTGATGCCACCAATTAACTACCGTCTTCTTTTTTATTTCGTCATCTTCGTTCATTAACGGAAGAATTAATTTCGTCATCCAATCGCCCAAACTAATCAGCCTGAGTTCATCGGCTTCCAGATCTTCGGCTCCACCGTATTGACCCATTATCAGCGAAACCATCTCGGCGGTGTCCCCGACGGCCGAATAGCTTTCGTCAATCAGCCAATCGGGATAGCCGCTGACTTCTTGCAACCACACCCGTAGTTTCGCGGAACCGATCAATTTTTTTGGTCTGCGCCCTATTAAAAGGTACAATGCCCAGGCCGAAGTTTCCGGATCTTGTTCGGAAAAAAATTTCTGCATCAAATGAACTTTTTCGTTGGTTGAATTTGTTTGATCAATTTGTTGAAATAGTTCGGCGAAGTATTTCACGTTTCGTCCTCTTGGCCGTATTGGGTCGCAAGCGGTTCCGCAATGATTCCTTTAGATTCCCTTAAGTAACGTGCCAGAATTTCGCTTTGCCCGTGGGTGACCAGAACCCGTTGCGCTTTTGAATCTTCAACTGTTTGCAGAAGGCTTTTCCAATCAGCATGATCCGAAAGTACAAATCCTTTTTCGTAAGATCGACCCCGCCTAACTCCGCGAACCGCCATCCAACCCGAAGCAAAACCTGTGGAAACGGATTTAAATCTTTTCATCCACGGACTTCGATGCGCCGAAGGCGGAGCCAAGACCAAACGTCCCGCTAAGTCACCGGTGTATTCAAGCATCGGTGCGGTGGGCACCATTTTCACGCCGGCGTCCCGATAAATTTGCGTTAGCGCCAGCGCCGAACCGTGCAGCAAAACTTCATCATTGGTGTATCTAGTTAACTCGGCTAACACCCGCTGAGCCTTTCCCAGCGAGTAACAAAAAAGAACGGGAGTATTTCCTTCCGTTTTATTCCACTGCCACCATTCATAAATATCTTTCGCCGTTTTTGCCGCCGGCTCCCAATGGTAGATCGGTAGCGAAAATGTGGCTTCGGTAATGAGTGTATGGCAGTGAACAATTTCGAAAGGCGCGCAGGTGGGATCTTCGTCGCGTTTGTAGTCTCCGGTGATTACCCACACGTTTGATGGATTTCGGGCGTCTTCGATACGGATTTGAGCAGACCCTAAAATATGTCCGGCGGGATGGAATGATATCCACGTATCACCTAAACGAACGGTTTCGCCATAACTAAACGTACGAATTTTTGTTTCAGCGCCTAAGCGGTGGCGAATGATTGGAGCGCTTTCATTGGTGCACCAATATTCATTACTTCCTCTTCGTGAGTGATCTCCGTGAGCGTGTGTCACCAAATTGATATCGGCCGCACTCCACGCATCCACGTGAAACGAATCTTGGGGGCCTACTAGGCCATAAGATTTTAGTTGAAGCAATTCGGTCATCGCAAATGGTATTACAACTTTCGATCCGGGCTTTTGAAGCGGGTAATAAACGACAAGCCAGCTGAGAAACCAAAGCGTAGATTTTTTCCAGGTTAAGTCCAGTAGTGCCCCAACCTTAGCTACTTAGCAGACGATTTACATGGTCAGTAATTTGCTGCGGCGTTAGTCGGAGGTGTCATGTTCAGTACGAAGTCGGAAAACGAAAAATTTGCGAAATTAGCCTCTTTAAAATACGTCGACATCAATAAGAAAGGATTTTCCCGCTCGGATGGCAGCAAAGATTTTCGTTACTTTGATGAAAAGGGGAAGGCTTTAAAAAGTGAAACCCATTTAAAACGAATCAAAAGTTTGGTCATTCCTCCAGCGTGGAAAAAGGTGTGGATATGTCCGGATGCAGACGGTCACGTCCAGGCTACGGGCCTAGATGCGCGCAACAGAAAACAATATCGTTACCATCCAGAATGGAATAAAAGGCGAAACGAAAAAAAATTCACAAAAATAATCGAGTTCGCCAACTGTCTGCCAAAAATACGAAGCCGACTAGCAAAGGACATTAAAAAAAAGGGATTAGGCCCTGAGAAAATATTAGCCTCGGTCATTAAATTGATGGAAAAAACCTTAATTCGTGTAGGCAATGCCGAGTATGCCCAAAAAAACAAATCTTATGGACTAACGACGATGCATAATAAACACGTGAAAGTGCGTGGCCCTAAAATAACTTTCGATTTTAAAGGAAAAAGCGGCCAGGTTCATCATATCGAAGTGTTTGATGCCGAACTATCGAAAATTGTAAAACAATGTCAGGAGCTTCCGGGACAAGAACTTTTTGCGTATAAAGACCACGACGGAAAGGTGAAAGACGTAACATCGACCGACGTGAATAATTACCTACATGAAATTTCAGGCTTACCCATCACCGCAAAAGACTTTCGGCTTTGGGGTGGAACGGTCCAGGCCGCTCTATTTCTACGTGATAAAAATCCGCCGCCAACGAAAACGGAAATTAAAAAAGTTTTAATAGATGCGGTTAGGCACACATCAGTTGGTTTGGGAAATACTCCTGCCGTCTGCCGAAAATACTACATACACCCCGGCGTATTTTCCTGCTTTGAAAGCGGAAAATTAAATAAACTATTTAATACTAGTCAACGGAGGGCCGTTACTAAAATTCAAGGATTGCTACCCGCCGAAGTTTTCACAAAGCATCTAATTGAAAGCTTTAAGTAGAGTTTTCGTATCAATCTACGCAAATGACGGAAGCCTCTCGCCCAAGTTGGACGTTCGAGCCCTCATATATGCAGCCGTTTTTATTTTTCAAAAATTCAGCTCGGCCGGTCAGTCGATTTCCAACGCAGGCATTATTTAATAGAAACCCAAAACCGTTTGAGGAACTAACCGACAAATCTTTAAATTCGTTGTTGATCGGACACGAACTAACATCTTCGACCTGTGCCAAAAAAATCCCGTGACTCAAATTGCCGACAATTCTTAAATCCGCAAAAAAGTTGTCCGAGGAAGCTCGCATAAAAATACCGACGTCACCGTTGTCTTGAATAAGAACGTTGTCGAATGTGTTATGATCAAAATGGATATCCATCGAAATACCGGCGGCTAAATTACTTGTTAATTTAGTTTGGCTAATCACCGAATGATAGGTTTCGTAACCCGCAAATCCATCAAACTGGTTTCCAGATGCGGTTAGGCCTTTGATTCGTAGATTGTAACAACCTTTTTCGGTTACGACCCCGCCCGAACGCGCGTTATTGGTAATGACATTTTCAATCACTCCGTCGCTAAGTCCCCTTACGGTTATTCCGTTATTGCGAATGAAAGTCAGGCCTTGTCCGTCACAGGGTCCACCCCAACATTCAAAACTTTGCTGAGAACGATTGCCGTCAATTTCTAAATTAGAAACTGTAATATTTTTGCGAGGCTGGGGCGGGGTGTTTAGGTCTCCCATGACGATGACAGGCGCGTTTGCGTTGGAAGCTAATTTAAGAAGAACGACGCTTTCTCCACGAAGGGTAACGTTGTCACGATCCAAAACGATTGGAGACTGACATTCGTAAACGCCGCTGGGGACTGAAAACTCGCCACCTTGCTCTGGTAACTTCCGCAATCCTTCGCGAATAAATTCGCATTGATCAGCGCGGGCACGGCCCGAAAATGAAACTGCAAGTGTGAATAGCCCAACGGTTAAACTTTTTTGAAGTGTGCTCATGATGAAAATCTCCTTAAGTTTGTTACAATAGTTTATCAAACAAGCGCGTTATCTACTACAGAAAGAATTTAGGGCAGTTGAGGCTTGTGCGAGGGAACGGGACGGATTAACATTTCAGAGGGCGCGTAGCTCATCGACGCGGAGGCTAACTGAAAACCCAACACTTACCCAGCTTAGATTTATTAAGGTCTTTCGCGATTTTGATGGTCATGGCGTTTCATTTTCCCAAGCAAGATGGTTTGTATCTTTTTGATGGGCTGGCAAAATATGGCTTTATCGGAGTCGACCTTTTTTTCGTTCTAAGTGGATACCTGATCGGATTAAGCGTTTTTAGTTCCATGGTATTAGAAACTAAATTTTCTTTGATTCTTTTTTATGTTCGCCGCCTTTTACGGACGCTTCCCAGCTATTATATTGTTGTTGCAATATATTTTTTATGGCCGGCCGCACGTGAACTTGCCCATCTTCCACCCATCAAAGATTTTTTAACGCTGACGGTGAACTACGGTCGTACCTTTGGTGCGTTTTCCCACGCGTGGTCACTCTGCGTAGAAGAGCATTTCTATTTAATCTTCCCGCTGCTTGCATTGGCATTTTATCGTTTCAAAAATCGTAAGTTAGTCATAATTATTTTTATTTTATTTCAACTGGCAGAATTACTTTTAAGATATTTTTTGTGGTCACATAACGTTGAACCCGACTTTGCCGATCGCCAAAGAAATTATTTCGAATTCATTTATTACCCAACCTGGACTCGCCTTGACGGGCTAATCTGGGGAGTAGGGCTTGCGGCCCTTAGCCAGTTCGAAACCAAAACCTGGAGTCTTGTAAAAAGTTACGCCGCCGCCAGTATGTTTTTTGGTGTCGTTCTGTGTTTAGCTGCGTGTCTTACTTTTCAAGACAGGTTCGGAATTCTTAGCACCGTGTTTGGTTTTACGCTTCTTTCGGCGGGCTTCGCCTGCATCTTACTCAACGCCCTTTCACCGCAATCGATACTCTATCGAATTAAAGTTCCCGGAGCGGGTTGGGCTGCGACTTTGTCTTACAGTTTGTACCTAGTTCACAAATCGGTTTTCCATTTGATGACGCCGCTGCTGGACGAGTGGAACATCGAAGCTTCAAGCTGGACGGCGATACTTTTGCTTTTCGCCGGCAGCGTGGTCGTGGCATCCTTGCTTCACCTTTGCGTCGAGCGCCCATTTCTTCTACTTCGAGAACGGATTAAGCAAAGAAGTGAAGGGCTTAAGGTTTCTGACCCGCGTAGTTTTCATTAAGAACCATTGAATCTGATAATTCAGGTAAGTTTAACTCAACCCAGGAAAAATCAGACGTTCGCATGTAGATGCGCGCAAATTTTATTGCAGTCGAAGCAACAAACTCGTCTGTGCAAAGTGTACTGAACGATATTCCTTCGGTGTTCTGAACAGAACGTTGGATCAATCTCATCTTTGTTCAAAAAACTAGAATTTTTGTAAGCACTATTTCTTACCGGAAACGAAGTCCGCAACTTTTTCGCCACCGTCTGACATGTGGTTTAAATATTTAATATAGACACAAAGAGTGGTGCTTGCGGGACGTTCGTCGCAGCGGCCGGGCAAGAAAATTTCCAGCCACGCACAACCTGAGTTCGCATGTAAACGCGCGCGAATTTGATCGCAGCGAAGTCATCGATCTACTTCAGCTTGTATCCCCTTAAGGTTAGAGGTAGAAAAAACGAAATTTGGGGCCGGTAGCCTCGAATTTTACATCGAGAGGTTTTATGAGTACAAAAGCTGGTGAAATTTTAGGCCACCCAAAAGGTTTGTTCGTTCTTTTCTTTACGGAGATGTGGGAACGCTTTTCCTATTACGGAATGCGCGCGTTGCTTGTTCTGTACATGACGCAACACTTGTTTGGCGAAATTGAAAAGGGCACGCAAGTCGCCGGCTTCGCGACTTTGAAATCTATTTTACAATCGATCTTCGGTGTCTTGAGCGATCAAGCCATGTCCAGCCAAATCTACGGCCTTTATACGGGCTTCGTCTACTTGACGCCTTTCTTTGGCGGCATCATTGCCGACCAGTACTTAGGGCAAAAAAAATCAATTTACTGGGGCGGATTTTTAATGGCCATTGGTCACTTGTTGATGGCGAGCGAACGTTATTTTTTGTTAGCGCTTTTGTTTCTGATGATCGGGAATGGATTTTTTAAGCCGAATATTTCAACCCAAGTTGGAAGTCTTTATCCCGCAGGCGACGAGCGACGCGATCGCGCGTATACCATCTTTTACATGGGCGTAAATTTGGGCGCCTTCTTTTCCCCGTTGGTGTGCGGTACCTTAGGTCAAAAAGTGGGTTGGCATTACGGTTTTGCGGCGGCCGGAATCGGAATGTTAATTGGGTTAGCCGTTTATCATTTTGGACAAAAACATTTGCCGCTAACCCCGCACGAAAAAGTAGTGGCCAAAGAACAGGTCACCCACGTTCACGAAAAAATGACGAAGCAAGACTACAAGCGGATATTTGCGCTTATCGCAGTCTGTGCCGTGACGATCATGTTCTGGGGCGTCTACGAGCAGCAAGGAAACACGTTGCAAATTCTGGCCGACGAAAGCACCAACTGGGATTTATTCGGTTGGCAGATGCCTTCTACCTGGTTTCAATCGTTTAACCCTTTGCTGATATTTATTCTAGCGCCGGTCCTTGATATTTTTTGGGGATGGCAGAACCGTCGACGAAAAGAGCCCGGTAGCGTCACGAAGATGGGCTTGGGGTCGTTGATCATGGGCTTAGGTTTTATAGTGCTCATCGCCGTTCTCGCGAACATGGCACCCGCAGAAAAACTGCACTGGCTATGGTTATTTTTGTGCGTCTTTTTCTTTACGGTCGGGGAACTTTATCTTTCGCCAATCGGCCTTTCATTCGTCTCTAAAGTTTCGCCACCCAAAATAATTTCGATGATGATGGGTGTGTGGCTGATGTCTAGTTTTTTCGGAAATTACATGGCCGGATACTTAGGAACCTACTACGAAAAAATGAGTCACCAAAACTTCTTCGGAATCATGGTAGCCTTATCGGGCTTTGCTTGCATCGTGCTGCTCGCGCTGGCGCGACCGATCCGAAAGATGACGGGCGAACATTCGAGGTAGGATGTCTGATTAAAGCCTGAAAATTTAATGTCTAGCGACAAAATTGCCACCGGCTGATTTTAGTTTCAAATTTCCATCACCTAAGATTCGTTCAAAAATATTTAACTTAATCGATGGCGCCGGCAAAAGAGAAGCCGTAGCGTCAGAAACTCCACTAGTAAAGATTAAGTTTTTGCCACTAACTGAAAGAATATCTGAAGTCAGTGAAATCGCTCCGATTCCGCCCATCGAGATTTCAACGTTTTCCAGAATAATCTCATTTGAATTTATCGTGACTACCGTTTCTTTAACTTC
>CAXSEH010000014.1:0-28035 GCA_964236345.1 uncultured Bdellovibrionales bacterium
TTTTAATAGACAATCTGGGATATCACTTTTGGCTTTTCTACGTCAAGCTGTTAGAAAAGCGGGGCTTGACTTATGCTTTAGGAACATACGAAGCGCCTTCAAAAACGACGCCTTCTTCAATTTTCAAACTGGGTGTGGTGACGGTTCCGCGAAAATTGGCCGGGGGAATCATAACTACTTTTGTGTGCGCAACGATGTTGCCCTCGAACTGCCCCTTTAAGAGCACATAGCTCGCTTCAATTTCGGCTGTGACGTGTGCGGTCTCGGCAATGATGAGTTGGTCGCGAGTGAAAATCTCACCTTTGAATTGTCCCGAAATTTTTGCGGTTCCGCTGTAAGAAAGGCGGCCCTCGAATGAGCAGCCTTCTTCGATCAGCGTTGATACCGTTAATTCTTTTTCCATATTAGGCCTTTAGTTTATCATAAATTTGCGTAAGTTGGTCATCGCTATAAAATTGGACGCTGACCTGACCCTTGCCGGACTTATACGTGATTTCAACTTTTGTTCCTAGTGCCTTCTGCAAATGATCTGCAAGTTCTTGAGCTAATTTGGTTGCGATATCTACATTCAATCCAGTTTTTTCTAACGCCGCATCATTTGCGGAGCTTTTCGATAAGGTTTTTATTGTTTGCTCAAGAGCGCGCACGGATAAGTTCTTTTCGATCACTTGTTTTGCTAGACGCAGCTGCTGGCTTTTTTCATTCAGGGATAGAATAACTTTAGCGTGACCCACTGATATGGTTTTATCAGAAATCATATCTTTAATTTCTCGCGGAAGCTGAATCAGTCGCAATGAGTTTGCTACCGTGGATCTTTCTTTCCCGACTTTTTCGGCGACCTCTTGTTGTGAAAGCGAGAATTCGTCCATTAACCTTTCATAGCTATCCGCTTCTTCAATGGGATCCAAATCTTCGCGCTGAATGTTTTCGATGATTGCCAGCTGAAGAGCGTCGCGGTCTGAAACCTGTTTGATGATGGCGGGTATTTCGTGAAGCCCGGCAATTTGCGCCGCTCTCCATCTTCTTTCGCCCGCAATGATTTCGTATCCACCGCCCGTTCTTTTTCGTACTGCGATCGGCTGAAGGATGCCGTTCTGTTTGATCGATTCAGCTAACTCTTGAAGTGCGTTTTTATCGAAATGTTTGCGCGGCTGATAGATTCCTGGAACCATCTTATCGATGGAAATGTTCCAAATACGATTTTCGAGGTCGGCGGCATTGGCTTGAGCGTCTTGTTTTGGCTTTTGGATGGGTTGTGCAGGTTGTTCTTTCGCCTTCGAGTAGTCGGCGACACCTTGGACACTATCTCCGCCAAGTAATGACCCCAGACCGCGACCTAATCCTTTTTTGTTTTTAAAATCCTTATTAATTCCCATATATTGCGTCCTACATCTCTGCATTTTTGTTTGCGGCGTGGGTTGGGGTAATCGTACGTTCGACAAGTTCTTTTGCTAGTTCCAGATACATTAAGGCACCGATTGATTTAGGATCGTATCCAAAAATCGATACGCCATGGCTTGGGGCTTCACTCAACCGAACATTTCTTGGAATAATTGAATTAAAAACTTTATCTTTAAAATGGGCTTGTATTTCTTCAACAACTTGATGACCTAAATTATTTCGTTTATCAAACATGGTTAAGACAATTCCCTCGATATGCAGACTTGGGTTAATGCTTTTTTTGACTAGTCCCGCAGTATTCAACAACTGGCTTAGGCCCTCGAGCGCATAATACTCGCATTGAAGTGGAACTAAAAAACTACTCGCGGCCGCTAGCGAATTTAAGGTGAGTAGTCCTAAAGAGGGTGGGCAGTCGATAAAGATATAATCATATTGTGAAGAAACGGATAGAAGGGCGTTTTTAAGTCGATATTCTCTTTGAGGCATATCCACCAATTCAATTTCGGCGCCTACAAGGTCGGGGTTGGCGGTAGCTACCCAAAGATTCTTGGTCGTGGACTGATAGACCGTTTCTTGGAGATTCTTTTCGCCGATGAGTACATGATATATGTTCGCATCTTGGGTTTCATGTTTTTTAATTCCCAATCCGCTTGACGCATTCCCTTGTGGGTCCATATCGATTACTAATATTTTGTGACCAAGCTGTGCGAGTGCCGCTGCAAGGTTCACCGTTGTCGTTGTTTTGCCAACTCCACCTTTTTGGTTTGCAATACATATCGTTTTAATCAAGAAATCCTCCGTCTGTAGATGCTATTCATGTCGTATAAAGAATATTTATGACTGTCGTGTTTCTTTCAAGAAGTATTTCAGTTTTCTAGAATATGATCCGATGTTCTACGTGGAACAATATGAAATACGTCTGCTTTCTGCTCATTCTAAGCATTTTGGTTGGATGTAATAAGCCTGATCCTACGCCCGAAAATTCAGATGAAATATATAAAGATCTTTTGGTTGAATTGGATCTCGCATCGAAAGGCCTCGAGGCCGAAACTAAGAATCTTTCTAAGCTTGAAGCAGAAAAAGATAAAGTTATTCCCCAAACGGGCCAAATCAAGTTTGCAACTCGCAAAGTTAACGAAACCCAGGCCACGATCACGAAGTTAGCTCAACAAAAACAGTTTTTTGAAATTAAGCTTGAGCTCAGAAAAAATGAGGTTCGTGATAGGTATATGGAGGCCCGAAGAGGTGGCCGAAAGTGGCCAGATGCCGAAGAACTTGCAAGCTATCAGGCAGTTATGAAGTTACAGCGAGAAAAGCTGCAATGGGATAAATACAAAGGTAAAAAAACAGATGTTCCACGTGGAACAGAAAAATCACCCGCCCCCGCAGGCGGAGAACATCATTAGCTAAACGCTGCCCAGCTTTTCAGTGCGAATTACAAATAGTTTAACACCAAACGACGGTAACACGTACTCGCCCTCTAAAATGGGCTGCCATGCAGAACACAGCTGGATGGGAATCTGAGAAACTTCCATACCCCATTCTTCGGCTTTCAGATGATAGACTTGTCCGCCTTTTTTCACGATTTTTCTCAGAACTAATAATGCCCGCGGTAACGGGGCGAATCCGCGGCAGATCGCTTGCTCTATCGAATCATTCCCAAAGCTTTCGATTTTTTGATTGAGTACATCTAAATTTTTTAGATTAAGCGTCTTCACCATATGTTTCAAAAATTCACATTTTCGTTCATCCGAATCAACAACAGCCACTTTCTGATCTGAAAAAAGTATCGCGTAAACAACGCCCGGAAAACCATTGCCGCTTCCGAGATCAAATAATACCTCGGATTTACTAGCTTTTTTACGAACAATCTGGCATGCCAAGATGCTATCGGCAAAATGAGTCGCGTCCGCATTGGTTACGGTCTTAGCAGAAATCAAATTAACTACTTTGTTAAATTTAATCAGCTCATCGAAATAAATTCTGAGCTGTTCGAGGACGGACTTGTCGAGATCAGGAAACCATTCCTTTAATCTCCAATTTGCAGGAGGGTCCGATTGAATTTCCTTCGACATGATTAACCTTCAATTGCTACGGCCGCCGCGCCAGTTCTACCTTTCAAATATATCATAATGGCTTGCAAAGCTGAATGGTTTACTCCGCTGATACGCTCGGCTTGTCCCAAAGTGCGAGGTTTAACACGATTAAGTTTATCGATTTCCTCGTGGGACAGACCTTTGATAACCGAGAAATCAAAATGAAGTGGTAGCGGCAACGAAAATTGTTTTTTCGTCTGGGCGATGATCTCGTTTTGTTTCTTAACATAGCCCGAGTATTTGATCTCAATCTCGACTGCATCAGTAACATCCGCATCGACTTCGATGTCCATACCCACGGCGCGAAGCGTGTCGAAAGAAACTTCGGGACGTCGAAGAAATTCTGCAAATGTCAGCGGTTTTAACAAAGCTTTTGAACCTAAACTTTCCACTAAAATGTTTACTTCGGGTTTTGGGTAAATCGAATTCGTCGCAAGACGTTCAGATAAAATAATTCGCTTTTGTTTAATAATGTCCAATTGATCCAAAGCTTCATCAGAAACGATACCAATTGATCTGGAAATTTCGGCTAATCGGTCAATGGTATTATCTTCACGTAAAACAAGCCGATGTTCAGCTCTTGAAGTAAACATACGATAGGGTTCTCGCGTCCCTTTGGTAACTAAATCGTCGATGAGCACACCCGTATAGGCAACGTCGCGATCCAAAATAAATTCTTCGCGGCCTAAAATTTTAAACGCGGCATTCACGCCCGCAACAAAGCCTTGGGTCGCGGCTTCTTCGTAACCACTAGTTCCATTAATCTGGCCAGCTAAAAATAAATTAGGAATCGGCCTTGTTTCTAGACGGTGAAATATTTGCGTCGGTTCGAAATAATCGTATTCGACGGCGTAACCATAACGAACAACCTTTACGTTTTCTAAACCCGGAATGGTCTTTAAAAATTGGTCTTGAACATCTTCAGGTAAAGAAGTCGATATACCCTGCAGATAAATCAAATTTGAAGTCAGTCCTTCGGGCTCTAAAAAAGTTTGATGCGAGTCTCGATCACTAAAGCGGGTAATCTTATCCTCGATACTCGGGCAGTAACGGGGACCAACCCCTTCGATCACTCCGCAAAACATCGGCGACTTGTCTAAATTAGCCCGTATTATATCATGGGTCTTCTCAGTAGTTCTTGAAAGATAACAAGCAATCTGAGGCAAATAAAAACTTTTTTGTGAGGTGTGACTAAAAGGATAAAAATTTTCGTCTCCAAATTGCTCGGTGGTCTTCGAAAAATCGATACTGCCTTTATCCAAACGCGCGGGCGTACCCGTTTTCAAACGTTTTACTTCAAAACCAAAAGCCGCCAGTTGATCTGACAAGCCGATCGAAGCTTGGTCCCCAATCCGTCCTCCCGCAACTTGCTTAAGGCCGAAGTGCATGACTCCGTTCATAAAGGTTCCCGTGGTAATGATCACGGCTTTTGAATCAATGCGCGAACCGTCTTGAAGAATGACGCCCTGGCAACCCGAAGCATTTTCCTTACTTAAAATTAAACTTTTTACCTCTGCGCCTTTAACCGTTAAATTTGGCTGAGATAACAAGGTTTCAGTTTGTAGTGCCGAATAAATATGTTTATCACTTTGAACTCGGGTACCGCGAACGGCAGGCCCACGACTTGAATTTAGGCGTTTAAATTGGATACACGAACGATCGGCCGCTATGCCCATTTGCCCGCCCAAGATATCTATCTCTCGCACCATGTGACCCTTCGCAAGGCCACCAATTGACGGGTTACACGACATATAAGCAATGCGGTCTAAATTTGTAGTCACCAGTAAAGTTTTTAGGCCCAGACGTGCGGTGGCCAGACAGGCCTCAACGCCCGCGTGTCCCGCCCCAACTACAATAACATCATACGAATACATGCATATCCTATCTTTACTTACCCAAACAGAATTCTTTAAATACTCGATCTAAAATTTGGTCGTCATACACTCGACCCAAAATCTTCTGCAACGAAATCAAGGCTTCTTTTAAAAACATGGCGACAAATTCGGCGCCAATGTTTTGTTCTAATTCAGCCAACGACTTTTCGAGCATCTGACTACAATACAGCGCCCCTTCAAGCTGGCGAGACGAAGAGATCATCGCCTGATCTAAATAACTTAAATGACCGACGATCTGCTGAGCCTTAGTTAATACTCTGCTTCGGGTGTCAGAATCAAGGTGCGTCGTTAAAAGCACCGAGTTCACATCTAAACCGGGCTGTAAAAGTTGTAATTTTTTTGTGATTTGGGCGAGTTCTAAATCTTTGACCAAATCTGACTTATTGACCAAGTAAAGAACCTTCGAAACTTTGGTCTCTTTAGCTAAGTCTATTGTTTCGCCCCAAGTGGCTTCATCATCTAACCCCAGAACTACACAGAGTACGTCGGCCTTCAGGGCCTCTTTTTTCGAACGATCAACACCGATCAATTCGACCTGATCTTTAGTATCACGTAAACCCGCCGTGTCGCTCACTTGAAATCGAACCCCCGCAAACACCGTTAGGGCCTCGATGACGTCGCGGGTAGTGCCCGCCACAGCCGTTACGATCGCTTTTTCGTCTTGAACTAAAAGGTTTAGTAAACTTGATTTGCCAACATTTGGTTTGCCTAACAAGACTAATTTGATTCCATCCTTTATCAGGCGGCCGGCTTGATAACTTTCGATCAAGGCATCAACCTCGGTCTTAATACCTTTTAGTTTTGTCATTAAAACCTTGGGATCAACGACTTCTATTCCTTCCGAGGAAAAATCAATAGATGCTTCGATGTGGGCCAGGCACCAAGTTAATTCAGACTCTAACCGGTCAAAGCTTTTCGAGACGTGTCCGTCTAGCTGCCTAAGCGCAACCTTAGCAGACAATTCATTTTGGCTTTCAATCAACGATAAAACGGATTCGGCTTGCACTAAATCGATTCGATTATTCATGAACGCGCGAAAAGTAAATTCACCCCGCTCAGCTAAAAAGCAACCCGCCTGAATAAGAAGATCTAAAATTTTTTGCGATATATAGGTGCTGCCATGGCAAGATATCTCAACGACTTCATCCCCAGTAAACGATTTGCCTTCGGCGAAGTAAGTTACCAGCGCTTCATCTACCTTTTCATTTGAAAAATCTAAAACATCGACGAAATACGCTTTGTGCGATTCAACCGATTTCGAATTAAATTTAGGAATTATTTTCTTTGAGAACCGAAGGGCATCGGGCCCGCTTACCCGAATGACGGCAATTCCGCCCTGACCGTATGCAGTCGAAATGGCACAAATTGTCTGTTCATTTCGGATCTGCATATTCGACCATATTTTCTAAATAATTTATTTTGTTTCTTCGGCAGCGCTGTCGTTTTCCATATGCTCGGTCGTCGATTTTGCTGGGTAAATTTTAATTTTTTTGTAAAGCCCATCCCCAAGAGATCGGCTTTTCACGCGACCATCCAAGGCTAAATACTGATGCACGACTTTTCTTTCTTTAGGTGGAAGAGCGCGATAGTAAACGGATTTTCCTTGCTCGATAGCGATGGCTTTAAGGTGTTCTGCGCGCTCAATCAACGCGGCTTCAGATTCTAATCGATAACCACCACAGTCAACAATGACATTGGTTTGCAAATCTGAAAAATGATGTTGAGTAACCCGCTTTACGATAAGTTGTATCGCATCTAATAGCTGACCCTTGAAATCCTTCAATAATGCTTCATCGCCACCTGAAAATTCAATTTTAACATCGGTAATGTCGTCTTTTTTTGTAAGATTCAGTTCGTATGAGAGGTCAAAGGCACCCTTATCTAAAATACCATTCAGCGTTGCCTCAACGACCGATTCAAGATCTTCTTTCTTGCCGCCACCAAATATTTTGCTAAAAAATCCTGCCATGTAATTCTCCCTAACTAAACAGTCTTAACTGTTTTGACTGTATTTGCGATTGATCTGTCTTTTAATAAAAAATATTGCTGAATAACACCGAATAGCGCGCTGACAAAGTTATATAGAGTAAGCCCGCTTGGCAGACTCAACATGAAGACCGCGAACAAAATCGGCATAAAATTTAAAATCTTCTGCTGAGCTGGATCCATCGTTGTCGGCGTCAGCTTCTGCTGGAAGAACATCGTGATGCCCATTAAAATAGGCAATACAAAGTAATGATCGTGCGAACTGAGATCAGTGATCCAACCAAAAAAGGGCTGCTGGTATATTTCAATGCTTGAGCCGATGGTTCTCCAAAGCGCGAAAAATATCGGAATTTGGATCAGCATAGGTAGACACCCGCTGAGTGGGTTGGCCTTGTGTTGCTTCATCAATGCCATCGTCTCCCGATTCACCTGCATTGGATCGCTTTTGTATTTTTCACGAATTTCTTTAAGTAGCGGCTGAATTTTCTGCATCGCACGTGACGATTTAAAAGAAAGAATATTAAAAGGAAGCATTATAAAACGCACGACTAAAGTTAAAGCGATGATTGCCAATCCCCAGTTACCAAGCATTTGGTGAAGAAAGCGCATTAACATTAAAAGAGGTTTTGAAATAAAACCAAATATCCCGTAGTCCATAACTTCAGGAAGCAGAACGTCGATTTGTTTCATAGCGTCTGGCGATTTTGGACCAATAAAAAATAATTGTTCTAGTTTTGATATTTGCGAGTTTTTCAAATCATAATTAACGTTCAGGCTAGCAATCGGTCCTTGAACCATCATTTTAATATTAGGCACAATGTCTGACTTATCGATCAAAGCTTGAGTAAAATATTGCGTGTTGATTGAAGCCAAAGAAACGTTGTTGGCGCTAACGTTTAAGGTTTCTCCTTCTTTAACCGAAGTGATGTGTTCGGTTTTTATCTTTTCGGTCTCGCGAAATAGAAAGTCTTGTTTCTCGAAAGACGGCATTAGGAAATTTCCGCCAGTGACGTGGTGCTTTTTCTCGGTGAGCAAAAAAGAAAGGTCAGTAACGCCAGTTTTGAATTCGGTCGTAGAATGAAAAAATGATTTTTCTTTATCGTATTTTAAAATGCGCGTAATCGGAACCCCGTTCACGACGGCTTTTCCTAGGAATTCAACATCACTCACTTGCGATATGTCGAATAAAACGTGTTTTGCCCCGGAAAATACTGAAAATATCTTTTCATCTCCAGAATAAATAATGGGTTTACGATCTTTACCGGTGAATTTCTTTAACTCGTAATAATTTAAACCCATTCCTACCGATGACAGAGACCATTTTACTTGGTCATCTTCATAGGCAAAATTCTTTTCTTCTAAGGTTGCAGGTTTTGCGTCCTCAGCAATAGCTGCAGAAGCGCTTGGAGTCGGCGTAGTCGGCATTTTGTCAAAAGTTTGAGGCTTCGAGTTTTTATTAGTCTGATTCACGACGGTTGCGCTCGCCGGCGGATATTTTTTGTTCACATAATACTGCCAGCCCCACAAAAATAAGAACACCACCACGATAGATGCGATAAATTTCGGGTTCCCAAAGGGCGATTCATTTTGTTCATTCATGTGAGACTCATTTCTTGAAAAGAGCTTGGAACGGGATCGTAGAAAGGTTTTCGGCTAAAGGGATGGCAGCTGAAAAATCTTTTTAATATCAAAACTAGGGCATAAAAGAAGGTAAACTTTTCAAAAGCTTCCAGGGCGTAATTTGAACACGATGGATAGTATCGACAATTTCCACCTAAAAAATGAGCAAATGTTCGCTGATAAAAAATAATGACCTTTTTCGGGAACTGATTAGAAAAGTTAGATCTTTTTAAAGAGCTCAAGGAATTGGGCGTATTTAAGTTTTGAATAAAAGTCTTCGTCTGATTGTGATCGGAACACAAACACGATTGTTTTTGATTCAAGTTTGTCGGGCCATTTTTCAGTTCGTACACAATTTCGAACCCATCTTTTGAGTTTATTTCGAACAACTGCGCCACCCACTTTTCGCGAAGCCGTGATTCCAAAATAGTTTTTAGAATCGGCGGAGTTTACGACGTGTATCGTGACCCAAGAAGCTAACTTTAGTCTTCGACCTACGGTTGAAGCTTCTTTAAAGTTCGAAGATCTCTTAAGCGGATAAACCTTATTTGCCACCAGTAGTTACGGTCAATTTTTTACGGCCTTTGGCACGTCGGCGATTCACCAATTTTCGGCCGGCAGCAGTGGCCATTTTAGATCTGAAACCATGAGCTTTAGCGCGACGCTTATTACTTGGTTGATACGTTCTTTTCATTTTAGGTACCTCTTCTTACGACGTCATTCACGTCAATAGCAAAAATAATCAGCACGAGCTAATTAAGTGAGATAGAAATAAAGCACATTGCGGCATATCGGTCAACTGTTGATAACTCGGATTCCAGTTGTTAAGCAGTCACTTCAGATTGCGAATGGCCAAAACTAGGGGGGAACGCGTGGAAATGAATAGTTCGTTTTGGAGCCAGATTAAAACCTCTATGAAAAGTAAAAACGGCACAAATAAGCTGCTGGAAAACTGGCTTGATCCGATTGAGCTTTTAAAATCTGAAAAAGTGGGCGACCTCATCCACGTTACTTTAGGAGTTCCCAATCAATTTTTCTTTTTTTACGTCAATGAGCATTTGAAAGACAAGATTACGCAAGAGCTTGAATTGATTACGGGAAACAGGCTGACGGTCGAATTCGTTGTTACCGGAAAAGTAGCCAGCGATTACAACACATCATTGCAAGACGTCATGCAGAATGCCGATCAAGTTTTTCAGAATGCGACGCGGCCCGCGGTGGTGGCTCAAAGCAGTTACAAACCCGTCGAAAATATCAACGTCGACTTCACTTTTTCTACTTTTGTTGTAGGGAAAAATTCAGAATTTGCGCATGCGGCAACATATAATGTGACTCAAAATCCCGGTGCTGATGATTATAACCCGCTGTTTATTTATGGCCCTTCTGGTATGGGTAAAACTCACTTATTAAGTGCGGCTGGAAATCAGATTCGACACAACTATCCACATTTACGAATTACTTATATTTCGGCCGAAAGATTTTTAAACGAATGCGTATCCGCCATTCGCCGGCAAGAAATGGATAAGTTTCGACAAAAATATCGCGAAAATTCGGACATTCTTGTGGTCGATGACGTGCAATATATCGGTCGCGGGGAAGCGGTCCAAGAAGAATTTTTTCATACGATCAATACATTCATTGAAAAAAAGAAACAGGTTATATTGGCGAGTGATCGCATGCCTAAAGATATTTTAGGTCTCGAGGATCGTTCACGGACCCGGTTAGAGCGCGGATTGATTGCGGACATTACAATGCCCGATCTAGAAACCCGTATCGCCATTCTACGCTACAAGGCTGAAAATTTTCATATACGAATTCCCGAGGATACAATCCAGTACATCGCTAAGATTTCGAAAAAATCGATTCGAGAATTAGAAGGAAATTTAAAAAAAATAAAAATGTATTCTGAATTGCAGGGCTTAACGATCAATTTAGAATTAGGCCGTAAAGTACTGGCCCATCATGAAAATACGGTAGCCATTAGTATAGATGAAATTATGCGCATCGTTTCAGAATACTTTAAAGTACGGATCAGTGATTTAAAATCAAGCAGTCGCGCAAAGCCCATCGTCGTTCCTCGGCAGATAGCTATGTTTTTGATCAAGCGGTTTTTAGATAAGTCGCTCGTTGAAATCGGTAAAACATTTGGTGGTCGCGATCACACAACTGTCATCAGTTCTCTGGAAAAAGTCGAAAGTCTACAGAGCACGGATCCCCAATATAAGAACGATATCGATGAGTTAATCACCCAAATCCACAATGTGACTGGTTTGTAATTGTGGATTGTGGAAAAAGATGTGGATAGAACTAGGACTAACTTTGGGGAAAACCTTTCCCCCGTTTTTAGCCGAGAAACTCGAAATTTGTACATTGAGTTATCCACAAGGAAAGGTTAATAGTTTCATAGATTTAGTGTAATAAGTGAAATACCAACGCCCCTACTACTACGACTACTTATATTAATACAATAATAGGAAAACAAAGACATGAAAATTGAGATACAAAAAAAAGATCTTCTGGGGCTCTTAAGTCGAACTCAGAACATCGTTGAAAAACGGAACACGATGCCTATTTTAGTGAACGTTCTTTTAGAAACTCAAGATAATCAATTAAAAGCCTATGCTACGGATTTAGAAGTTAGCCTTACCGATTCCGTACCTGTTCAAATAAAAGAGCCTGGCAAGGTCGCAGTGAGCGCTAAGAGCCTATTTGAGATCACGAAGGAATTGTTTGAAGGACCAATTCAATTATTTAAAAAAGAAAATAATTGGCTTGAAATTAAGCAAGGCAAATTTCTTTCTAAAATTATTGGAGTCGCGGCGGACGAGTATCCGGTCTTTCCAACTTACAGCTCAGAAAATTTTTCTAAAATCAATGCAGCTGAATTTAAATTCATGATCGATAAAACAATTTATAGCGTTTCGAATGATGAAACCCGGTACCATTTGAATGGCGTCTATTTCGAAAAGTTAGATAAAGAAACTATTACGATGGTCGCAACGGATGGTCACCGCTTAAGCTTGATTAAAAAACAATTTAAAAATTTATCGTTTGGCGAAAAAGTCGGTGTCATCATTCCTAAAAAAGGATTGTTTGAAATTAAAAAATTAATCGAATCGTCTACCGATGATGTTCACCTGGCGGTTGAAGGTTCACAATTTATATTAAAATCAGGATCATGCGTGCTGATGATCCGTCTTATCGAAGGTAAATACCCGAATTATCACCAGTTTATTCCACAAAAATTTTCGCATAATATTATTGTTCCTAGGGAAGCAATTCTTTCATCCTTGAAAAGGGTTTCACTTTTAGCAAATCAAAAATCGAAAGCGATTATGATGAATTTTACTGCCGACAGTTTAGAAATTACTTCGAACAATCCGGAATTGGGTGATGCTAAAGAACAGTTAGATATTGATTATAAAGGCCCAGATTTAAAAATTGGTTTTAATGCAAGATACATCGAAGATGTATTAAAAAATATGGATCAAGAAAACGTTGAATTTGAACTTAACGATCAACTATCTCCTGGGGTTTTAAAATCTCAAGATCGCTCAGATTATATTAACGTTGTTATGCCAATGCGTATTTGATGAATGATCATTAAGTCACTTTTCATTTCGAATTTTCGCAATTTTGATCAGATCAAGATAGACTTTAGCGAAAAGGTAAATATTTTTGTTGGTGACAACGGACAAGGTAAAACGAATATCCTTGAAGCACTTTACCTACTCATCGAAGGCGAAAGTTTTCGATATTCGAAGACAGAAACTTTGATCCAACTTTCAAAAAATCAATCCCTTCTGAAAAGTGAAATTGAAAATCAGAAATTGGATTATTCAGTTCGATTACAAATTTCTGGGTCAAAAAAAGAATTTACTTTAAATGAAAAAAAAATCTCTTGGGAAAAATTAGATTTACCCCCGGCCGTTTTGTTTTCTCCTGAAAGTTTAAGCATTATCAAGGAAAGTTCTGACGAGCGCCGAAATTTGATCGACCAGTTGGTCGTACAGATCAATCGTAATGGTCGCCGGGTCCTGATGGATTTTCGCCGAGCTTTGAAAACACGCAATAAAATTCTAAAAGACATGGCGACGGATCAGATTGAACGAAATCTAGGCCTAGAGACCCTTTTAAGCGTGAATCCCAGCTTTCTTCGGCTGGCAGCTGAAGTCACAATGCTAAGAATTAGTGCTTTGGCCGAAATTAAATCAGAGGTTGAGCGATCCTTAAGCCAAATTCATGGCAACGTCGTTGTTAATTTTGATTACGATTACGTTATTTCAGATAAAAATCATAAAAATTCTGACCTCAATCAAGTCATTTCTGCTTTGCAAAATCGCATGGCCGAACTGCAGGTTGCCGAGATCCAATCAGGAGGCTCTTTAGTGGGGCCCCAGAAGCAGGACGTCATTTTTCTATATAACGGAAATGACTCAAGATTCTATTGTTCCCAGGGGCAGCAAAGATCCATCATATTAGCTTTCAAAATGGCTCAGATTGTGTATCATCATAGGGTTCACGGATTTTATCCAGTTTTGCTTTTAGATGACGTTTTATCTGAGCTTGATTTAAGTAAACAAGAATCACTTATTTCAACTTTGAATCAAACCGAAACTCAAACGTTTGTAACAACGACAGATGTTTCGTTGATCTCAAAGCTCAGCATGAGAAATAGTCGTGTATTTAATATTAAAAACGGACAAATTTTAGTCTGAAAATATTATTCTTGTGGAAAAATCTGTGGGTAATGTGAGTAACGTTTTGAAGGAGTAAGAATGTCTGAGGGAATGAATACCAATGTCGACCAGTCAAAAGATTACGGTGCTGATGATATTCAAGTTTTAGAAGGTTTAGAAGCGGTTCGTAAACGTCCGGGCATGTACATTGGCGACACGACCATTCGAGGCTATCACCATTTAGTTTATGAAATTGTTGATAACGCAGTCGATGAAGCCTTAGCGGGCTATTGTAAAAATATTATTATTATTATTCACACCGACGGATCGCTATCCGTTGATGACAACGGTCGTGGCGTTCCGGTGGGCCCTCACAAATCGGGTAAAGATGCCATGGAAGTGGTTTACACGGTCCTCCATGCGGGCGGAAAATTCGAAGGTTCTGCGTACAAAGTTTCTGGAGGTCTTCACGGCGTGGGGGCTTCGGTTGTCAACGCACTTTCAATCCGCACTCAAGTTGAATCGCATAAAAATGGAAACCTATACCGCCAAATTTATGCAAAAGGAATTCCGCAAGGACCTGTAGAAAAAATGGGACCTACGACTCGCACGGGAACGGTTGTTACGTTTAAGCCAGACACGGAAATTTTTAAAGAACCCGGAATGTCTTTCGATTACAACACGCTTACAAATCGTTTCCGCGAAATGGCTTTTTTAAATGCCGGACTGTACATCAGCTTGCGAGACGAAAGAACCGGTAAAAAAATTGATTTTCAATATGCAAAAGGCGTAGCGGAATTCGTTGCCTATCTGAACGAGTCTAAAAAAGCCATTCACTCGGAAGTTATTTATTTCCGCGGTGAAAAAGATCAAGTTGAAGTTGAAGTAGCGATGCAGTGGAACGATTCTTATTCGGAATCGGTTTATTGTTACGCAAATAATATTAATACTCACGAGGGTGGCACCCACTTGGTTGGATTCCGTGGTGCTTTAACTCGAACCACAAATTCCTACGCAACCGAAAAGGGATTATTAAAAGATTTTAAAGAAAATATTGAAGGCGAAGATATACGCGAAGGTTTAGCGGCCATTATATCGGTCAAAGTTCGTGAACCTCTTTTTGAAGGTCAAACTAAAACCAAACTAGGAAATGCCGAAGTAAAAGGGATCGTCGAATCTCTTGTTAATGAACGCTTGGCGGATTGGCTTGATCGAAATCCTGGAACGGCGAAAACAATTATTTCAAAATGTGTTGAAGCGGCACGGGCCCGAGATGCCGCACGCAAAGCTCGTGATTTAACCCGTCGTAAGACGGCCCTTGATAGCGGTTCGTTACCAGGAAAAATGGCGGATTGCCAAGAACGTGATCCAGCCAAGTGCGAACTTTATTTAGTTGAGGGAGATTCGGCGGGTGGTTCTGCAAAAATGGCGCGTGATCGTAAAACGCAAGCTATCTTACCGTTAAAGGGTAAAATTCTAAACGTCGAGAAGGCACGTTTTGATAAAATGTTATCGAACGATGAGATCCGCATGATGATCTCAGCCTTAGGAACCGGAATTGGAAAAGATAATATCAACGTTGATAAAATCCGGTATCACAAAGTCATCATCATGACCGATGCCGACGTCGATGGATCACACATTCGAACATTACTTCTAACTTTCTTTTACCGTCAGATGCCAGAAGTTCTAGAGCGTGGTTATATCTACATCGCCCAACCGCCTTTGTACCGCGCTAAAAAAGGCCAATCAGAAACATATTTGAAAGATGAATCAGCCCTAACGGAATATCTTCTAACCACCGGGTTAGATTCTTTTCAATTTAAAGGAAAGCAAACAGATCCGGTCGTATTACGGCAAATGATTTTGAATATTCAAAAGTTTTACGCGCTTTTAAAAACCTCTGCGGCAAAATACGATCCAGATGTTTTGTATTACACGTTAACAAAAACGAACCAGTTGGAAGATGTTTTGAAAGACAATTCAAAGCTTGAAGGAATTGTAAATGATTTCAAAGAGTGGATTGCCGCAAACCCAGGTTTCGGTGTAACGGATATTAAAGCCGACGTACAGGATATCGAAGGAAAAGCTACGGCGACCATTACGACAACTCGCTACGCTGATAAAAAAACAACTATTTTAAGCTCTGATTTATTGAACGCACCTGCCGTAATCGAATTGCGAGCGCTTTGGAAATCAATCCAGTCGGTAAGCTTGCTACCATTAACGATTCAGCAAGGCTCTGAAGAGCTGTCATACGAAGACTATAAAGAATTTTATACCCACGTTATGGCCTCTGCTAAAAAAGGGATTTATATTCAACGGTATAAGGGTCTCGGCGAGATGAATCCGGAGCAGCTGTGGGATACCACTTTAAATCCAGAGTTCCGGCGATTATTAAGAGTGACGATTGATGATGCCGTAGCGGCCGATGAAACTTTTAGTATCTTGATGGGTGAGCAAGTCGAGCCTCGTCGTAAATTTATTCACGACAATGCCCTGCTTGTTAATACTTTAGACGTTTAATAATTTTTTAATTCAATTCGAAATAGTTAGGTGATTTATGGATTCTACCAGTGACGTAAAAGGTGTAACAAATGTTGATATCAATAAAGAAATGCGCGAAGCGTATTTGCAATATTCGATGTCAGTTATCGTCGGTCGCGCCCTTCCGGATGTTCGCGACGGCCTAAAACCCGTTCATCGACGTGTTCTTTTCGCGATGCACGAACTCTCTAACACGCATGATAAGCCTTACAAAAAATCAGCCCGCGTAGTCGGGGACGTTATCGGTAAATACCATCCGCACGGCGATAGCGCAGTTTACGAAACCATGGTTCGAATGGCGCAAGACTTTTCTTTGCGCTACCCGTTGATTGATGGACAAGGTAATTTCGGATCGGTGGACGGAGACTCCGCAGCCGCATCTCGGTATACCGAAGTACGTATGACCCGCCTGGCAGAAGAAATACTTTCAGATATCGAAAAAGAAACAATTCCGTTTGGGCCGAATTACGATGACTCGTTAGAAATTCCGTTAGTTTTACCGGCTAAATTTCCAAATTTACTAGTTAATGGTTCATCCGGCATTGCCGTTGGTATGGCCACCAATATTCCGCCACATAATTTAGGCGAAGTGATTGATGGATGTATTCATTTAATTCATAACCCTGAATGCGGAATTGAAGAATTAATCGAACGAATTCCAGGGCCGGATTTTCCAACAGCCGGACAAATTGCCGGGAAAGAGGGAATTCTTCAGGCTTATCGTAAAGGCCGCGGAATTATTACGATCAAAGCAAAGACCGATATTGAAATTAAAAAAGATCACGAAGAAATTATCATCAGCGAATTACCCTATCAGGTTAACAAAGCAAAATTGGTTGAAGCGATTGCCGACCTAGTTAAAGAAAAAACCGTCGAAGGCATCGCCGATATCCGTGACGAATCATCACGGGAAGGTATGCGCGTTGTCGTGGTTTTAAAACGTGGCGAAAATGCGTCAGTCACGCTAAACCGACTGTTTAAATTTACTCAGCTCCAAGTTAGTTTCGGTATCATCATGCTGGCGCTAGATGCTAAAAATCAGCCCGTCACATTTAACTTAAAACAAATGCTTGAAGCGTTTGTTGAGCATCGCCGCGACATCGTTACCAAGCGGTCTATTTTCGAACTTAAAAAAGCCCAAGAACGCGCTCATATCTTAGAGGGCTTGAAAAAAGCCCTAGATCACATTGATGAAGTCATTGCGACGATCAAAGCTTCGAAAGAAGCTCATGCGGCGCGCGAAGCATTGATGATGAAATTTAGTTTTTCCGAAAGACAAGCGGTCGCCATCTTAGAAATGCGATTACAACGTTTAACAGGGTTAGAGCGGGATAAAATCGTTAACGAGCTTGCCGAACTAATGAAACAGATTGAATGGCTGAACTTCGTGTTAGCTGATGTAAAAGAAATTTACAAAATTATCGTTGCGGAATTGGAAGACATCAAAAAACGATATTCTGATAAGCGTCGGACCGAAATTACGGGCGATTTATCAGACATTGAAGACGAAGATCTTATCTCTGATGAGCCAATGGTGGTCACGGTCACAAATACCGGCTACATCAAACGTATTTCTACCGAAGAATACCGCGTACAAAAACGCGGCGGCAAAGGCCTAAAAGGTATGGAAACCCGCGAAGAAGATTATGTGACTGATATTTTCACCGCATCGACGAAAACTATGCTTTTAGTATTCACCGATAAAGGAAAAGTTTACTGGTGTAAAGTGCATCGTTTGCCTCTGGGTAGCAGAACATCTAAAGGAAAAGCAATTGCGAACGTTGTTAATTTAGCAGCGGGCGAAAAAGTACGTGCTATTTTACCAGTGAATGAGTTTTCTGAAAATAAATCCGTCGTCATGCTAACCGAGCAGGGGATCATTAAGAAAACATCTTTAGACGCATTCTCGAATCCGCGCCAGGCAGGGATTATCGCATTGACGACCGATTTAGAAGATCAAGTCGTGTCAGCTAAAATTTCTGATGGGCATAGCGATATTTTTATCGCAACTCGCGAAGGAATGTCGATTCGGTTCAACGAAGACGATGTCCGAGTTATGGGTCGATCAGCTCGTGGCGTAAAAGGAATTACTTTATCAAAAGAAGACAGCGTCGTAGCGATGGAAATCCTAGAAAAAAATACTCCAGATACAATTTTGATGGTGACGTCGAAAGGCTACGGAAAACGAAGTGAAACTGGCGAATATCGCGTGCAAAGTCGTGGCGGTGTGGGAATCATTACCCAAAAGACCACCGATAAAGTCGGTCAAGTTGTCGGAACCAAAAAAGTTTCGCCAATTCAAGAATTGATTTTATCAACCGATCAAGGACAAGTTATCCGAATGAAAATTTCAGATATTTCGGTTCTTGGGCGAAATACGCAAGGGGTTCGGTTAATTAATCTGGATGAAAAGCAGGAATTTGTAAAAGGAATCGCCGTTGTCGATGATGAAGATAAAACGGGCGAAGAAATTCACTAAGAAATTGGTTCGGGTGAATTTTAGAAAACTTTTCTTTTTAATTGGAGTCATGTTTTTAATCGAAGCATGTACTCCGCAATCAGAAAAACTTTATTCCGAAGCTTATTCCGAGATTGAAAAGGGTCACTTTAGGATCGCACTGGATCTGCTGGAAAAGTCTGCGGCTTTAGAAAAAAACGATAAGAAAAAAACGAAAGCTCTTGTTGAGGCCGCCCGGATCGCGCGGTTCGAAGTCCAAGATTACGAACGAGCTATCCGGATCAATCGACTGATTATCTTAAAATCTGAAGATTTAAAACAAAGGTTACTTGCGCAAGAAACTTTGGCCGAAATTTACCTCGAGAATGTTCAGAACTATTCGCAGGCCCTTAATGAACTTTTAATTTTAGAACAGCTAACCACAATCTCAGAAGAAAAAGAAAAACTTAGATTTAAAATATCGCAGGCATATTTCTTAACGGGGAATCCTTCGGCCGCGTTTGAATATATTGAAGCATCCCTTAAATCAGTTGCTTCCGATAAGAGAAATTTTTTAAAATTAAAAACTCAAATTCTTGTTTCGCAAAAAAAGTATGATCAAGCCTTGGCGGTTTATGAAGACATTAGAAAACTTGATCCAGATTTCTTCGCGAAAGAAAATTTGTACATTTCTACGTCAATCGTCTTTGAGGAAAAAGAAGATTACGCCTCGGCTTTAGCCTATCTTGAAAAATATCAAAACTTAGTCACGGACAAAGCCTATTTGGAACTGCGGATGAAACGGCTTAAAGAAAGATTAACGAATAAACCTCTTTTTAAAGGACGACGTAAGTAATTATGAAAAAAAATAAATACATCGTTTTCGCCAGTATCGGGTTCGAATTAATTGCCCTCTTACTTGTCGCTTTGTGGCTCGGTAAGAAGTTAAGTGAAAATGGATACGGCGCAGCGGCCCAGGCCTTTTGCGTCTTGGGGGCCTTTTTGATTTGGTTTATAAGTTTGATGATCAAGCTAAAGAAGATCCAGAAGAATGATTAAAATTGCGGCACTAAGCACGGCCTTTTTTGGATTTCTGCTATCGCTTTTTTGTTTCTTCATTTACGGAACGGAATTTTCTTTAAGTTGCGTGTTCGGATCGGTCGTTATGCTGATTAATTTGTTGGGCCTTTGGATTCTCTGGAAGTTTATATTTTCGAAAAAATCTATTGCGTTAGTCCTTCTGGTCATTATATTTAAGTATCTAATTTTAGGACTGATTTTGTGGAATTTAAATCGAATTCCGTGGATGCAACCCTTAGGATTTATTTTGGGTTTAAGTTCGCTGGTTTTTGGAATTTTGACGATGTTAGTTTTAAAAAAGTTCTTTGCGGTAAAAATATAATCAGAAGGAAGCTTTATGCATTTTAACTGGACGCAGTTAATTCCTGGAGTTGGACATCACTACACTCACGTCGCGACATTAATCTTGGTCTCGATTTTAATCGGGGTCATGGGCTTAGTGGCAAAAGCAGCACTTGGTACGGGGCCGTCTTCAGTTGTTCCGACAGACAAAGTTTCACTTCGCGGAATTTTCGAAGTGTTCACTGAATACATCGGAAATCTTTCTGAACAAGTTATCGGCCATCACGGCCGTGATTTCGCGCCTTACTTTGCGGCCATTTTCACATACATCTTATTTAACAATCTTGTGGGTTTAATTCCGGGGATGACTCCCGCGACCGATAACTTCAACACTACGTTTGCCTTCGGCGTATTTTCATTTTTCGCCTACAACGCAGTCGGAATTAAGCATGGTGGATTGGGATACTTAAAACATTTCTTAGGACCGGTTCTTTGGTTAGCGCCCTTGATGTTGATCATCGAAATCATTTCTCACGTCATCCGGCCGTTAACCCTTGGTCTACGACTAGCGAACGTCATGACCGGTGACCACACAGTTCTAACCGTATTCTTGGGTCTGTTCCCGGTCGGACCGGCGATTCCGTTTTATGCCATGGGGCTTTTAGTCTGCACGATCCAAGCGTTCGTATTTACATTATTATCAATGGTCTACGTGGCTCTTGCTACAGCCAGCGACCACTAATTACATCCAGTTAAACTGGAAGGAGAAACACATGAAAAAGGCACTTTTATTTGCCGTCACAACATTGGCTTCAGTTGCAGCTTTCGCACAAGATGCAGCCCACAACACATCAAGCGCAGGCTTGGTTGCCATCGGCGCGGGTATCGCGATCGGTTTAGCAGTTTTCGGCGGAACTTCGGCTCAAGGTAAAGCAGCGGCAGCCGCTTTAGAAGGTATCGCGCGCAATCCGGCAGCGGGCGATAAATTATTTACTCCACTTATCTTATCTTTGGCTCTTATCGAGTCATTGGTTATCTTGGCGTTCCTAGTTGCCTTCATCAAGATCCCATCTGCAAGCTTCGGTTTCTAATTTTTCTTAGAAATTCGAATAAAAAAAGCCAGCTTTATTGCTGGCTTTTTTTTGTTATACGCTCCGGTCAGTTAAGTCCTTAAGCACCTATAGATACTGATTCACAACACCCATCACCGAATCTTGAATTCTTTTTAGACCAGCGGCCGTTACAGACTCAAAACGCACGACTAAAACCGGCTGCGTGTTTGAAGAGCGAGCCAAAGCCCAACCGTCTTCGAAACTGATTCTGATTCCATCGATTAAATTTACCTTGATGTTCGATTCGGTCATCTTCGTGAATTTTTCTTTTACCTTTTCTACGATCAATACCTTTTTTTCTTCGGTCGTGTCGATGCGAATTTCGGGCGTGTTATAAACGACGGGTAATCCTTCTAAAAGCTGCGGAATATTTTTTCCGGATTTTGCTAAGATTTCGCAAAGGCGTAGGCCGGCGTATGGAGCGTCGTCGTAACCGTAGTTACGGTCTGCGAAGAAAATGTGGCCGCTCATTTCGCCGCCGAAAGGTGACTTTTCGTTTTTGATTTTTTCTTTAACTAAGCTGTGGCCCGTTTTCCACATGATGGGCGTACCGCCGCTTTTGGTGACGTCCGCGTACATGCGGTCTGAACACTTTACGTCGCCGACGATTTTTCCTCCGGGGGTTTCTTGTAAAATGGCGCGCGCGAAGATCGTCATCAGTTCATCGCCGTAAAGCATTTTACCGGTATGATCGACGACGCCAATGCGATCGGCGTCGCCATCGAACCCGATTCCGCAAATAGCGCCCGTGTCGACCACGGCCTTCGCAAGAGCAACTAGATTTTCTTCGACTGTTGGATCGGGGTGGTGATTTGGAAAACGACCATCAGGTTGTTCGAACAAAATAAGTGGTTCTAATCCTACCGTGTTATAGAGTTTGCGCACGACCGAGCCCGCCGCGCCATTGCCGCAGTCAAGAACGACTTTGATCGGCTTAATCTGTCCGAATTCTTTTTTGTACCGTGCTAAGTAAGAAGGGAAAATATCGTGAACTTCGGAAGCGCCGGCTCCGTCAACGTATTCTTTTGCTTCCATGATTCTTTTTAGTTCTTGAATTTCGGCGCCGAAGATTGTGGTTTTACCTAGTGAAATTTTGAAACCGTTGTATTCGGGTGGATTGTGACTTCCCGTCACCATGATACCGCCGTCCAAGTCCAAATCGAAAGTTGAATAATAAGAAATCGGAGAAGTGACTAAACCCAGTAGATAAACCCGGGCCCCCGATTCGGTCATACCTTTGCATAGTTGTTCGGTGATCGCGACCGAAGACTGCCTGGCATCGTAACCTAAAGACAGGCGAAATTTCTTCTTTCCGGTTTTTTTGGCGACGTAACTGGAAAACGAACGACCCAGGTGATAGGCGAACTCTAAAGTGAAATGTTCATTATAAACGCCGCGGATGTCGTATTCTCTGAAAATAACTGGGTGAAACATATTAGGTTTTCCTTAAAAGTTTTATATTGAAACAAATAGCATCTAACATTGAGGACGCATTAGCCAAGTTTTTGTTATAGATATCAAACGCCGTTCCATGATCTACGCTGGTGCGAACAAAGGGAAGGCCTAGCGTGACATGAACACCCGAATCTTGTCCGTGGTGCATTTTAAAAGGGATAAGCCCTTGATCATGATATAAACATAAGAAAAGCGAAAAGCGCGACCAATTCTTTTTTAGAAAAGCCGCATCCGGCACGAGTGGCCCTACGGTATTGGGCGGCATTTTTTTAAACAACCATGCTTCATTGGTTCCTACCAAACCTTCTTCACCCGCGTGCGGATTTAACCCTAGAACGCCGATGGGTTTTTCAGATTCTAATGCGGATTGCAAAAGGGTTGCTGAAACGTAAGCCTTTTTTAAACTTTCAGGTGTTAGTTCCGCTTCGACGCGCCCTAAGGGTATGTGATCGGTCGCAAGCAGGACCGAAAAACTTTCCCCTATAAAACCCATGTGCAAAGAGGTCCGTGGAAAAAAGCTTCGAAAAATTCCAGTATGTCCAATTTGCGGATACCCAGATTTGTGAATTAACGTTTTCGATAAGGGCGCCGTTACCATAGAATCTAGGCGTTTTTTAATACAAGCTTCGGTTACTTCAAAGATCCAATCGGCCGCAGAAGTTTTTAAACCAAGATCAATCAGGACTGGCTTCCTATTAGCTTTCGTTAAATTAATATTTTTTGAAAAGGCTAAAGCCATGTCTAATGAAGAAAAAGTCATCCGCGTGTAGAACTGGTCAATTTGCTTGAAGTATCGAGGTTGGTTTAAATCTTGTTTCGCATCACGAAACATAAAAAAAAGCGTCGGTATCTTTTGCTTTTGTTTCGCGAATTGAACTAATGCCTTGGCGGTGACTTCAAAACCGATCCCATTTGGATCTCCGGTCATAATAGCAATTTTCTTAAAGTGTGGGCGCTTGGTTGCTGATGTAGGCATCTTGCTTTTTCACCTCAAACCAGTTTTTAAGCTGGCGTTGAAAGTTTTTTTCGACCAGCGACGCTTTGATCATCTCTTTAACTTTTAAAAAGTTGGGGTCAACCGTGGTTTTTTTTGAAAGTACTTTAACGATATGAAACCCCGCCGGACTTTTGATAACGGTAGAGACATCGTTCGCTGAAAGGTTTCCGACAGCCCGTTCAATTTCGGGTAAGAATTCGCCAGACCGGAATGTACCAAGTAAGCCATCTCGGTTCGCGCCGGGAGTTTCATTATTTGAGTTTGCTAAAACTTCAAATCGTTCGCCTGCTTTAATACGGTTTGAAATAGCGGTGGCTCGATCAAAAGCGGCCTGACCTCCACCTTTTTTAGGAGAGAAAAAAATCTGCGCGATTTTAAATTCATTAACGTTGGGACGGTAGTTGGGATTTTTGGCTTGGAATTCACCATAGGCATCTTCGTCCGTAATACGAAGTTTAGAGACGATTTCACTTTCGAAGAATGATTGTCGTTCTAAACGGGCCTTTAAAATTTCTTTATACTCTTCGACCGTAAAACCTTGCCGGCCTATGTATTTATTAAAGTCGGGTCGCGACATTTGGGCCCGGCTAGCAAGCTGAGCCATTTCGGCTTCAACCCGCTCTTCAGTTACCGCAAAGTTTTGCCGCTTAATTTCAGACTCAACTAATTTTTCGCGAATCAAAAAATCAATCTGCGCCTTACGATTATTTTTTAAAGAATCTAGCTTTTCACCAAGCAATAAAGTTTCATCCACGGCGCCGGGCTTTTGGATGCGCTCTTGAAGTTTCTTTAGGTCAGACTGTAAAACGATTTCAGAATTAACGACGACTAAGATGCGATTAACAACTTCTTTAGCCGCATATGTATTTAGGCTCGAAAAAAGACAGACCAACATTGTAAATAACTTCATAAAACCTCAGTTCAAACAGTTTTTATCGGGTTTCGACATAAATAGCATCTAACACGACCGAGTTCTTGTAGACTTTGTATCTCTTGATTTGCTCGTCGAGCCAAGCAGAAAACCGAGCCGTTTCGCGTAATGCGAGTACTTCACTACGCACCTGGCTTTTACTTTCGCTAAATAGTCGGGCCCGCGCCGTTCTTCTTTGGTCGACTTTGAATATGTGGTAACCATCAGAGAGTTTGTAGGGTCCGATAATTTCGCCAACCCGAGCCTTAAATATGCGGTCGAACTCTTCGGGCATCGATTCTCGCTCGATCCAGCCGTAGACCCCACCGGAGGAAACATCCGACGCCATCGAGAATTTTTTAATCAATTCGGCGAAGGTTTGTTTCTTCGTTAACTTTAAGACTATTTCTGCCTGATTTTCATCGGCAACCACGATGTGGGAAACCGAAACGCCATCTTTAACCATGAAGCGCATTTTATTGTTCTGAAAAAAAGATTCTAGTTCTGAATCAGTTGGAGGGGGCATTTGACTAGTGAGTATCTCGAAAATCTTTTTTCTTTTTAGACCGATTTCGATTTTATTTCTCCAGTGAGCATAGGTGATTCCCTCTTCGCTGAGGGCTTCCCGAAAACTGGCGTCATCAGGGTAGCCACCGATTAGTTTTTTAATTTCGGTATCGATTTCAGTTTGCGTGAGCGACAGCTTTTTTTCTTCGAACCAAAGAAGAAGTAAAGACTCGACGATAAAGTCCGAGACAATCTTATCTTTAAACTGACTTGTAACCTTGGGATCCTTAGCGCTAAGTGCATCTAAGCTTTTTAAACGAGTCGCTAAAGATTTGGATAAATCTTGGGTCGTCATTTTGTAACTTCCCACCGAAACAACAACCTGACTTAGCAGTTGATTCGAAAAAAAGTCACAACCCGTAATCAGAAAGAAAGCCAGAAGGATGAAGCAGTTTCGAAGTAAGGGTGCGGTTTTATTCAACCAATTTGGAATTAACATTAATATTGTACTGCTTCTTTAAGCCGTTGAAGTAGTTATCAAAAATGCCTTTCCGTTTTTCATCGAAAACGGACATGCGAATTTCTCGCTTTGTGGCCTCTTCGTAACTTCGACGTCCGGTCAATTTTAAAACGTGAAATCCGAATTGAGTTTCAACTAAGCTTGAAGTCACTTCGCCGACCTTCAAACCGTTCGCCGCATTGTAATAATTCGGAACCAAAGTGATTCGCGATTGCCAACCCACGTCGCCGCCTAAGTTTTTCGTTGTTGAATCGTCCGAATACAATCGCACAAGCTCTTCGAAGGGGCGCTTAGATTTTCGAACTTCATCTAAAATTTCAGAAGCGCGCTTCTTAGCTTCGGCTCTTTGTTCGGCAGTCGCGCCCGGCTTAACCTCGATCAGAATGTCTGATAAACGAATCTGTGGATTTTTCGAGTACCATGCTTTCATTTCCGCTTCGCTGATTTTGCTTTCTTCTACTTTAGAACCGAGTTCCTTTTCAAGAAGCGCCTTGTACATTTCTTGATTGAATCGGTCTTGAACAATGGGGTCTTTGTCAAAGCCGCGCTTGCGGGCTTCTTGAACGCCGACTTCGTAGCGAATTAAATCTTCTAAAAAAACACGTTTACTAGGAGGGTTAGACAAGACCTGGGTCGTAATTTCTTTATATTTTTTATTGAACTCATCAACGGTGATTTTTTTTGTTCCGACGGTGGCGATGACGTCCGTTGGCTTACCTTGAGACCATGCGAATGTAGCTGCAAAAATTACGGGTAGAAAAATCCATTTCATAGTCGCCTGTCCTTTGCTTTAATGTTCATCTTAAATGTTACCGTTGGGCTGAGGCTGAGCCAAACACTTTGGCCGCTTGCTGTCGTGCAGCAAAGAGTTGATTTTGTAGGGTTTTTGCCAATTCAGCGGATCTTGGATCATCACTCTTGGTAATAGGTCCAGTCGGGCCTATCCAAACAATCTGTATTTTTGCAAATGGCTTCGGAAGATAAGTTTTATTCCACGCCTTTGGAAAGTGCCAAGACCGATCACAAAAAACTCCGGCCGAATAAATTTCTGATTTCATTAAACGTGAAAGTTCAAAAACTCCGGGCTTTACTTCGTGCAAAGGCCCCTTTGGACCATCGACTGCAAAGCTTGAATTCGCACCCTTTCGACAGATTTCGATTAGCCCCTTTAACGCCGTCACGGCCCCACGGGTTGAAGAACCCCTGGATGTCTTACCACCCAACAAATGAATCACCGTGGTCATGAGCTCGCCATCTTTGCTGGTCGAAGTAATCGTCGCAATTTTATAAATTGGAGTTAGGCTAACCAAAGAAAGTTCATCTCCATGAAAATGCGCAAAAATCATCGGGATTTTATTTGCCAGATTTTTTTTCATCGAATCAGGCTCGTAAATTTTTGTTTTCCAGGTCAGTGATAAGGATCTATACACAATCCAAATTAAAAAACCTAAAAACAAACCCCGAATGCGGTTGAAAGACAGATTCATTAAGAGTGAAGAGCTTTTTTAAACTCTTCAGTTAGCTTCGGAAGAATTTCTAGGGCGTCGCCAACGATTCCGTAGGTCGCTTTTTGAAAAATGGCCGCGGTAGGATCGTTATTGATCGCTACGATGACCTTGCTGCCGCTCATTCCTGCTAAATGTTGAATAGCGCCTGAGATTCCAACCGCAATGTAAAGCGATGGCGCGACGGTTTTGCCCGTTTGACCAACCTGCATAGAGTGATTTACCCAACCCGCATCAACGACCGCACGCGAAGCCCCAACCGTCGCGCCCAGGGCCTGAGCCAAGTCATTCAGTAATTTAAAGTTACCGGCTTCTTTCAAACCGCGGCCGCCCGAAACGATGATGTTTGCTTCGGTCAGGTCCATTTTTTCAGAGGTTCCTTTAACGATTTCTTTTATAATTGTTTGTAATGAGGGCTTCGCAAAATTCATTTCGGTCATCGCTGCTGATTTTGCAGCGTCCCCAGGAGCCACGATCATTTGATTGGCGCGCATTAAGACAATTTTGATCGGCGCGTTTTCAAAAGTAGCAGTTACAAAACATTTTCCAGAGTACAAAGGTTTTTTAACTTTCACATCATCTCCCGAAATGGTTAATTCCGTCCCATCGGAAATAATGCCCGCACCAAGTTTTGCGGCCACTCGCGGGAACAAATCTTTACCGGTTGAAGAAGTTGAAGCCAAAATAATTGTGGCCCCAGCCTTTTGAACGGCTTCGGCAACCGCGGCCGAAAAAAGTTCAGGATTGTAAGCATCGAAGCCAGCGTCTTTTGAAAAAAGAACTTCGGCTGCGCCGTGGTGGCCCGCTTGAGCCGCGCCGCTGGCTTGGCTTCCCAACGCTAAAGCTACGACTGGCTTTCCTGATTTTGCCGCAAACTGTAAAAGCTCTTGCGAACTTCGTTTTAAGTTTCCATTTTGGAATTCGGTAAAAACTAAAATTTTCGACATGATCAAAACCTTTCAAAAAAAAATTAAAGAACTTTCGCTTCGTCGCGCAAAGCCGAAAT
>CAXSEH010000015.1:0-27555 GCA_964236345.1 uncultured Bdellovibrionales bacterium
TTGCTTAACGTTTTGTTCATGCTCTTTCTTTTTTCCTCCTGCTCAAAGGGTCCTCTTGGAACTCTTCGGCTGAAAGGTAGTTCTAGGGGGTTTTAGAACGGCGGTCAATCATTCTGGGTTTTTCTTTCTTATAGAGCTGAAAGCTTAAATAATGGGCCGTTTTAGACCGCGTGAATAGAGCCTCGCCCGACCCGATTTTACATTCATGTAGGCCAGCCTAAAGGCTAGAGAAAAAGAATAGATTAATACGGACCTAGATTTAAATTTTCTTCCAAATGTTTTTCACAGCGAGCAACGACTTCATCGAGGGTTAATTGAGACGTGTCGATCACGAGCGCCCCGTCCGGCACCTTTAATGGCGCCGTAGTGCGGGTGGAATCTTGTTTGTCCCTTTGCTTTTGCTGGATCTCTAAGGACTTCTCGTCGAGACCTAACTCTTGGGCCCGGCGGTGCGCCCGGTCTTCTGATCTAGCGGTCAAATAAAATTTTACCTCGGCCTTGGGGAACACAACGGTTCCACAATCACGGCCTTCAGCGACGAGGCCTTCCGCAGCGAATGCGCATTGGCGTTGTTGACCTAATAATGAAGTGCGTACTTCTGGATAATGACTAACTTGGCTTGCGTAATTTCCAACTTCTTCTTTTGCGATTTCATCAGTGACTTCTTGGTTTTCAAACCAAACTTGGGTTTTTTCGGCGGTCATTTCGACTCGCCAAATTGAAGACACCGCCAATTCGGATAATGCGACTTTGTCCGTCAGCGGGATGTTTTTTCTAAGCGCCGCGTAGGCAAGGCCCCTATAAAAAGCGCCAGTGGAAACCCACGGGATTGATAATTTCTTGGCAATTATTCTGCTAACCGATGATTTTCCTGAAGCGGCCGGGCCGTCGACGGTGATGACGTAACCCATTTAAAGCTCCTTCACTTCTAGAAGCATACTTTCGATAGCTTCGATGGCTTTTTGATTTTCTTCGGGCTGCCCGACGGTCATCCGAATTAAAGTTTTAAAACCATAATTCTGAACGGGTCTTAAGATGATTCCTTTGCGCAAAAGATTTACGTTCACGTCATCAACTTTTCTTTTTGTATCGAATAGAATAAAATTAGCTTCTGATTTATAAAAAGGAAGTTTCAATCGAGTTAATTCTTTGTAAAAAAAGTCTAAGCCCTGCCACACAATTTTTTGTGAGGCCTTGATGTAATCGGTGTCGTCGAGTGCCGCAACGCCGGCGACCTGGGCTAGATCATTTACATTAAACGGGTTTCGTACGCGATTATATAACTCTAAAACATATTCTGGAGCAAGCATTGCGCCCAAACGAAGCCCCGCCATCCCGTAAACTTTAGAAAATGTTTTGATAACGATGACGTTAGAATAGTCTTTAAAAAACTTAGCGGCCTGACGAAATTTGGGATCACGAACGTACTCGGTGTAGGCCTCATCAAAAATAAGGAGCACGTCGTCTCGATTTCCTAATCGTACCAAGAATTCATCTATTTCTTTTCCGCCAACTAAAGTTCCCGTGGGGTTATTGGGGTTCGGAATGAAAATAAGACGGATATTCGAAGTAGGGTTGTGAAAAAAATGATCCGCGATGGCTTTTAGATCTATCGTTAAATCGTCTCTAAGTGGCGTCGTTCGTACCTTCACGCGAGCCGCCTGTGCGCACACTTGATAAGCAACGAAGGCTGCTTCAGAAGTCAGAATCGCGTCGGCAGGTTCGCAAAAAATCCGAATCAATAAATCGATAATTTCGTTAGAACCATTTCCTAAGCCAATCTGGGATGTCGGAACTTGCCAAATGTCAGAGATTTTGTGGATCAAATCATAGCCGGAAGGATCAGGATACCGATGTTGGTGTTGCAAATAAAGTTGGATGGCCGCAACCGCTTTAGGACTTGGGCCTAGGGGATTTTCATTGCTGGCCAATTTAATGACTTCCTTTAAACCGTATTCCCGTTGAGTCTCTGAAATGGGCTTTCCTGGCTTGTAAGGAACAAGGTTTAAAATTTCGGCGGATACTTTCATGATTGACCCTTATCTCTACAATTCATAACATACCGATTACATCAAAAGAAAGCTCGAGTTAAACGAAATATGATACCTGCCCCCGCAATTGCTCTGTATCTAGGCGAATCCTACGCATCTCTAGGTGCTTTTGATTTATCGGAAAAAGAAATTTTCGAAAAGTCAGTTTTTTTACCTCAAGTTTCTTTTAAAAATCTTTTAACTCAAACAAAACTAAAAATTTTGGAACATCTTGGAGTCGAAGATTTTTCGGAACATCCAATACGGTTTTTTATTGTCACAAAATACTTAGATCGTCTTCGACATTTTAGACTCGGCGGCAGCGTAACCCAGGTGGTACAGTCAGGTTTTGAAAATTCCTACGCGCTTGCGAATACGAAGTCCTTGTCTTTAGCGGCGGCTTCGCTGGTGATTTCGGTGAATCCAGAAACTCTCACTGAAGAATTTCTGGTGTCAGAGTTGGCCCGAATAAAAAAAATTAATTCTGATTCGAATAAAGTTGTTATTCAACTTTCGGAAAGTAAATTCACGACGGCCCGGCGAGAATTAGTGCAAAGTTTTTTTACCGCAGCAGAATTTAATATTTTTACATGCAAAAATCCGGAACGATTGGGCGAGGTTCGGAAAACCCTATTAAACGCTGGCACTGAAGGAACGAAGGAAGAGGTTGTTTCGGAAATTAAAGAAATTTTTGGCGACAACTGCGAAGCCTCATTTTGGATCGGTGATAAGTTTACTCAGTCATTTGAGAACCACGAGCTTTTTGGCAGTAGTAGCTCCTTCTTAGCATCACTAGCTGCGGCCGAACAATCCGAGGCGGTTGCGTACTTTGACCATGAATGTTTTCGTCTTATTCAAGCGCACGTTTGTTCATCTTGGAAAAGTCCTTGGGGTAAAATCCCTACCCCTCATTTCGAAGCGAAAGAACTTCACCCGCACCCCTTCGCGGAAGTTCGATTGGATCACATGTCGATGTTAGGGATTTCGAAACAACAAACTCAACATGAACCAGGACCGGTCTGCGCTGGTCGCGGCATTAAGCCCTTAGTTCTTGATCTTTTTTCGGAAGAAGTCGGACAGCTGCCGGTCATGAAATCATTATTTGTTAATTTTAGTTCCGACGCTCAAAAGCAAAAATTAGAAAATCACCTATCGGTTATCGAAAAGGGCCAAGCCGAAAATTCTTTGAAAACCACTCGCACCGAAATTAAAGAGCAAATTATTGAGGGAATAAAAAACGAATTGAGCGGGATTTCAAAAAACCAAAAACTGAAAGTCACGGGGCCGTTGGCGCCCATTTTCGGTTTTAAGAATGCTAAGTTTGATTGGCCCAAAGAAATTATCAAGAAAGCATTGGTTTAAATGTTTACTGCCAAAAATTACCAAAGTTTGTTGCTTCAGTTTGCGAATACGCTTCCATCTTTTTCGGTGATTAATGGCGATGGCCAACTTCTTTTTTCAAAAGATTCGGCCACGGACTGCTTAACGACGACCCGCTTAGTCGCCTTTCAAATTGTTAAAAAATATCTAAAGCCCAAGCCTTTTGATTTGATCATCTTGAACGATCCAGAAAATGGGGGTTTCAGCCTGACGAAAATTATTTTTGTCTCGGCACTCGGCGAAAATCTGTATTTAGTTTGGGAAAAAGATCTTCCACTGATTGATTTTAAAATACCGCCTACTCCGCTTTATGAAAATAATCATAAAAATAGTTTTGTTTGGACCGCTCTAGTCGATGGCCATCCGCAAGCTACCCTATTAAAATCTTTTTTTGAAACTGAAAAAATTCACTTGGATCAGATATATTCTAATCGGGAAAGTATCCAAATGTTGGGGCAACCGAAAAATCAAATGCTTTGGTTGAAAACCTCACAAGAGATTTTCGAAAATCAATTTAGTAGCAAACCTCACGGAAGCGCCGAATGTTCCTATCGTTTAAGTCCCACCCAAATGATTAAACTGAAACTATTAATCGAAGAACGACAAAATATCCGACTTATCACTTTGGATTTTACGAATACCAGTTTGGCTTCTGAGTATTCCGCTTCGTCCCACGTGATCGAAAGCGGATTGATTCAAAAATTAGTTCAATTTTACCAGATCGAGAATTTTTTCTCGCAGGCGGTTTTGGATAAAATCAAAATTATTCTGCCGCCCAAATCAATTGTTTCTAAGGCGCACCCACGCGGCGAGTGGAATAACGAAATCCAATCTATCTGCTCGCAACTCTGCGCATTCGACATTGCCCAGTTAAATGCCCAATCGCGAAAAGGCGCGCTAGCTTTCGAACTGGCTCCCGAACTAAAATTTGAAGTCATCACCACTAAGGGAAGAAATCCCGTTAGTTTAGAACCTCATTTAGCTACCATGGATGGACTAGAAGACTTAGTTGATGAAAATCAGATTGACCTTCTAGAATGCCATCGCAGTGAACAACATGTTCATCTGAAGTTTGAACTTCGGGAAAATGCGCAGGCCAGGCTGCAGATAAAAACCAAACTTTTCACAGAAAATAAAGATCACATTTTTAAGATCAACAATGTTGACGTGACTAGTCGCAGTTCGATGCTAAAGCCAAAAGACCAGGTGCAAATTTTATGGAAAGTGAACTGAATTTACTAACCGACTTTCGCGCCCCATTTTTGTAAAGATTCACGGATTTTTTCTATATGGGCCTGGCTGGTGGTTTCAATCACGAAATCGATTCGGGTTTCTTTTAAATTTAGGCCATGCTTAATTCGGTCATGGTGAACTTCAAGAACGTTCGCTTTTTGTTCGGCCAAAATTTTAGTAAGCTGACTCAGACTTCCCGGCACGTCGGGTACAACCACGGACATTTCGCAAAGTCGGCCTCGCTGTATTTGGCCCCGTTGGATGACCTGGGAAATTATATTTAGATCAATGTTGCCGCCGCAGACCATGACGCAGGTCTTCGCCATCGGTTTTATTTTTTTAGAAAGTAGCGCCGCTAGTGCCGCGGCTCCGGCTCCTTCTGCGACCGTCTTCGCCCGCTCAATTAAAAACACAATCGCTTCGGCAATTTCACCTTCATCGACGGTGACGATATCGTCGACGTACTTCGAAATAAAAGAATCAAACATTTTCAAACTAGGTGATTGCACGGCGATCCCGTCCGCGATCGTAGGCCTTAATTTGCTGCGGTCTGGAGTCGTCTTCTTAAACATCTGAAACATTGTATCAACCGCTTTGGTTTGAACTCCAATCACTTTTATTTTTGGATTAAGCGTCTTCAGGGCGATCGCGATTCCGCTGATAAGGCCGCCACCCCCGATAGGAACGATGATCATGTCTAAGTTTTTTACTTGTTCGAAAACTTCTAAGCCCACCGTTCCTTGCCCGGCAATGACTTTTTCGTCTTCGTACGGATGAACAAAAACGTAGCCTTTTTCTTTCGCTAACTGAAACGCGTGCTCTTTCGCTTCATCAAAAGTTTGGCCTTTCAAAATCACTTCGGCTCCGTAATTTTGAGTGGCGTTTATTTTTGTGAGAGGAGCGGTCTCGGGCATTACGATGATGGATTTTACATTGTTAATGCGCGCACTCAGCGCTACACCCTGCGCGTGATTTCCCGCCGAACACGCGATAACTCCGCGACTACGTTCCTCGGCGCTTAGACTTGCAATCTTATTGGAAGCAACTCGCATTTTAAAACTACCCGTTCGCTGGGTATTTTCCAATTTAAGGTATATTTCTGCGTGGCTTCCATCGTCGAGAAGCTGGGAACACGACCGCGACAGATCACACGGCGTGTGGATAATCATTTCTTGTATTGTTTTTTGGGCCTGCTGGATATCTTCAAAAGTGACTTTCATGTCACCAGTATACAGTGAAACCCCATAGTGGTGGGTACTGGGATTTAATTCGTTGATGCCATTCGTTAGACTTTAGTCTGTTCGACATAACGGAAGGCATATCATCCTTGGCCGAATCCTGCTTTTCCGCAGCGTCCATTCCCAGGGCGGCCTTTTCGTCGAAGAAAACAAAGGGCGCAAAGAATTTGCCACAATGCCCGCATTTATCCACCAAGGCATTTTCAGTCTCGCTAACGGCTCCGCAAATATGGCAACGGCGAAAGTGCAATGAAGCTTCATTTGTTTTCATGGTTTGTCCTTTATTCTCTCGTGATACATATAGTTCAGCAAGATCAACTCCAACCTTTCCTAATTTGAACGTCTGCTAATGAGAGCTGTGGCTTAAAAGGTGACTAGTGACTTGACGCGAAAGCCAGGTTTGTCGACTTTCGCAAAAACATCTTTTCTTTTTATTGATATCATTCTGAGACAATTTCGTTACAGACAGACAGGGCGAAGGCCGATAGAAAAGAATGATTCAATTATTCGCGTTAGCCATTCTTATACTTACTTCCTTCGCGGGTTACCAGGCCAAAGCGCAAACGAACTTTCTATTTTTAACATATGAACAGTACTCAGGACTGACTGGCTCGGAGCAAAAAAAATACATCGAGGCCATGCAAACTCTTGTTGTGTCCTTTGACGACGGTCAAAATTTTTCAAAAGCCAATCTGCTTTTTTCGCATTTAATTAATTCTGTCGCGGCGGCCGATGATCAAACGGGATCGTCACGAATCCGTTCAATGGATAATCGCGTTGAAAATGCAAAAATCGACCATATGTTTAGTATCATGGATGCGATGATGAAGGGTGCCCGGGATAAGCGGACTGATAAATCAAACGTCAAAGACGTCTACTTAGACACCTACAATCGCTTGCAGAATCTTTCGCAAAAAAACCTGACCGGAGAGCAACGCAAAAATTTTGAAAAAAATGTGACGTCTCTAAAAGCTAGGTATGACTCGGCGGTGCAATTTGCGCCAGAGCTGAAAAGTATTAATTTGAACGGCCTAAGTTCGGGGCCCGCAAGAAGCGTAAAAACTGAAACAACGAAAAAATCCACGCCTCTTCAGGGAGCACCCGTCACCCTAGTTTCCGTTATGCCCCCGCCCGCGCCCGAGGCTGAACGCGGAAAATGCCTCTACGCAGGTTTCGTCATCACGGGAGATCGATGTTCCCCGATGGTAAACTTAGCGCCCGCACTTCGCCTTTTTGAATTGGGTAACGCTGATTTTAAATGTAAATCGAGTAATGAAATATTATGTAACCCTCTAGTTTTCGGTTACCAAGGTGACCTCAGCCCCTATTGCACCGTTCGCTCAAGTCATGCTTCAAGAAATTGCCAAGCGATTTCAAATAATACGGAGAATTTAGCGCGCTTGTACGCCGCTTGGAAAAATCCCGCAAATAAAACAATATATGAGAAATTTCAGAACTCATTAAATCAACTTTGCGACGCCGAAAACAAAATCAAAGATGTACGTATCACCTGCAAGGTAGTCGTCGCTCAATTCAACGAGAAAGTTAAAAAAGAATTTCCGGCTAGTTTGAATTCTCGAAAGATCGAGGCGTCGTTAAGTGATAAAGCGCCGACGAATAAATAAGCGCACAATATTTTTAAGCTAAGCAAATCTTAACAAACGATTCCACTTCAAGTGCGGCCCCGCCAATCAAAAATCCGTCTAGGTGCGGAACTTTTAGCAAATCCCCTGCATTTTCCGGCTTTACGCTACCGCCATAAAGTATCTGAAATTCAGTAAAGCCCCGGGCCGTCAATTTGTCAAAAATCGCTGCATGGACTTCGGCCACTTGTTCAAGCGTGGCTACTTTTCCGGTGCCGATCGCCCAGACTGGCTCGTACGCCACGATTAATCTTTTGGCGCGCGAAATCCCTTCCAAACCCAAATCGAGCTGCGAAAAGCAGATTTGTAATGTCTGGTTTGCCTCACGCTGAGCTAAAGTTTCGCCAATGCAGAAAACGGAGGTCATCCCCAAAGATTCAAGGTGCAGATTTTTTTTATTGAGGTCCGCATCTTGCTCTTTAAAAATTTCCCGCCGCTCGCTATGACCCACCAGCGCGAAATTGGCGCGAAGTTCTTGCGCGAGGGCCGCCGAATTTTCGCCGGTGAAAGCGCCGGACTTTTGAAAGTAAATGTTTTGGGGACCGTAGCCAATGTCACCACCACCGCAAAGACTTGAAACTGCTTCCAGCGAATAGGCTTGCGGAAAAATGATAATTTCGCGCGTCTGAAAAAAATTTTGAGTTTTAAAAATTTCGTTTTTGAATTGAATGATGAATTCACGCGACCGTTCCGGATTTTTATTTAACTTCCAATTGGCCGCGAAAATTTTTTTCATTTACATTCCTATTCGAGATTGGTTTCACTTTGTTTACGCGGACGTAAGACTTCAAGTCCCGGAAGTTTTTCGCCTTGTAGATATTCAAGGCTAGCCCCGCCGCCCGTTGAAATGTGGGTCATTTTTGAGGCGTAACCTGAAGCTTCCGCAGCGGACGCGGAATCGCCGCCCCCGACAATCTTCACTCCGGGGTTTTCGGCCATCACCTTCGCGATTGCAAAAGTACCATCAGCAAATGCCGGATTTTCAAAAACTCCCATGGGCCCGTTCCAAAAAATGGTGGCCGCCTTACTTAAAGCTAACGAGAAATTTTTAATCGTTTGGGGACCGATATCTAATCCCATTTCATTTTCGGCGATCATGGCGGAAGTGGTCACTTTTTTATTGGCCACATTCCCGAATTCGGTCGAAACCACGTGGTCTACCGGAAGAAGCATCGTCTTTTGACGCGCTTCCATCCGCTGGATCATTTCTTTAGCGTATTTAATTTTGTCAGCTTCAACCAACGATTTTCCGACAGGTACATTTTGCGCTTTCAGAAAAGTATAAGCCATCGCCCCGCCGATGATAAAGCCATCGACGATGTCGATTAGTTTTTCAATGACGTCAATTTTATCAGATATTTTTGACCCGCCCAATACGGCTAAGTAAGGTTTTTTTGGATTATCGGTTAACCCATCGAGCATTTTCACTTCTTTTTCGATCAGAAAGCCGATGCCCGCCTTTTTTCCCATGATCTCGGGCAGTGCCACGATACTTGCGTGGGCCCGGTGACTGGCGCCGAAAGCGTCATTGATGTAAATGTCGGTGTAGCTCGCCCACTGGACCGCAAGTTCATTGCTGTTTTCAGTCTCTCCGGGATCGAACCTTAAATTTTCTAGGCAGATAATCTCATTTTTCATATTGCCGTACAGAATATGTTTCACACCTTCAGAACTAGGTTCTTCCATCAAGACCACTTCGCGATTAAGCAATTCAGTCAGTCGCTTCGCAACGGGTTCCATCGAATACTTTTTATCGTCCGAAGATTTAGGTCGACCTAAGTGGGAAGCGACAATTAATTTTGCCCCTTTTTCCAAACAATAACGAATAGTTGGTAGACTAGCCGTGATTCGCGTTTCATCCGTGATCTTAGTTCCGTCCAACGGAACGTTTAGATCAAGGCGAACAAAAACCGTCTTCCCTGCTAAATCGAAATCTCGAATTGTTTTAATTCCCTTTAAGCCCGACATAAATCCTCAATCCATTTTTAAAGTATTATTTTGAGGCCATGTAAACGGCAACGTCCACCATGCGATTCGAAAAACCCGTTTCGTTATCGTACCATGATAAAACTTTGGCCATTTTCTTTCCTAAAACCATCGTCGTCTTCGCATCGATAATTGAAGAGTACTTGTTGCCGTTAAAATCGATACTAACAAGTTCGTTTTCTTCAACCGTCAGCACGCCTTTCAGTGAACCAGCAGCCGCTTCACGAAGTGCATTGTTAATCGTGTCGATCGTCATTTCTTTTTCTGCGTTAAAAGTAAAATCGACCAGGCTTACGTTCGGCGTTGGGACCCGAACCGAAAGGCCATCTAACTTGCCTTTTAATTCGGGCAATACAAGCGCCACCGATTTTGCCGCGCCCGTAGTCGTCGGAATCATCGATACCGCCGCAGACCGCGAACGTCGTAAATCTTTGTGCACGGAATCTAAAATGCGCTGATCATTCGTATACGAGTGAATCGTCATCATGGTTCCATTGATGATCCCGAACGAATCATTCATAACTTTAGCGAGCGGGGCCAAGCAATTTGTCGTACACGAAGCATTGGAAATGAAATTGTGTTTCGATGCATCGTACTGTTGATGGTTAATTCCGTAGACGATAGTTAAGTCAACTCCATCGGCCGGGGCCGAGATCATCACTTTTTTTGCGCCGGCAGTGATATGCTTTTGGTAATCTTCTTTTCCCTTCATGATACCCGTGCACTCCATGACCATTTCGACGCCCCAAGTTCCCCACGGAATTTGCCCTGGATCTTTAACGGCGGTCACCGGAATTTTTTTTCCGTTTACGATCAAGTTTTTTTCATCATGAGAAACGTCCGCCTTAAATATACCATGTGATGAATCATATTTTAATAAATGTGCGATTCCTTCAACACTATCTAACGTATTGATGCCGACGATATCTAATTTTTCGAAACCTTCACGAAAAAAAATGCGGCCGATGCGTCCAAACCCATTGATACCAACTTTTAACTTAGCCACGAGAATCTCCTTTGAAAAAGAAAGTTTATGATAAAACCAATTTGTTGAATAGGATTAACGCATTTTTTTTAGTTTGTTCGCTAAGCGTTTGCAAGCTGACATTCTTTAAATCGGCAACAACCTGGGCCGTGTGAATAACGTAAGCCGAGGTGTTGGGCCTACCCCGCATGGGTACGGGCGCCAAAAATGGTGCATCCGTCTCAACGTGAATGCGATCCATTGGAATTACATCTCGAACAATGTTGCGAAGAGCTTCGGCATTTTTAAAAGTGACCACTCCCGAAATCGAAATATTAAATCCTAAAGCTAAGGCTTCTTTAGCGAGCCATTCCGTTCCTGTGAAGCAGTGAATAAGTCCCTTCACCCGCCCAGCAAATTCTTTTAACACCATGACGGTGTCCTCTTCCGCGTCGCGGGTATGGATTTCGACCGGTAAGCCGACGGCCTCGGCGATTTTAAGCTGCTCGCGAAAAGCATGCAGTTGTTCGGCCTTGGGTGACTGGTTATAATAATAGTCCAAACCAATTTCACCGATCGCAACCACCCGCGGATGCGACGCATTCTTTCGTAAAAAAGTGCCAACTTCGTCGGTGTATTTAACGCCCTCATGCGGGTGAATGCCGATGGTGCAAAAAACAAACGGAGCAAATCGATCAGCTAGTTCAATAACCAACGGTAAATCTTCGGGCTCGGTTCCAATCGTGATGAGGTTTCTGACGCCGACGGCTTGTGCTTGCTTCAAAGCCTCTTCAGGTCCCCCTTCGAGCTGGTCTAGATGACAATGTATATCAATCCACTCGAGCATATTTCACCCACAGGTTTTCAAAAACTAACGTCGCATCGGCATTTCCTTTGAGGCTTTGCTCGGCCTGAATAAGATTTTGCGAAAGCTGAATTAATTTTCTGGTTTGTAATTGGTAAAGTTTTTTCAGACGGGAAACTTGATCGGTATTTAGAACGAACTGTTGGGCCTGCGTTTTGAGAACGATCAAATCTCGTATCAATTGCAGCCAACATTTTACGTTGAACATCGCCTGCCCACGGTCTTTCGCTTGAGTTTTCCACCCGCTTGAAATTAAAAAATCGGGGTCTTCGCAAAATTGTTCGAACAGGCTTAATGATTCTTCACGACGTTCGACACCTTCGGGTGAAGTTAAAAGTTCAAGTTGATCCAGCCGGCCGCGACTGCTGAGATACGCCCATTCTGGAAGTCCGGGCTTTATCATTTTCAGTTCGGCCGCGGATAAGGGCGCGAATCTGATAACTTGCGAACGTGAGCGGATGGTCGGCATAAATGACTGCACTTCTTCGCCGAGTAAAATAAAGTAAACATTTTCGAAGGGTTCTTCCAAAGTTTTTAACAAAGCATTCGAAGCTTGTGGATTCATCGTTTGGGCCTGATCAATGATAACAACGCGTGCACTGCCCAAACTTGCGAATGACAAATTATCTAGAAGTCCGCGAATGGCGTCGACTTTGATGACTGCCTTTGCCGCTTCAGGATCAGGCTGAATAAAATTTAAACTCTCTGATTGCATCTTGGCGACGCGAAGACAGGCGCCGCAAACGCCGCAGGCATCTGGTTTCACCGGACAAATCAACATCTGCGCGAAGGCCAACGCAATTTTTTTCTTGCCGACTCCGCTGGGCCCGGCAAATAACAGTGCGTGGGGCCAACGCCCCGATTCTTTTAAATGCATCAGTCGCTTAATCTCGGTTTTATGTCCAACAACGCTGTCAATTAGGCGAGCCATCGTCGTGCCTTTAACTCGGTCAATAGACTCTCGAATAGTTTTTCGGGAGATTGGGACGCATCAAGCACTAACCAAAGTTTTGGTTGCGCTTTGCTTTCGTTCAAAAAAGAATTTCGCACGCGCGCGTGAAAAGTGTCGGCTTCGGATTCGATTCGATCTTCTGCTTGTCCCTTTTCGCCTTCACGCCCGCGCCTTCTTTTTTTTGATTCTTCAACCGTGAGGTCGAGCAAAATATTTAAGTGAGGTTCAATGCCGTCTACGGCGAAATTATTAAGCCAACGAACTTGTTCAATCGAAATATCTCGGCCGCCTGCCTGAAAAGCGATAGAACTTGCGGTAAATCGATCGCATAAGACCCATCGCTTAGCTGTCAGTGCGGGCCGAATAACTAGATCCACGTGTTGCGCCCGGCTAGCTTCATATAGCAACAGTTCCGTTCGTGCCGTCGGTGAACGTTTTTCATCTTCATTTTTTGTTAAAATCAGGTCTCGGAGCTGGTCTCCCACGAAAGTACCGCCGGGTTCGCGGGTTTTGGTCAGCGCTATATTATTCTGATGAAGGTGGTCTTCGAGCTGTTTCATTAGAGATGATTTGCCGGAACCATCCAGGCCTTCGAAAGCTAAAAAAATCATGTGAAAGATTTATCTCGTACAGAGTCGTTTTTGTCATCATTAAACAGTGCGTAAACTAGGACCGCTGGTCAGCAAAGACTGGACGATTCAGATCGAGAGCGTTAATTTACCTTTTTTATCAACCCCAATCACGGAGAATTCATGATTACGTTTTTAGCTGTCGTTCACATTGTGGCCTGTCTTGGTCTTGTCGGTTTGGTTTTAATTCAAGACTCAAAAGGCGGCGGCGTATTCACTTCTCAGGCCTCTTCGAGTTCGGTATTAGGTGCCGGCGGTGCGGCGACGTTGGCGCAAACCATGACGAAAGTGATCGCGGCCCTTTTTGCGGCCACGTGCATCGCGCTTTCTATCATGTCAGCTCGTGGAGAAAAATCGGTCATCGATTCGGGCCCGGTCAACGCGGTTCCAAATTCAGCGACGACTCCGGCCATTCCTTCAAACAATTCAACGGCGGGCGAAACTCTTCCAAAAGATCCCGTGAAGCAAGCGGCACCGGCCGGACAACCTGCGGGCCAACCCGTAGAACCTACGACTGCACCGACGCCTGCAAAACCCACTAAGTAATAATTAATGAAAAAGTGGCTTGTACCTGCGCTTATTTTAATTGGTTCAGGCCTCATCATCATTTCTATTTGGAGCCCTAAAAATCAAAGCGATCGCTCGTCTGCGGTCAACGAACTAGCCCTGGTTATCGAAAAATCGGGCGAGGTCAGCGTTTTAAATAACGAGATGCCGGAATCAGTTTTACTTAAAGAAAATTCGCCCCTTGGTCCCAAAGACATTGTCCGTACGGGCGATAATTCTGATGTTTCCATTCAGTGGAAAAATGATGGCCAGTTTCGGATCACGGAAAAATCAGAAGTTCTTATTGATCAATTAGATAACGGACAATTTTTAGTGGTCGTTCGGTCCGGCGACATTTACATTGAAAAATTTGGCGCGAAGCCAAGCTTTTGGGTTCGCAAAGAAGGTCAGCTTCAAAGTGCCGTGGACTTTGCTTTATCTGACAAAACTAAATTAACAAAATTAAAAGATCAAGTACCGGTTAAGACAAACGATGGGCAGCTTTCGCAGTTCGAGATCGAAAATTTGTTGAACGCCAAAAAAACGGATTTTTTTAAATGCTACGGCCAAGTGCTTCAAAGAAATGCTCAGGCCCAAGGATCGGTGCTGATCGCGTTCACCATTCTAAATCAGGGGCAGGCCACGAAAGTTGAAATTTCAAAATCTGAAATCAATGATACGGCATTCAAGTCTTGTTTAACCGAAGTCGTCGCGCGCACCCAGTTTAAGTCGTTTACCGGTGCCCCCGTAACGACGGTTTTTCCTCTTAAATTCGAATAATAAAATTTTGAACTAACGGTAATCGTGAATGTAATCGATCTGTGTCGGGATCCAGGGTTCGAAAAGCCCGTCGAGTTCGTAGACGTGACCTTGATCGATTACTTTTTCTTTAAGTGGTTCGGCCTTCGACATCCAATTATAGGTTACCATGTTTTTTTCAATAAAATAATTTTTTAACATTTCGTAACTCGATAATCCAAGAATGCGGCGGCGAATTAGCTCGTCAAAACTTGTGATCAGTTGGTCGTTAGTCATTTTGTATTTTTGAGTTAATACATCGACAATAATACCGAGCTCTTCTAACGAGAGCCGCTGATCTTGAACCAAATCCAAAGCGACTTGAAAAGTATTGTAGGTCGGAAACGTCCGTCTGCCGAATTTAAGGTAATATTCAGGATCGGTGTCGGTCGCAAGATTAATATATATTTTTTCAACCGGATCTTGAATGGGAAGCGTAGATTGCAACAACAAAATTTCGTCGATCTGCACGTAGGTCACTCCTAAATCTTCAAGCAAGGTCGTTAATTGAGTTTCGGTTTGCCTTCGGGCGCAAATGTCCGAGAATAAATTATAAATTATGGCATCGGATTCCGAGTCATCACCGAAACAAATCATCCTAACCGTTTTTGATAAGCGCGCGCGAAGTTGCATCAGGGCTTGAATCTTGTACCCAACTTGTTTTTTCAGAAATAGAAATCGTTTCGGAGCCAAGTTTCGAAGATTATCTTTGTAGAACATGCCGATGGGTTTGATCTCATCTATAACGAATTTTTCATAAACTTTCGATTCCATCTGAGGCGGCGATGCCGACACGAAAAAAATGGGAAAGTCGGCTTCATCAAGATGCTTCTTCCGATACCGCGCCAGGCTACGAATCAGACTTGGGGTCCCAGGCACATTTTTTTTGGTGAAGGCCTTTTCAAAGACCGTACGAAAAAGGCCCGAGAGCGAGTCAATTGAAGTGTCTAGATAAGTTTTATCCAGATCCCAAATGTAAACCTCGTCGCTGCTTTGAATTTGAGCGTTTTTTTGGTATTCAAAATACACGACATCGATGTTCGTCGTCGAACGCTGTTTCCAATGGGCCATGAATAGATCATGCCCCATTTGCTAAAAGAAGGAAAATAGTTTAGCACCATACAATGAGTTTTAAGACATGGGCCGAAGACAAAAAAGTGAAGCCAACCGACCTCATCTTTTTGCGGGCTTTAAAAGACCCCGTGCATCTAGACCTTTTTCATAAGTTAGCGGATCACGTGGTGCATTTACATCCCACTTTTGCTGAGTCTTTACCTATTTTTGAACATCTGACAGATTTAATATTAATGGGCCATGGTGAAGAGCTTTTTTTGAACATGGACAATCTTGAAACTTATAAAACTTATCTGAAAAGTTTAAGGTACCCGCATACGTCAAAACGGGATGAAGAACTAAAGACGAAGATGGAATCGTTACCTTGGCCGTACGGATCAAAAGTAAGATTCGAACGGCGTGGAGATCGGGCCGGAGTTGAGCTTAAACTGTTTATAAGTTCGGACGTGGACTTAACCAAGATTTTGGCTTCGCTTGAGCGCGTACAAAAGGAATTATCGTGAGTCTTCCGGTATTTGAAAAAATTTATATCGAAAAAAATTCAGAAGATTCTGAAGTCGCAACGAGGGTTCGTTCGCTATATCCTGCAGAAATCATTTTTGCCATTGATGAAAAAAACACTGAGCTTGAAATTTTCACTAAAAAAGGTGTCATGACGGCTGAAGAATTTAACCAGTCAAAGAAAACCCTTTTACTGACTACTTTTAAAGGACAGTTTTTTAAACGCTGCCCCGGTGCGACTCAAAAAAAAGCCCTGACGTGTTGTAACTACCACGTTTTGAATTTAGGTAGCCAGTGCAATATGAATTGCAGCTATTGTTATTTGCAGAGCTACCTTAATTCTCGGGTCACAAAAATATTTACCAATATTGAGCAAGCATTAGAAGAGTTGAAACAGATGGCCGAACTTCATCCGGAACAACCTTTTCGGGTCGGCACCGGTGAAGTTATAGATTCACTTTCGTTAGACTTTCTAACTTTATATTCGCGTAAGCTTATTTCTTTTTTCAACCAATACCCCAACTGGACTTTGGAATTTAAAACGAAATCGGCCCAGGTTGAGCAATTTTTAGATATGGACCATGCGGGTAATGCCGTCGTCAGCTGGTCGATCAATCCACCTTACATCATCGATCGGGAAGAGCACGGAACCGCCTCATTTTACGAACGCCTGAAGGCCGCGAAGCGGTGTTCAGAACAAGGATTTAAGATTGCCTTTCACATCGACCCAATGATTTGGCATCCCGCATGGAAAGAAAATTATGGTTTTTTAGTTGAAGAAATTAACGCGCAATTTTCTCCTGAGCAAGTCCACGTCATTTCTTTAGGGACCCTACGCTTTCAGCCCGAACAACGCCACATGATGCGCGAAAGGTTTAGTTTGGACTCGCTGGTCACTCAAGCCGAAATGTTTCCGAGCGAAGGGCAAAAATTACGTTACGATGCACGGGTCAGGTCCGAAATGTTTCAGTTCATGATTCAAAAAATGAAATCATTAAATCCGGCATGGAACATATTTTTATGTATGGAAACGCCAGAGACTTGGATCCAATCATTTGAAAAAATTCCGATGCAGATGCCAGAACTTCGTGGACTGTTTAAGCCACTTCCGCAAGTGCGCGACTTCCAACAACGGGACGATTCAACCGTTACAAGTCTTTAAGTTTTAAATCTTTTTGCGGAAACTCGATCCAATCTTCATTTTCAGGAAAATTTTTGGGACGCTTTTCGGTAACCCCTTTAAACTTAAGGTACGCGGTAAAGCCGCACAAGAAGGCCTCGAAGGCATGATTATTTTCTACCATCTGTTTCATATCTTGATTGTATATAAATGCGATATCCTTTTCGTTCAGGCTTAACAAAAACTGCGCCCGAGCGTCGTCGCCGCCGAAGGCAGCCCGGTGATTTTTCAAATGCGATTTCATGACTCCCATTAGTTTTCCAAGGCGCCAAAGCGTTAGCGTGGGATAAACTTCGATGCAATCGATGGGTAGGCGGCGTTGAATAAAATGGGCCCGGGCAAGTAATGGTGCGCTATTAGAACCAAGTGCGTGGTGTAAAGTAAAAGGTTCTTCAAGCTCGGTCTGAAAGTGCATTTCAATGCATCGCTGCGTGTAGGGCGTAAAAAGTTTTTTAGGTCGTTTCTTTTTTAACTTTTCTTGGTGCGCCCACATCCAGTCGATATGGGGTAAGCGGCACCTTTCGTAACCGGGACACTTCAACGTGCAAGCCATGCAGTAGGGCACGTTCCACGGAGTATCAAAGGCGACGAACCGTGTGCTATCCGCATTTTGCATGATAAGTTCGTGAATTTTTAGGTCACCGGATATTTTTTCATCGGATTTAATCTTTTCGAAGATCCGTGATAAAAAGATTTTTTTATTGTCGGGGTAATACTCAAGAACCGCGACGCAGGCTTTGTCGGATTTTCCGCCCGCTAAAGAAACGCCGATAAATCGAATGACTCGACTGTTCTGGGCTACTTCAAGGGATTCACGGGTTGAGCGCTCAGGCATTGAAACTTTTCGTTTTGACATACCTGCACTACCTTTCCCCGCTGATGAGGCGGAACCCAAACCATGACGCAGCCGCCGCCTCCTGCTCCACATATTTTAACCGCCAAAGCCCCTGCGGCGATACAAATTTCAGAAAGTTTTTGGATTTCGGGGCTGGTAAAGGCCGGCGTCAGCTGGATGCGGGCCTCGTACTCTTGCTGAAACAACGATGTCAGCTCGCCCCACTGTTTTTTGAGAATAACTTGCGACATAGCTTGCGAAATATCTTTAAGTTTTTTCAAGGCCTGCAGAACCCCGGCGTCACCTTCGACCGCCGATTTGAGGACTTCGAAATTATTCAAGCCACTATGGTGCGTTCGGCCGGTATAGACCAATAGAAAATGATCTTGGAAAGGCGTGTCGTCAATCGCGAAAGTTCTTTGTTCAATCCCTGCCGAAGCGTAATCGATAAAACTGAGGCCACCCGTTACTGCGGGATAGTAGTCTTGGGTTCCCGTCGGGGTTCTCATGAAATCGGATTCGATATTATGTGCGAGATGAACTAATTCATGAGGCGATGACATTTTTTTGCCGGTCAATTGGTAAATGGTTTTTAGTAAGCTTATCATAAGGCTACTGCTACCACCTAAACCGCCGCCCATGGGGCTTTCGGAAGACGTTATAATTTCAAAACCTTGTCGAAGAGCTCTGAAAGCTGCGGGATCGCTCTGAAAACGTTCAAAGGTTTTTTGGTACAAGACAATCTTAGGATCCAACGCACTTAAAAAGTGTTCGATGGAATCAAACGACCATTCTTTTTTCAAATCTAAGGACTTAATTTTGATGACCTCATCGGACCTTTTTAAAAAATCCACCTTGGTCCAAATATCAATGGCCAAATTGATGGTTGTCGCATTTCCCACAAAGTTATACAGCGGCCACATATCTAAAGTCCCGCCAGCCAAATCGACCCGGGTAGGAGATTTGATTGTCTGCATCTGGTTCATTCTGCAATATCCTTACGTTTAAAAATTTTATCTAATCCGATCGCCTCGATCTTGTCTTTCTCAATGGCGAATATTGAAGATGAAATTTGAGTACGTGAATAGAAATAGTCTTTTTCTTTACCCAACTTTTTCATTTTAAACTCGGGGCCCCAGTTGATTTGGAAAACCAGGTTATCTTCGGCCGACTTCAAAATGATCATGTCGGTGCCTTTGAAATTTGCTCCGTTACGCTTGTCTAAGAATTCAGAAATTTGCAGATCATGAACCTTATTCAATATGTGAGTGAAATTTTCGTTTTGCGAAAAATCTTCGGTGTTTTTTATTTTCCATTTGTCTTGTGATTTTTCTAAGTTTATTTCCTGACCCTTATATTTAACAAAGACCTTACTTACGGTATCTAAATTGAACCGGGTCACGCTAACCCGGTCACGCAGGGAATCTGATGTCAAATCACCCAAAAATTCCCAGAGGGCCGGATCAAGTTTAACCAATCTGGTCGGTCGGTCGGTCAATGCGTAAACGGCGTTATCATTTTCATTAATATTAATTAAAACTGACCATGAAGTATCGCCCGTTTTAAACTCAACCCTGACGGACGGCTTTTTCTCTAAGCCTTTTTCGGCAATCAAGGCTGACGAGGGTTCTCCGTCGAATACGTAATCTTGGATGGGTGATTCCGCAATTTTGCGTAAAGTTTCTCGCACCTTGTTCTGATCTAAAACATGTTCAAGCTGTGGAGATGTCCAAACATTTGCATCTCGATTAATCTCAAAACTATCTCTAAGTGAATCAACCTTTACGCCCACCACATCTGCTAAAGGTTGTCGGTAAAGCTTCTTTTCACGGTAGTAAATTAATTTATTTTCGGCCTTTGTGAACCACGCGCTGGCGGCCACGTAAACTTTATTGTCTGAGTCCGTCCGAAGGAACGAATTGCCTTCGAAATTTTTTTGGGTCCCGATCGAAATTTTTTTTGTTAGTCCTAAATTATTTTTAATAATGTAGGTGGCCAGTGGCTGATCAAGACCGTATTCGGCTAAATCAGCTTCGCTCAGTTGGGCGGATTCTTTAGCCACGGCAATCATTCGTTCGTCTGAAATAGACTTAATTAATTCTTCAATTTGCTCATTGTCGGCCCGATCTTGAATCGGCTCTAGTAAGGACCAGCCCTTGTCACTTTTTTGAAGAACTATTTTCTCTCCCTTTTTAGAGATTTCAAGCATATTGATCTGTTCCCGATCAAACTTTAAAATTTGTAAATCGATTTCCTTATCTTGTTCGCTCTTTTCGTCTTTTCGATAATCTAAAAAGTAAACCCCGGCCGCAAATAGAATAAAGGCAAACGCAAAAATGAGGGTTCTTTTGAACTTCATTATGCGTGTCTCCGTCGGTACCACAGTACCAGGGCGATGATCATAAATAGGATCGGTAGCGGCAAAAAGAACCCCACGACTACAAATTTGAAGAACTGATTAAATTCCGGGGGTGATAGGCGAACGGGACTTGTCGTCAATTCCTTTGGAGTAATCGAAACCAGATCCGCATCCTTAGCTAATGCAGAAACCGAATTCAACGCTAGATCTCGGTTTAAATTTTGGTAAAGTAGAGCATTCGTCATAAAATCAACGTCCGAAGTGACCACCATGGAAAAACTTTTGTCGGCCTCTAAATAAAAACCTTTTATTTCAGCCACGATATTGTAAGACTGAGGCTTGCCGATGTAATCCGAACTGTCCAATTCTTTCAGAGCGACGGAATTTTCCGGAGTTTTTACGATATAATTAATTTTTATTTTGTCGGAATGAGCCGCTTCTTTCAAAGCGTGTGGTTGCCTAAAAACCGTAACCTGATTGGCTCCGAAAACCCGGGTGATTTCACTCGCTGGCGAATAGACGTTACCGATCGTGTAGGACTGGGCGTTGACGACTTGACCCATGGCCGTATTAACCACGTTAAAGACGTAAAAGTTTTCAAAATCAATTCCAACGTTCGCTAGTATTTTTTGTAAGGCTATCGGCGTACGGGCGCTGTCGACGGTGACGAGTAGGCTTCCTCCACGTTTTAGGTAGCCTTCGAGCGCTTTTATTTCATGCTCCTGAAAATTCTGGGTTGGGGCCGCGATGATCAACACATCAGAGTCCTGGGGAATTTCGGAAAATGAAATCAGCGATAACTTTTTCACGATATAAGAGTTCTTTTCAAGAAGCTGTCTAAGGCCGAATAGACTGTTTTCGTCTTTTTCGTCTTCAATAGACCTTTCGCCATGTCCTTCTAAAAAGTAAATCGATTTTTTGGTCACCCGCGTGACTTTAATTAGAGCGTTTGTAAGATCCTGCTCGGTGAAATTTTCGATTCGGTTCTTATTACCGCGAAATTCGGCGAACGCTTCGCCCGCTCCACGGGCGGCGCCGTACTCTTGGGTCAATTTTGCCTTTTCGTTCATTTCGGCAAATTCAACTTGAATTTTCGGATTGATGTCTTGGTATTTTTTAATGAGGTCACGAAAAGTTTTTTTATTGTAATCAACTTGGTCGGCACCGTTTTTGTAAAAAAACTTTACCGAAAGTTCATTCTGCACATTAATGGCCATTTTTTTTGACTGTTCAGATAAAGAATTTGTCTGATTTTCCGAAAAATCAAAAGCCTTCGTGTGCCGTGCGCCGACAAAATTAAGTACGGCCATGAATAAAACCGCTAGAAAGATGATGGCTCCCATGTCGATTCCGTACTTAGTCGTCTTTAACGAGAAAAATTCCACTAAAATTTTTCGATCGTAATAAAGCCAAACGCCAAAGGCGATGATCGACGTGGCCATGACCCCCCACATAAACGGCATCCAGATCCCGAGTGAAAAGTAAAGACCTCCAAGACAGATAAAACAAAAAATTGAAATGGCTAATGCCAGGCGGCCCTTTTCGTTCATTATGCCCTCCACCGAGATGATTCAATCACTCGTTCGGTCAAAAAACAGAAAAGAAAAATTAAACTAAAAATAAAAACTAACCCACTTGTGCGAACGGTACCCTCGATGAAGCCCGCTAAGTGGGTGTTAATCGAAAGGTGTTCTAAAATTTTCTTCGTCGTCGGTTCGTCGAAAGATTCATTCAGGGCCCCGACAAACCAAATGGTTAGGTTAAAGACGATTGAAAGCACGAAGGCTATCAACGAATTATCCGTTAGGCTTGAAGCGAAAAGATTCATCGCTGCGTAAACCGCGGAAACTAGAAATATCCCAAGCGCCGCAATAACGGTTGGTCCCCATCCGAATTCGATCATTCGACTTGTCACGATTGGGTAAATCATTGTGACGGCAATCAATCCTAGTATCGTCACTAAAGTGGCTAAATATTTTCCCAAAACGATGGTGATCGAAGTTATCGGCGAGGTTAACAGTAGATCGAAAGTACGTACCTTTTTTTCTTCGGCCAGTAAGCGCATGCAAAGGGCGGGAATTAAAAATATCATTAAAAGATTCACTAGTGATAGGTGGGGCACGAAAACCGCGTAGTGAACATTCTGAGCCTGGGGTGGCGCCCCCATTTGCAACATTGCATTCGTAACCGTTTCATGAAATTTACCAAGCGAAGTCGCAAACATGATACTTAGCAGTCCGGTCATTACAAATGAAATAAAATAAAATAGCGGACTTAGAAAGTATCCTGCTAATTCCTTTTTAAATATCACAAATGTTCCGCGCACGAATGTCTCCTTCGTTTCCTATTGGCTCTGACCGTAAGTTAATTTCAGGAAAACGTCTTCCAGATTGGCCCGGCTTGGCGTCAGCTCAACAAGTCCAGCGCCGGACGCAATAACTTCTTTAGCGACCACTTCAATCAATTCATCTTGCTCCGCTAAAGTGACACGCAACTGGGTTTGGTTGATGGATTCAACTTTTTGTATTCCGTCGATTTTACTAAGGAGATGACTTAAATGATGAGGCTTGCGGGTTCTAATGTTTAAAACGATCGTTCCTTGGTTTAATTTTTCGATTTGATCAATCGAATCCTGCGCGACAATCTTTCCTTCATGAATGATGATGACTTTGTTGCAGGTTGCTTGAACTTCGGAAAGGATATGCGTCGATAAAATGATGGTGTGTTCACCGCGTAATTCTTTGATCAGATCGCGAATTTCCGCCACTTGCTTCGGATCAAGTCCGACGGTGGGTTCATCCAAAATCAAAACTTCGGGATCAGAGACCAATGCTTGCGCGATCCCCACGCGCTGTTTGAATCCTTTGGAAAGGTTGCGAATTAATCGGTGCCTAACATCAACCAATTGAGTTTTCACAAGCGACTTATCGACTAACGATTTCAGTAATGTTTTGCTTACCCCTTTTAACTGAGCAACAAATTTTAGATAATCTTCAACGGTCATCTCGGTATAAAGAGGAGGGGTCTCGGGCAAATACCCGATTCTTTTTTTAACTTCAATGGGATCTTCAAATACATCAAACCCGCAAATTTTCGCTTCGCCCGAAGTGGGAGCCATAAAACCGGTGATGATTTTCATCGTCGTCGACTTTCCCGCCCCGTTAGGACCCAGCAAACCGACCACGTCACCTTTTTCAATTGTAAAACTTAAGTTTGAAATGGCCTGACGTTCTCCATAACTTTTACAAAGTTTTCGAACCTCAATCATCAAAGCACTCCATCATTTCTCTTGATAAAAATTCTAAAGAAGATTCACAGCGCAATCAAGAACTCACGTCCCTCGTTGTAAGTGACGCGCCCCAACTTATCGCCTTTGATAGGCCGAACGTGGCGGCATTCAGCCATGACGATTGCGAACCGTCCACCCATCTGAGTTTTTTTTTGATTTAACCCTTCTTTCACTAACCACCCAGCGCATTTGATCAAATCTTGGTCCGAAACAACCTGATCTTTTTGCCGGTGGATGATGGCGTGGGCGCTGGGATAATCTTTCAAGTGCATCCAATAATCCCACGCCTTGGCCTTACGAAGCAGATCTAAATTATCTTGGGCCGATTTACCCATATAACAAGTCACGTTCTGTTCATTCAAAAGTAATTTTCGGTATCTGCCTTCTATCGCACGCGCAGGTGCTTGATTCTTTTTGTCGGCCATGCGCCTCAGTTCTTTTTCGAACTGAATTTCTGTTAAATTTTCTAGCGCCTTGATTTCCGCCGCTACCAGGGTTTTTCTTTCAAGGGCGCCTTTAATTTTAGATTTCGCATTCTTGGCTTTTGCGAAGCATGCCTGCATATTCTTCGACACAGATTCGTCAAATTGGACATAAACCGACCATTCAGGCCTTAAATTTTTGAAGCCTTCATTTTTTAAGTGCTCCCCGACCAAAGCCCAGGGTTCCGAATTGTACAGATCAATTTGCTTTTGGATGGCCCCGAGCGCATTCGTTTTCTTGATAACATCTTTTTGTTTCTGCTTCTTCCACTTTTCAAACGGGCTGAGCGAAGCGGCGCCTACCGCCTTCGAATCTGAAGTTCGGCTAAACAAACTTCTGCGGTCAAACCACTGCTTCATCAAGAAAGGAATCGAGCGTTGGTCTTGGTCCGACGACATTGTCATCGCTGAGTCAGCTTCTTCAAGATCTTCGATTGGATACCAGGAAATGGTTTTGGGTTTCGCCTTGCCTTCGCGCGATTGAACGATCAAATTCGCGTGTTTCGGAATTAGCCGAAACTCGATTTGCGTTTGGACCTGGTCTTTTCCCATCTCGATATGAAGCACCCGACCGAATCTTTCTAGCAATTCAATCTTTTGGATAAAAAGATTTTTCGCGTGGGCATTTAAAAATAAGCCTACGGGTTTACTTTTCTTCTGGCCTCCCCAGGGATGTTGTTCGAACAGTCCTAAGAAAGGAAAAGGTTTGTCCAAGTCGAAGACCATATATTTCACTCGAGGATCTTGTTGAAACCGGTATAAAGTCAGCACGATTCCATCGGCCGTCGCGTGAACCTCTTGCAACTGGCTTCCGACGAGCTGTTCGGCAAGGTACTCCACTAAAGTCTTAAGCTCTAAAAAACTAGGCGTTTTCACACTTTAGACATCAACTGAAGATCCCGAAAAAATCAACATGAAAACATGGATTGCTGATCTCATCGAAGAAGAATTACTACCGGCCAAAATTGTTGAAGAAACGAATACGGAATTTATCCAAAAAATTTGCGCCATGTGCCTTGATGAGTTGGAACTGGCAAAAGCTTTTTCCCCGCTCGGTTTCGGTGACGACGTTGTTAATGAAATAGAAATTGCCGTCACGGAAGTTTTCAAAATTAAAACTTACGGCTATTACAATATAAATGCTTACCGTGCCGAACTATTAAAAAAACGGGTCTGCTGATCTGCTTTACCAGATTTGAACTTGTTCAGACTCGGGCAAATACATCGCATCTCCTTTTTTACATTGAAACGCTTCAATAAAACTTTTTTGATGCTTCACTTGTTCGTTGATTCGCGCCCAACCCAGAGCGTGCGGGTTGGTTTTTAATTGTTGCTCTTCGGATTTTGGTCTTGCGACGTAGCACCACAGCCTGGCATAAGCCATGAAAAGTTTTTTCTGATCTTCGACCGACGGCTTCCCCGCGCTAAAAGCGGCTCGTTGGGCGAAAGTAAGCCCTACTAAATCACCAATATTTTCCCCAAGGGTTAGCCGTCCGTTATGACCGGCTTTATCAAAAAATCCAATTAGCTTTTTGCCGCGATTGCCAAACTCTGCTAAGTCTTTCATCGTCATCCACTGGTTCACTTTTCCGTTTTCGTCGTATTTCGAACCTTCATCGTCGATGCCGTGACCTAACTCATGACCGGCTACGGCACCAACGGCGCCCAAGTTTTCAATCAGGTCACCATCCGCATTAAAAAAGGGGTATTGCAGGATACCTAGCGGCAAGACAAACTTATTACTGCTTGGATCATAATACGCATTCACCGTTAACGGCCCCATGCCCCAAGCTTCCTGATTGACCCCGTCGGTTAATTCATGAATTTGCCTTTTGTAAACATTCCGGCCGAATTTCTGCGAATTGCTAATTTTATCTTTTGCGGAAAATTTAACGATCGGTAAGAAGTCCCACTCTTTGTCGGTTTTAGGCTGAATGGTAAATAATTTTGCTTTTTGAATCTTTAGTATCGCTTTCGCTTTACTTTCTGGGCCAAGCCAAGAGTTCTTTTGTAACCCGACAATTATACTTTCGCGCACTTTTTCGATCACCTGATTAAATTTTTCCGCCGGGAATTGGGGGAAAAGTTTCGGAATCATAACTTGGTCTAACTCTTTTGGAAAATTCGACATCACGAGTTTCGTACACCGCTCATCGCGCAATGATCTAGTTTGTGGTCCGCCCAAGTGCTTGAATCTAAATTGTAGCTGTTCATCGTAATACTTGGGCTGACTGTCGTCTAAGACCGCGGTAGCCGCCTTGTAAAGAACCGTATCTTTAAATACATCCAAATTCTCGGCCGTCAATTTTTGACTTAAAAATTCTAAACTTTCCGGAATAGAATTGAATACGAAGGTCGCCTCAGGGAGCTTTTTGAAAGTATTAGAGAAATCAATTCCCGGATATTTTTGTTGAAATTCCTTTTGGCTTTGCTGACGACGCTCTGACCATCGCTGACGCTGCACCTCGGGAAAAGGAAAAATTTTAACGAAGTCTTTTTCAAGGGCGATCATTCGATCGGCTCTTAAGTTTGCTTGCTTTTCGTTTTCGTCCGGATAAGCAATTTTAAAAAAACGAGAAGCCAATTGCTGATAATCTTTCATAAGCTCTGCATTCTGATAATAAGAATGCTCCGGCAGGTTCATAAGGTCCGTTGTAATAATAACATCGGCCACCTGCGGCCTATCCTGATTCGGGTTTGTCCAGAAAGAAATTAAAGAAAATTCGCCCTTTTCTAGATTACCTAACTGCCACTCTTTGAATTGATCTACAGTTTTGATTTTAGATACTTCCGCGACTAGTTTCTTTAGATAACTTTGTTCTAATTTTTTACCAGAGCCTTGATCCATACATGCCAAATAAAAATCTTTTATTTGCTGAGTTCTTGCCGGCAGATTTTTTTCTTTTTTGATATTTGCAAAAAAGTTCTTTTTTGCTTCTAATATTCGCTCTGCTGAATCGCTGAAAGCGAAGGAATGCCGATTCCGGTCGTCACGCAATTTGAACGATGACTCGGCTTCATCACATACAAACTTATGAAAGTCATCGCAGGGCTTATATTTTGAACTCAGGGGAAAATCGCGTTTATCCGGAATCGCGGAACTGGGCTCGGCCGAATAAGAACGAATAGATAACAGGACTAGTAAAAGAGATATGGTTTTCATCTTGAAATTAAACCCTTAACCGAGGCCCCGATCAAGGAAAAGTTGGCTTTGATCTTGTTACTTAGGACCGTAGTTGAGGATTTAATTGCCCCTATACGAAATTGCGGCATTAGGATTCTGAATACCGGTAAGGTTTAGGTTCAATGTGATTTTAAGTGGTAGCGGGAATTGAGATTAATTCCGAGACGCATCAAAAATAAGAAGCCAGTTGCTTCCGTTACGCCATTTTCGATGATGTTTGTGCGAACAAAAATGATTGAAAAGAGGGAGAAGCAATGGCTCAGGACGAAGCTATTTTAATAAAGCTCTGCGGTCTAGAAGGAACTAACTTTGAGATACGCGATGTCAAAGTTTTAGACGATCAAATTGAATGGTGTTGTTTCTGAGCGATTATGTCCGGTTAATATC
>CAXSEH010000016.1:0-12682 GCA_964236345.1 uncultured Bdellovibrionales bacterium
GCTAATAGCTCTTTATCGCCATCTACGGTCACGCCGATCATCACCAGTAAACAAAGTTTCTCGTCTTCACCGAGTCTAATTTCAACGTATTTAGGTAGTGAGCGCGTCGCTGCGGAAAATTCATAGATTAGCATCGCTACTTATGATAAATTAAATCAATGAAAATCAAAAGCTATTCGTCACGAGAGGCCCGCAAAGACTTACCGATCCGCCACAAGCGAGCGAATCGGACCGGGCTTAGCAAATAAAAAAAGCATAAGGGTGCTTATTCAAAAATTTATGCGTGCGAAGATTGAAAAAGTCGTCGTGGATGCTTCGGCCTTACCAGGTATTCAAGGTCCTTTACCTGCGGCCGCTAAAGAATGGGTCCTGACTCCTCACGAAGGTGAACCGGCGCCAAAGAAAAAAGTATAAAACTTGCGCAAGTAAAAGACTTTATATCGGTCACAGGAAAAGGGGCCAAGGCTCAAGTTGACAATCATTTCGTCGCCATCGGAAATAAAGCTTTACTTAAAGAACTCGCTATAGACTTAGGATCGTCGGAAGTTGAGGCAGATCGGCTTCGTCAGGACGGTCAAACCGTCATGTACGTTGGGATCGATGGAAAACTTGCGGGCTTACTCGGCGTGACCGATCCGATTAAGGAAACAACTGTTCCGGCGATAAAGGCCTTACGGAATTTAGGCATCAAGGTCATCATGATGACCGGTGATAACGAAATAACCGCGCAGGCCGTCGCCCAAAAAGTCGGGCTTGATGGTTACTTTGCCGACGTGCTTCCGCAAGGGAAAGCCGAAATCGTCAAGCGAATGCAGAAGGAAGGAAAATTCGTCGCGATGGCGGGTGACGGCATTAACGACGCCCCGGCCCTGGCGCAAGCTCAGATCGGAATCGCGATGGGAACGGGAACCGACGTCGCCATGAGCAGTGCGGGAATCACGTTAGTGAAAGGTGATCTAACCGGAATATTACGCGCGCGGGCTTTAAGCGACGAGACCTTGAAAAATATCAAACAAAATCTTTTCTTTGCTTTCGTTTATAACGCTTTAGGTATTCCCATTGCGGCCGGGATATTGTATCCCTTCACGGGATTGTTACTGAGTCCGATGATTGCGGCCGGCGCCATGAGCCTGAGTTCCGTTTCGGTTATTTTGAATGCGCTTAAACTGAAGAGAACAAAAATTTAAGGAGTCGTCATGAACATTGGTGATGCCGCAAAAATTTCTTGAGTTAACGCGAAGCTGATTCGTCATTACGAATCCATCGCGATCATTCCCAAGGCCAGTCGCAGCGATGCGGGCTACCGAACCTATACAGAAAAAGATGTGCACGTTCTTTCGTTTGTAAAAAGCGCGCGTAATCTAGGATTTTCAATGAAAGAAATTAAAAAACTGGTCGGCCTTTGGCGTAATAAATCCAGGGCCAGTTCTGAAGTCAAAAATTTAGCGATAAAACACGTAGAAGAAATGGAGCTCAAAATTTTAGAGCTTCAGGGTATGGTGAAAACCCTTAAACATTTAGCAAAAAATTGTCACGGCGACGGTCGTCCAGACTGTCCCATTTTAGATGACCTAGCCGGTCACCATTCATCTTGACCTTCCAACAGTTGGAAGGTGTATAAAAGGAATTATGAAAACGATCTTACTTAATTTTTCGGTTCTATTTTCGAGTCTTATTCTTCCCACCGAGGTGTTCGGTAAAACCGTTCATTACGAGCTTACTGTCGCTCGGCAAAAGGCCAATATCACGGGCCAAGAAGTCGACTTTGCCTTAACCGTCAACGGCGGAATTCCCGCACCGACACTAGAATTCTCCGAAGGCGACGATGCCGAAATTGTCGTGACCAATCGCTTAGACAAAGATGAAGTGTCACTTCACTGGCACGGGATTCTGTTACCGCCGGAAGAAGACGGCGTCGCTTACGTGAATACGCCGCCGATTTTTCCGGGGACTTCTCGAACATTTCGTTTCAAGCTTCGCCAGCACGGGACTTACTGGTACCATTCACACACGATGTTGCAAGAGCAAAAAGGGGTTTACGGGGCCATCGTCATTCACCCGAAAAAAGAAATCATCAAAGCGGATAAAGAAGCGGTCGTCGTCATCAGTGACTGGTCGAACGAAAACGCGGATCAAATTATGCACAACTTAAGAAAAGATGGCGACTACTATCTGCACAAAAAAAATTCGGTGCGTTCGATCTGGGGCGCGACTCGAGCCGGCCAGCTTAAAACTTATTTCAACAACGAGTGGAATCGTATGGGTGGGATGGATTTATCCGACGTGGGCTACGACGCCTTTTTGATGAACGGAAAAAAAGATTCGCAGCTGCTGGTGGCCCATCCGGGAGAAAAAGTTCGTCTTCGAATTATCAATGCGGGGTCTTCAAGTTATTTTCACGTATCCTTGGGACAGACCGTAATGAAAATTATTTCGGCCGACGGAAATGACATCGAGCCGGTTTTTGCCAAAGAAATTTTAATGGGTATGGCCGAAACTTACGACGTCTTATTCACGGTTCCCGAACATAAAAGTTTCGAGCTCCGTGCGACGGCCCAAGATGCAACGGGCTTCGCTTCGGCCTGGATTGGTATGGGGCCCAAGTTGCCGGCCGCAGATAAATTGGCGCCAGACCTTTATGCACCGATGAATCACGCGGGCCACGGGGCAGTTGATCATTCGAAGATGGATCATAGTGCAAAAGCATCGGTCGCGCCGATTAATCATTCGACGATGGTCCACGACACACCTGCCGCGGCACCTACGGTCGCGCCCGTTGATCATTCGACGATGGATCATTCAAAAATGAACCACGAGATGCCTATATCAAATGGTAATTCCGCAGTCATGCCTACGGGGCCGGTCGTCGAAACATTAACGGTCGATGATCTTAAGGCGCAAAGCCCGACGAAATTTGCAAAAGAAAAAAACGTCACCGAGTTTAAACTAGTGCTTAGCGGAGATATGGAGCGCTACGTTTGGCACATCAACGGCAAAGCTATTTTTGAGGATCGCTACATCGATATCAATGAAGGCGATGTGGTTCGATTCGTCTTTGAAAATTCCACGATGATGCATCACCCGATGCATCTGCACGGACATTTTTTTCGAGTCCTTAATAAAAATGGCGACTATTCACCACTGAAACACACGGTCGATGTTCCACCGATGGGAACGCGAACGATAGAATTTTACGCGAACGAACCCGGTCAGTGGATGCTGCATTGTCATAATCTTTACCATATGGAAACCGGCATGGCGCGAGTCGTTCGCTACCTGAACTTTAGACCCAGTCCGCAAATGCAACACCTTGAACATTTGGATCATCACAATAATGATCACTGGTACCAAACCGGAAGCCTGCAGGCCGAGACGAATGCCGTTGAGGGGCGCTACAAACTTTCGCAAACTTGGAACGAGTTTGAATTCAAAGGCGAATCTAAAAAGGATGAAGAGTGGAAGGGCGAAGGAGATATTTTTTATCGCCGCTGGCACGATAATTACTTGAATTTTATTTTGGGCGCATCATCGGTTGATCACGATTCTCGGGCTGAAGTGGGTGTCGGGTACTTACTACCCCTGTTAATTCGGACGAATTTACTTGTCGATCATAAAGGAAAATTAAGAATCGACCTTGAAAAAAGATTTCGGTGGACCAGTAAACTTTTTTCGGATGCCGAATACCGTTGGCGACAGGACGAAGTTTTAGAGAGTGAAAATACGGCCTCGTTGATGTACGGTCCTAATTGGGCGTGGGCTGCAGGCTTCAAGTATACCGGTCACAGCGTAGGATTTGGATTACAATACCAGTTCTAAAGATTACTTCGCCTGAATCGTTCCGGAAAACATATCCATACCGCAGCTAAAGTTGTGTTTTCCTTTTTTAAGTTTTCCAAGGTCAATCCGAATGGTTTCGTTCAATGGCAAAGCTTTTTTCAATTTCTGACTTTTCATTTCGATTTCGGTGGCGCACGTGTTGTTGGTTTTTCGAGTGACATTTAAAACAACGGGGACGTCCGTCGTAACGTCAATTTGATTGGGTTCAAAGCCATTTTCGGTCACTTGAATTTGGATGACTTGCGGCTCTGCGGAATTCTTATCCATCGCCGAAGAAAAGTTAGCGGTTAAAGAGAAAATCGCGATCCATAAAAAATTTTTCATATAAATCCTTTTTTTTTGCATAGGTCCTACATTTGAACAATTGCGATTTACTTTTTACTTTTTTTCTCTAAAATTTTTTTCGCCACTTTTTCTCGGAGAAGTTGAAACTCAGTCTGAATCAAATTGATTTCTTCGTCCGTAAGCTCTTCTAGATCGACTAATTCAGTTCGCGCTCCGCGAACGGCGCGAATTAATTCATCCAACTTTATATGGAATACTTTTGCATCGCGATTCTGCGCATTTTGAATCAGAAACACCATTAAAAAAGTAACGATGGTGGTTCCGGTATTTATGATCAGCTGCCACGTGTCCGAATAATGATAGTAAGGACCGGAAGCTAGCCAAACTAAAACGATAAGTAGCGCGACAAAGAAGGCCCAGGAACTACCAACTAATTCAGACGTTTTGCGAGCTAATCTTCTGAACAAATCTTTGCGCATGTATAATTCAAAGACAAGTTTGCACTGCGGTCAATGAATTGTGTTAATTTCTTAATTTTCGACCCGAAAACGGGGCTCGGCCGTGTATTCAAACCTGAGTTGCGTCGAATCTTTTTGAAAGCCAAGATAACTGACGATACTTTTTGTTTTCGCGGGTCCGTCTATCGTCAACCAGGTTGACTGCGTGCGGTTTTCAAAAAGACCGCTTTGCTCGTCAACCCAATAATGAAATTCGATGACGGTATCCGTTGGGCGTGGGTTTTGGGTCATGAAAAGGTGCAAGTTAAAAATCGATTCGTCACATTTAACGGCCCAACTGTGTGGCTGAGTGCCGCGAACGTGCTTGCATGATTTCCAGAACGTACCATCGGTCGCTAGGTACGTAAAATGAATTTGCCGAGGTTCGAACTCTTTAATTGGAAGTTGCGAAAACGCGACTGAAGAAAAAAGTAGAATCATTGTGAAAATGGAATTCATGTGAGCACTCCCCGTTGGAGTGATCTAATGACGGAAACTCAAGAGGGTCAAGACTTTTTGTCCTTGCGGTTTGGCCAAAAAGTCCGGAAGTTTTAGTAACTCGGAACTGAAGATCCCCAATCCATTTCTAACAAATCATTTCCAGTTGTGAAGCCGCAAACGACGTTTCTGATACCGGAAGCAGTATCCAATTGAAACTGGCTTGTCGTCGAAGAGTCGATACGCAAATTATTTCCATATCCGTCTTGACCTTCTAGCAGGTACGAGCCTTTTTCAAAACCGACCGTCACTTTAAACCTAAGAGTGGTTGTAGTGTTGTTTGATGCGCCTACATATCCAACAGGCAGTTTCATGACCACGGATTTTAAACCTTTATTCTTAAATGCCTTTGCGGTTGTTTCGCCATAAAAATCCGATCCGTGAGCAACGCAACGTACTCCGTAATAATCAGAAGACGCAATAAAATCAGACTCTGCTAAGGCGTTAAGTGAAACCGCGGACAAGATTATCACCAAGATTAAATTTTTCATTTATTCCTACCAGCGCGTTCGCAAGTTCAATTTTGCTAAAGGGCGCTACTTTCGTTAAGCTAAGCAGCGAGACATGGGCCAGCTTAACTGCGATCTGGATCGATCATAGTAAGGACAGGTGTCTAAAGATTAGTGAGGGGACCAGAAAGGTTACTCGGTCATACCCCAGTTGGGGGTACCTCGCACTTTTATTGGCCTTAGGGTTGCTTGATTACCCAGAATGAATCGATTATCCGGAAATTCCGTTTCTTTTTGGAACTCAAGTCCAGCAATTCCCCACCACGCTGCCCTGCGAGCCAGTCCCGAAGTTGACGTCTGCATCGTCGGTGCGGGCATTGCCGGTTTAACCGCGGCCTACTTGCTTTTACGTGCCGGTAAAACCGTCATCATTTTAGAACACGGGACGGTAGCGGCCGGTGAAACGGGGCGCACGACGGCGCATTTATCAAACGCGATTGATGATGGCTTTCCCAATTTAGAGAAATGGCACGGAGTGGTGGGTTCTCGTAAAGCCGCCCAAAGTCACGGGGACGCGATCGATCTGATTGAAAAAATAATGACCGATGAAAAAATTGACTGCGACTTTTTGCGGGTGGACGGATTTTTATTTCCCGCCGAAGCCCGTGACGTGGAAGAACTCGAAGGTGAATTCCAAGCCGCACGCCGTGCAAAAGTAAAAGTGGCTTGGGTTAAAAAAGCCCCCATCAAAGATTTCGATACGGGTAAAGCGATTAAGTTTTCGAATCAGGCGCAATTTCACGTTACAAAATATTTGAGTGGCCTTGCGGAAGTTATTACTCGACTGGGCGGAAAAATTTATGACGGAACCCACGTGAGCGAAATCAAGCAAGGCGATCCCGCAACGGTAACGACTTCTGCGGGCCATCACGTGAAGGCCCATTTCGTAATCGAAGCGGCCAATTCCTTAGTCAGCGGAAAAGCTTCGACCATCACGAAGCTTTTTCCCTACCGCACTTACGCCATGGCGGCCGAAATCGCAAAAGATGTCGTTTCAAAAGCGCTCTTTTGGGATACCGAAGATCCTTACCATTACGTGCGCACGCAACCTTTTGATAACGACGCCAAAAACTCGACGACCAAGTCGGGAACCGAATTGCTCATCATCGGAGGCGAAGATCACAAGACCGGACAGGCCGACGACCAAGAGGCGCGTTTCCAAAATTTAGAAGCCTGGGCGCGGTTACGCTGGCCCCAAATGGGAGAAATAAAATTTCGTTGGTCCGGACAAGTCTTAGAAACGATCGACGGCCTTGCGTTGATTGGGAACAATCCCGGTAACGAAAAAAATTCTTTCCTTATTTCCGGAGATTCGGGCCATGGCATGACCCACGGGACCTTGGGCGGCATGATCGTTTCTGATTTAATACTTGGAAATAAAAATCCTTACGCCGATCTTTATTCACCCCAGCGCTTTCATGTGACTTCGGCCAAACCTTGGATTGAAGAAAATATGAACGTTGCTTGGCAGTACACGGACTGGCTCAAGAAGGGCGATATTCAAAACGTAGATAATATCGCGAATGATGAAGGTGCGGTCATTAACAAAGGTTTTTCGAAAATCGCCGTTTATAAAGATGCGAACGGTAAAGTCCATTCGTGCTCGGCCGTCTGCACGCATTTAAATGGTGTCGTATCGTGGAACTCGCTCGAGAAAACTTGGGACTGTCCCTGTCATGGATCGCGTTTTGATCGCTTCGGAAAAGCGACGGGAACTCCGGCCGTTGATGATTTAAAACCCACCGAATTATAAAATGAAAAAAATAAAAACGATTCTTTTAGACGTAGATGGAACTTTAACTGACAGTAACGATGCGCACGCGAAGGCTTGGGTCGAAAGCCTAGCCGAAGCAGGGTTAAATGTCCCTTACGATGTCATTCGCAGAAAAATCGGCGAAGGCGCGGATCATCTTTTGCTCGAGGTCACGAAAATCGAAGCTGAATCTAATGAGGGTAAAAAAATTTCGAAACGTCGAGGAGAAATATTTACGCAAAAATATTTAAACGAACTAAAGCCGTTTCCGCAAGTGCGGGGTTTCTTAGAAGAACTCATCGCGCGAAAATTTGAGCTTATCGTCGCAAGCTCAGCTTCGAGTGAAGACCTGGAAGGACTTTTGAAGCAGGCCGGAATCGCTGACCTTCTACCGTTAACGACCACCTCAGACGACGCCGAAAAATCGAAGCCCAGTCCCGACATTATAAACGCGGCCCTGAAAAAATCTAAAAATAATTTGGATGAAGCCGTGATGATTGGCGACACCCCCTACGATATCGCCGCCGCAACGAAAGCTAAGGTTCCAACGATCGCCTTTACTTCGGGGGGCTGGAAAAAAAGCGAACTGTCCGGAGCCATCGCCGTCTATGAAGGCCCGGCGGACCTTCTTAAGAACATCAAAGATTCCATTCTAGCTAAAATTTAAAGATGCAAATCGGCGGCAGATGCACCGGCGGGATAAGGTCGAACCGGAAAAGCTTCGGGCGGCCTTTTTGCCAAGCGTGAAAATTCGACAACGTCATGTGCGCAAAATATTTCAACTTGATCCGAATGGTTGGACTTGAGCTCACGCAAACGCTGCTGGTTGATAACTCTTGATTTGTGATTTTTATCCATCAACCGTTGGTAAAATTTTAAGCCCGGCGTGCAGTGTGGATGATGGGTGTCCATTTCGCCATGAAAAAAATAAGCATCGCCCGCGTTCATTAACCAACGATCTTCACTTTTTACCGCGATGCCGGCGTGACCTAAAGTGTGACCAATTAAAGGAACCATCGCGATGTCATCGCTGATGCCCTGAAGATTTTGCGCCCGGCTGAAACCAAACCAGCCATCACCGCCACTCACGTCATAGACCAACCAGTTTTTTTTATTTCCCCATTGCTGAGGGCGAAATCGCTGTCGATCAAGCCAGGTTTTTTGTTGAAGGGCGTAGTCGCGTTCGCCACGCATCATGTGAACTTTCGCGTGCGGAAAATCATCAAGTCCACCGGCGTGATCAAAATCAAGATGAGTCAACACGATATGGCGTACATCCAACGGATCAAATCCAAGTTTTTCAATTTGGCGGATGGCGGTTAATTCTTCACGAAAAAGGGGCGCGTTCAATGTCAGGAAAAATTCGCTTAACCGAGACTGGGGGTCATGCACATCACGCAAACCAAAGCCCGTATCAACGAGTATAAGTTGATCTCGGTCTTCGATAAGAAGGCAGTGATTAGTCAGATGGCCACGTTCGATGACGGATTCAGGACCCGCATCCATCAGGTGGCCGCCGAGGGGACACGAGGAAATACAGTTTAAGTGGTGCACTCGCATCGACGGCTCCCTATTAATGTGTCGGCTATTCTAATGATTTAGTTCTTGGCCTGGTTCATCATGACGATGTTCAGAAATTCCGGCGATGGCTTCAACGGCGGTATCTTCTTCCATCAAAGCTAAATCACCTAAACTAATGATGCCCGCAATTTCTTCGCCGTCCAAAACGACGAGTCTACGCACTTGGCGGTCGGCCATAAGTTCGGCCGCGACTTGCACGTCATCATCGGCTTGGCAGGTTAGAATGTCGGAGGTCATTACTTCCATGATGCTAACTTCTTGCGGATCTCGTTGTTCGGCCAAAACGCGAATCGTTAAATCACGATCAGTTACGATTCCGATTAATTCATCATTTTGCATCACCGGTAATGCGCCGAAATCTCCATCACGCATCATCTGCGCGGCTTCGATAACGGTTGTTTCGGGTTCGATTGTTTCAATTTGTTCATTCATTGCTTCACGCACTAACATAAAAACTCCTTTGAAGTTTGTTGAAATTGGCAAAGCAATGAAGATGCCACTGGTTAACGAAACCACGTCGACCATTGGCGAGTTGATTGCGGAAGATTGACCCACGCCGCCGCAAACACGCGCCAAATAAGGGTCAAAACCTTTCTGAATTTGGTTTATCGTTCACTTCGAATCGTTGGGGTGCATCCGTCGGAACGGTTCCGGGTTTAAACCAATGCATGACCGCGAATAAACAAGCAAGGCCCACGGCGAAAATCCAAACCATGTTAATAATTTCGGCCCGCTGTCGGGGCGCTTTTTGTGTCATTTCCATATTTCCTCCGTAGACTTAGAATGCAAAATGAGTTCCACGGAATTAATTCGGCTTGAAGGGGGTGATTTTATTTTCGGTACGCGCCCAAATAATAAAAGTTAAAATAAGGGCCAGCAACCAAACAGCGCCCCCGGGTACCCACATAATTAGCCCCCCTAGCTGCTGGTCTAAAAGACGGTCTCCACCAAATCCTGGCGGAAGTGGAAGTTCGGCGTAGGCGTACCAAACTTTATTAGAGTAAGTAAGCGCCGCACTTAAAACCATATCTAAAGTCATCACGACCAACAGAAATAAAAGTCGCACCGGAAAACTTAATGAAGATTGAAGCGGACGTGGATCAATTAACAGGTGCCACAAGTTAAGCGCCGCGAAGGCCATGCAGGCGTGTTCAAGCAAATGAAGTGCATCGTTGCGTAACGCCACGTCGTAAAATTTAGGAATATGCCAAAACCAAAAGATCAGTTCGTAAAAAATGATCGCCACCAGGGGCGATTGAAACCAGCGCCAAACTTGGCGGAGGATTTTATTTTGAGCCACCGGTATAAACGCTTTATCGCGTACGCCGTGGGGGAGGCATTTAATGAAAATAAAAAAGGGCGCACCGAAAAGGATCATCGGAATGCCCACCGAAGTAATAAGCAGGTGTTGAACCATGTGGGCCGAGAAAAGTTGATCGGCCCAAGTATCGACCGGGGGAAGATAAGCCATCGATAAAATAAAAATCCCGCAAAAAAAACATATTTTCTGCCAGCCCGCGACGGGTGCGTGGCCACGATACTCTTTCAAGCCCTTCACGTAATAAATAGCGAGTAGCAAAAAGAAAATGAAAGTGGGATCCCAGCTCCACTTCAAGGTGAAAAAATCAGGCGGCACGCTTGCGCTCAAATCGCCGCTTGAAACGTTGTGAAGCGGCGCGGCTGGGCCATGGGCCCACCCAGGCTGAAACATAAAAAAATAATCGGGTAATCGGCTCACCGAGGCTTCGTACCTTACCGGCATCTTATCAGACAACTATTTTTCCAAAATGGGGCAATTTGGAACGGGGCTTTTCTTTTTTTAAAAATAAATTTGCCGCCAAAAAAAAATTTTGTATAAAAGAGGCATGAAAAATCGGACCCGCGTTTATATTTTATTTCCTCTAGTGGTTTCTTCTCTGGGGTTTTCAAGCTCGGTGATGGCAAAAGGTTCAGGTAAGAAAAGCTCGGTTCAAAAACCACCGGCCAGCGCATCTGGCGACCTCACCAGGGTTCCTGGCGAAATCGCGAAGGCGCCCGAAGCTTCTTCACCAAAAGATGACGGGCAGTGGACGATGCCCAGTAAAGATTTCGCGAACACCCGCTACAGCGAGCTGACCGAAATTAACGCGAAGAACGTCAAAAATTTGAAGGTCGCCTTTACCGTTTCTACGGGCACCATGGCGGGCCAAGAATCGGCGCCGATCGTCGTGGGTGATACCCTTTATTTTGTCTCGGCTTATCCGAGCGTGTTGTTCGCAATCGATTTAAAAAAAGATGGCGCGGTAAAATGGCGCTACGAACCTTCTCCAGATGCCGCCGCCCAGGGCGCGACCTGTTGTGAAGCCGTCAATCGCGGTCCCACGTACGCGGATGGAACCATCTATTATAACACCGTTGATGACCACACGATTGCGGTCGACGCTAAAACGGGCGCCTTAAAATGGAAAGTTAAACTAGGAGATTTCCGCAAGGGTGAAGCCATGACGGGTGCGCCTTTCGTCATCCGTAATAAAGTTTACGTGGGAAACTCGGGCGCCGAATTCGGGGCCCGCGGATGGTTGACGGCGCTGAATGTAAAGGACGGCTCGATCGCGTGGCGCGCTTACGCCACGGGTCCGGACAAAGACGTGTTGATTGATCCAAAAATTTTTAAACCTTTTTATCCGCAATACAAAGGCACTGACTTAGGACTTAAAACTTGGCCGGCCGACGCATGGAAGATCGGCGGCGGGACATCCTGGGGATGGATGTCCTACGACGTCGAACAAAATTTACTGATTTACGGAACTTCAAACCCGAGTCCGTGGAATGATCAAGTTCGGCCCGGCGATAATCTTTGGACCGATGGGGCTTTCGCGCGAGATCCCGATACGGGCCAAGCACATTGGTTTTATCAGTACAGCCCGCACGACTTATGGGACCATTCGGCCGTCAACGAAAATATTTTACTTGATCTTCCGTGGGAGGGTAAGACCCGCAAAATAATGATTCGTCCCGAGCGTAACGGATACATGTACGTCATCGACCGTACGAATGCCGAAGTTTTGGCGGCGGATCCTTTCGTTTTTATTAATGCTTCTAAGGGAGTCGACTTAAAAACGGGACGTCTAATCGATGCGCCCGAAAAAATTCCAAAGCCCGGTAAGGTTATGCGAAACGTTTGCCCGAACGCCCCGGGCGCGAAAGATTGGAACCCTTCGGCTTTCGGTAAAGACACGGGCCTACTTTACGTTCCGCATAATAATATCTGCATGGATTGGGAACTGACGGATGTGTCCTATATTATGGGAACGCCCTACATCGGCGTCGAAACAAGATTTTACCCCGGCCCTGGGGGAAACGGCGGAGCCTTCATGGCGTGGGATCCGATCGCTAGAAAAAAAGCTTGGGAGGTCAAAGAAAATTGGCCCGTCTGGAGTGGGGCCGCGGCCACCGCCGGTGGAATCTTTTTTACGGAAACTTAGAAGGTTACTTTAAAGCACTTAACGTTCACACCGGAGAATTACTTTGGCAATTTCAAACTGGTTCGGGAATCATCGGCCAGCCGACGGTATTTAAAGGCCCGAACGGAAAACAGTACGTCGCGATTCTGTCTGGAATTGGCGGCTGGGTGGGAACCGTGGTCAGTCGCGCCATCGATACTCGGGATAAAACCGCGCAAAAAGGATTTGCGAACATGACCGGAGATCTTAAAAAAATTGGTACGCGCGGAGGAACACTTT
>CAXSEH010000016.1:12692-26643 GCA_964236345.1 uncultured Bdellovibrionales bacterium
TAATAGAATAACACTTTATGTATTCGCTTTACCGGATTAAAAATATATTAGGTTTATTTTTTATGTTGTCCCTAACGGCCTGCGCCCACGAAAGGGTGTTAGCCCAAAAAAATTCAACGTTCACGATCTGTGCGGAGCCTGAAAGCTTTCCGTTGTCGCAGTCTTCAACTGGGTCAGGTTATGAACTTGAAGTGGCGGAAGTCATCGCGAAAGCGATGAATCGAAAACTTGAAATCAAGTGGGTTGCCCAGCGTGACCACAGTTATTTTCGCCAAACGTTAGGAAGCGGCCAGTGCGACGCTTTGATGGGGGTCCCATCGCAAATGCATAACGTACTAAGCAGTCATCCTTGGTACCGAAGCGGATTTGTTTTTATGAGTCGAACCGCCGACAAATTAAATTTAAGCTCTTTTGATGAACCCAGTTTGCGAAAACTAAGGATTGCGGTTCCGGCAACGGGGCTTGGCGAAACCCCTCCGGCATTAGCCTTAACTCGCCGAGGGTTAAGTCGTAATTTACAACCGTATTCCATTTACGAACCGGCATCGATGATGGCCGCGGTGAAAAATAAAGAAGCGGATTTGGCCGTGATCTGGGGGCCTTTCACTTCAGGGTTATCCGTGGATGAAAAAACGTCGTTAAGATTCAGCCCACGCCCGATAAAGATGGCGCTTTAGATTTAGCTTACGATATTTCAGTCGGAGTCCGAAAAGGAAACGATTCGCTGATAAAAGAAATTAACCAGGCGCTCGAATCTGAAAATAAAAAAATCTCGGCAATCTTAGAGAAATGGCACGTGCCATTAAGGACTTTATGAAAAACGTTTGGCGCAGTTTGATTGCATCCGCCGTCGTGATGATCGTTGGGGGGCTTTGCTTTATTTTGTGGGAGCAACGAACAACCCGCACCTCACCGGCCGCAACCGCAGCGCGGACCGATACGATCTCGATGACTTCAGTTCACGCCGGTGGATCCCCGGCCGCAGACCTTTCAGATCCCGAAATAAAAACCCACGAAGAACTCTCGGCTTCTGACATCAGTGAGGGAAAACGACTTTATAGTTGGTTCAACTGCAACACTTGTCATGCAAACGGCGGCGGCGATATCGGCCCACCGTTAATGGATGCAAATTGGCTTTACGGAGCCGAGCCGCGCAACATTCGCGCGAGCATTCTGGAAGGTCGCCCAAACGGAATGCCCTCGTTCCGAGGAAAAATTCCCGAAGCGCAAGTTTGGCAAATCGTGGCCTACGTTAGGTCGATGTCGGGCCATGTTCCTTTTTACGCGCCACCCGGGCGTAATGATGACCTGTCGGCGAAAGAACCCGAAACCCAAGCTCCGCATGAATCCGTTCATTCGGGCGGTCAGCCCGCTTCGGATGCTAGGTCGAACACGAAATGAAAAAAGGAAACGGCCTCACTTTACTAGCGGTTCTTATGATTTTTTCGGCGTGCACGGAAAATCCTTCGGTGCTGAACGCGGTCGGTCCGCACGCGGCGAAGACGGCTGGGCTTTTTTGGTTTTTTCTTTGGGTTGAAGCCATCGTCGCGTTTTTGGTTTTAGGTTTTTTGTTCGTGTCACTTTACCGAAGGCGCACTTGTGAAATAACGGCGCCTGAAAAACCCACGCAGCAGACCGAAAAGCGATTAACCATCGGGGTGACAACTGCCGTGGTCGCGACGATTCTAATTTTAACAAGTTTCGTTGTCGTGTCTTACGCGGTCGATCGGCAAATGATTGATTTAGACACCGGTCCCGAAGTTGTCATTGAAGTGACGGCCCGCCAGTGGTGGTGGGACCTTCGTTACGAAAGTGCCGAGCAAAGTGAAATTTTTAAAACCGCGAATGAAATTCACGTACCCGTAGGAAAAAAAGTTCGGCTTCTTTTAAAATCAAGCGACGTTATTCACTCTTTATGGTTTCCGAATCTGTCTGGAAAAAAAGATATTATGCCCGGTCGCGATCAGGATCTTTACATCCGCGCGGACCGCGAGGGCACGTGGCTTGGCCGGTGCGCCGAATTTTGCGGATTGCAACACGCGCGGATGGAATTAAGATTAATCGCGGAATCGAACGAAAAGTTCGAAGCTTGGAAAACGCAGCAACGACTTCCGGCCGTTGAACCCGCGACGGCGGAAGAAATCCGTGGCCGAAATATTTTCGTCAGCACCTCGTGCAACTTGTGTCATACCATCCGACAAGTCAACTCGACCGGCTACAGCAGTAATGCGCCTGATTTAACCCATCTTAAAAGTCGCGCTACGATCGGCGCCGGAGCCGCGCCTAACGACAAGGGATCGGTAGGCGGGTGGATCATTGATCCGCATGGTTTAAAGCCCGGCGTGCACATGCCCACAAACTTACAAGAGCCAAAAGATTTTCAAGCGCTTCTAACTTACCTCGAGAGTTTAAAATGATTAAAATAAATTGGCCCAACGAACACGATGCTTTAGCGATGCAAGATGGCGAATTCACCGAGGGCGAGCTTAATTTTCGCCTCGACAAAACCTGGAAAGATAAGCCAGGTTTTTTGGGATGGCTTAAATCAACCGATCATAAATCCATCGGAAAGCGTTACATCGTGACCGCGTTTCTTCATCTTATTTTTGCCGGCGCGCTCGCGATGGTGATTCGCGCGCAGTTAGCATTTCCGGATTTACAAATTTTGGGGCCTGATCTTTACAATCAATTTTTTACGATGCACGGAACCGTTATGATGTTTCTTTTCGCGGTTCCCATGGTCGAAGGCGCCATGGTTTACTTAGTTCCACTGATGGTGGGTTCGCGAATCATCGCGTTCCCGCGACTGAATGCTTTTAGTTATTGGATGTATTTGTTCGGTGGGATTATGGTGTGGGTCGCCTTTTTTATGAATTCGGGCCCCGATGCCGGTTGGTTTTCTTACGTGCCTTTATCCGGTCCCGAATTTGGCGCCGGAAAACGCAGCGACGTCTGGGCGCAAATGATTACCTTTACGGAAATTGCGGGCCTTGCGGTTGCCGTTGAAATTGTGGTGACCATCGTAAAACTCCGAGCGGTCGGCATGACGCTTTTTCGCATGCCGATCTTCGTGTGGGCTTCTCTGGTTACTTGCTTAATGATCATTTGGTCCATGCCTTCGATCGTTACGACCAGCACGTTCTTACTATTGGATCGATTGGTCGGCACGCATTTTTTCAACCAGGCCGAGGGTGGAGATCCTCTTTTATGGCAGCACTTGTTTTGGTATTTCGCGCACCCCGAAGTTTACATTATCTTTCTGCCCTCGGTGGGTTTAGCTAGTCACGTGGTTGAAACCTTCAGTCGACGAAAAATGTTTGGTTATCCGGTCATCGTGCTTTCGCTTATCGCGCAGGGCTTTTTGTCTTTTGGTCTTTGGGTGCACCACATGTACGCGACGGGTTTACCGCGTGTCGGAAATAGTTTTTTTCAGGCATCGTCGATCAGCATCGCGATTCCTTCAGGAACATTTTTATTTTGCTGGCTCGCGACGATCGCGACGGGACGCGTGCGCTTAAGCGTGCCGATGTTGTGGATCGTTTCTTTTTTCATTTTGTTTTTGGCGGGCGGTCTTTCGGGAGTGATGCTGGGTTCGGTGCCGTTTAACCTTCAAGCGACCGATACGTACATCCTTCCAAGCCACCTGCATTTTGTTTTATTGGGTGGGGCGGTGGCTCCGTTGATTGCGGCCGCCTGGTTTTGGTTTCCGAAGATCACCGGGCGCGCGCTCGACGATCGCTTAGGGGTTGTTCAATGGGCGCTGTTTCTGTTAGGCAATTTAACGGCTTTTACCGCGATGTTTTTACTGGGTCTTTCCGGAATGACCCGCAGAGTTTATACTTACTCGCACACGATGGGGTGGGATCACCTTAACCTGATTGCTAGCATCGGGGCGTGGGCGATTGGCCTTAGTTTTTTCGTGTTCATTTGGAATCTCGTAAAAACTTTGCGGTCAAAAGAAAAAGCCGCCCCAAATCCCTACGGCGCTTCGGGCCTTGAATGGTCTTTGACGTCTCCGCCTCCTCCCTATAATTACGCTCACATCCCGGTTGTAGAAAGCGGAACGCCGTTGTGGGCCCAGCCCGAAGGTTTAAATTACGTCAGTGGACTTCGAGTGGATCAGCGCGAAATCTTAGTGACGAGCGCGCTTGAAGCCGAACCGCAAATGCGCGATCCCGTTCCAACTCCGACAATTTGGCCGCTGATCGTTGCGATCGTTAGCGGCGTTGTGCTGGTTGCATCGATTTACACGCCTCATGCCGTCACGTGGGGGTCGGTTCCGGTCGCGATTGTTCTGATTGGTTGGTTGTACCCGCGAAAACTTTTGGCTCCGCGCCCCGACATGCCTGGGGGACACCATGATTACTAAATTTCAGCAGGGCCGCAGCGTCCGCGATGTTTCTGATTTACCAACTTATGCGCACGGGCAGAAAAATATTTTATGGTGGGGGAATTTAGCTTTCATCACGATCGAGGGTTTAGCTTTTGCGTTCGCGATCGCGACGTATTTTTATTTGATGAATCAAAATCAAAATTGGCCCCTAGCGGCCCCGCCGGATTGGCATTGGGGAGCCTGGCTCACCGGGTTGATGGTACTTAGCGAAATTCCGAACGTGTGGGTGAAAAAAGCGGGGCGTGATCATGATCTTAAAAAAGCGCGCGTCGGTTTAATATTAATGAGCGTGATTGGCTTGATCGCCATTGGGATTCGCTACTACGAGTTTTCGGCTTTGAAGGTACGTTGGAATGAAAACGCGTACGGCTCCATTATTTGGTTTATATTAGGATATCACACAACCCATTTAATTACGGACGTCGGCGAAACAATCGTGATGGCGGTACTGATCCACATCGGACCCGTCGATAAGCGCCGCTTTCCCGAAATTGAAGACAACCAAGATTATTGGCACTTTGTGGTCGGAACTTGGATCATCGTTTTTCTAGTTCTTTACGCGGTACCTCGTTGGTTCGGGGTGCCCGCATGAAATGGCCACGACAAATTTCAAGTTGGTTCCGTTCTCCCTGGATCGGCCTGGTTGGCGGCGTTATTTCTTGGTACGCAGCCCACGAGATCGGTTTTTTTCTTGCCGGAAATGACTGCACGTTACGTTGGATTCTAAAAACCGTTCACGTTATCGCATTCTTGGTCGCGATTATTTGCGTGCGTCTATCGGCGCAAGCGGTGAACCGATTAAAAACCGATGCTGAGCCCCCAACTAAACTGACAATCGCCTTTGTTAGTCTGGGTGCCGCGGTCCTTTTTGCCATCGTTATTCTTTGGCAAACTTTGGCGACATTTTTTTACTCTGGTTGTGAACGATGAAAACCCGCACCGTTGCGATCATTACTTTATTTTTAGCTACGGGATTGTGGTTTGCGATTATTAATCAAGGAGGCATGCAACGTTTGCGCGAAGTCGACACGGCCGAATCCGTCACGACTGGCGGAAGCGCCCGTGCAGGCTACAAAGTGATATCGGCAAAAAGCTGTAACGCTTGCCACGATATTCCGGGTATTTACGGCCCCCACGGAAACATCGGTCCTTCCCTCGGCGATTTTAAAAATCGTGCGACCATTGCGGGCGTTCTTGCAAACTCTTCGGAAAATTTGATTCGCTGGCTTCAGCATCCGCGCGAAGTCGATCCGCAGACGGCGATGCCCGATTTAAACTTAACCGAACAAGAAGCGCGCGACGCTTCGGCTTATTTGTATTCACTGCAGAAATAATTTATTTACGAAGGTATTTTAATGTCGGTTATCTTTTCCAAATAACGAATTAAATTTTGTTGAAGTTCTGGATTGGCAGCCGCTTTTTTAAAAGGGCCCGCTTTTTTATGGAAGAAATACTGTCCCGTCACATTTGCCTCGGCCTCATCGCTGACCGCAAGCCAGACTTGGGTTTCGGCTCCTTGATTTAAATTGTCGGGTGCACTTTCACCGCCCATGCGGGTTGGAACCCAGCCCGGATGAAGGGCATTCACAAAAACCTCGGGCCATTTTTTTGCGACGAACTGTGAAATCATTAAATCGTAAAGCTTCGTATCTGAATACGCTTGCGTGCTGTTCCACGATTTTTTTTCATACTGCGGATCTGCCAAAGCTTCGTCGCCCGCGGTGTGCATTCCTGAACTGAGGTAGATAAGTCTTTTTGGTTTCGCCATCAGCGCCGTCAGAACATAGGGGGCTATGACATTGACCGCGAAAATTTTCGTGACCTTGTCGGAGGTCATTATTTTTTCTTCGTTGGTGCCGATCGCTACGTTATGAATAACGGCCTCGAAGTTTCCCGAAGCGTTAGCCTGTTCGGCGACAGCCTTCATGCCCGCAATGGTCGAAACATCTCCGACCACGACTCCGGCAGCCTGCGGAAGTTTTTTCATAAGCGTTTCGGCCTTTGCTTTATCGCGCGCGTGCAGAACAACTTTGTGCCCTTGCTTGATCAGCATTTGTGCCGCGATAAAACCTAAACCGTCAGAGGAACCCGTAATGAATATTTTAGACATAAACCCTTAAACCCCTAAAAGATCACGCACTTCATCGATATGCGTTTCCCAATGTGACTCGAACTGAAAGCCAGGAAAAAAGCGAGCTTGCTTACCCAGACCGTAAAAATGATAATTTTTTTCTAATAGTTCTGGAATTTTTTCCGGCGCGTAGAAAGTAACGTGCAACATTCCTGACGCATGCAGGGCCATGTGGTAAGGACTTTGAAATTGGGCTAATTGAAACCCGGCTAAGGCGAATTCATCAACCGCGTTAGTTCCAAGCCCCAAGACGGCATGATAGACGTCATGCTGTTTTAGCGCGCGCCACCCTAAGTATCCTGCCGGCGTTTCGATCAATTTATAAAATGCTTCGGTATCAAGATCGGTCCATTCCAAATTCAAATTATTTTCGGTTAGGTGACGATGCAAGACGCGGCCTAAGGATTTTTCGGGCATCTTTGCGAATTCATCCGTGCTAGGAAATTTTTCGAAGTACTTCGATTCGTAGAGTTCTTTAAAAGAAACGTCCTTCATGGCTGAGTCGTGCAGCCAGCGAACCATTTCTTGTCGGCGGGGGCTTGTACCGAGCCCAGCCTGCACCTTTATACTCTGGTGCGTGTCGTGTGGATTGATCGCAATTAATAAACGCTTCTAGATCTAGACCAGGTATCGATTGCATATTTTATTTAAACCGACATGGTAAACGAAATCAAGTTAACTTAAAACCGCGGCGCAGCTATTTCTTTTTAGGTAACCTTAGCTGCGGGGCTTGATTTCTTCCGCCGCAAACTGATCGTTGGTATTTTCCGTTCGTGAGCTTTATCGAAAAGCTCGGCCAGCCACTGAAGTTGGGGACGGCTTGAAGTACGAAATAAGGCTTTAAGTGAAGCGGTCAGCGGGATGGCTAACAAAAGACCCATCGGCCCCCAGAGTAAACCCCAAACGAATAACGAAATCATCGATACGGTTGCATTTAAACTGAGTCGCGTTCCTAAAACTTTCGGCGTTACAAAGTTCGCGACGACGAAATGGATGAAAGCGCAAATCACGTAAAGCCATATTGAGGCCGTTACATTTTCAGTCTGCGACAGCAGGGCTAAGGCGGGCAGCACCCCGGTCAGCACGGCTCCGACGAACGGAATCACGTTCATCAAACTTGCCAGCACACACAAAGTCAAAACGGACGACATATTAAAAGATTTAAAAGTCAGGGCAAACAGCGGAATCGTAACTAAGAATAAAACTAGATTTCCTAAAAAAAATCCCCGTATGACGACAACGATTTCAAACCAGGCCTGAGAAGCTTTCTCGGGAATAACAAAAGTTTGCGAAATTGTTCGAGCCAATTTTTCTTTTTCGTTCATCATGAATAAAGTCAGAATCGGGCACAAACAAAAATACGTAACGATCGCGACGATGCTTCCGACCCCGGTAACGATGGACGTACCGACCGCGCCGCTCAGCGGTGAATTTTGAACGACCTCGACCTTCGGAATGATCTTACCCGTGAGTAAATCTTTCGCTTGCGCCCGGATCCCCATACCGGCGAACCCGTCGAAGATTCCGGTAAACCAGGTCTGCAAGATTTGGTATTGCTCGATCAACATTTTTTTAGACTCTTCAAGTTCCGAAATGACATCCGTCGAGAAATAAATAAAAAGGTAAAGCGACAGCATCGCTAGTATGGTTGCTCCAGAAACTAATAAAAACGAGGCCATGGCTGCCGACAGACCCTTCGATTTAAGGTATTCAAACCAAGGATCTAATAAAGCAAACAGGAACATCGCGCAAAGAATCCAAATGAATAAGCCCGCCGCTTGCTTCATGACGTAACCTAAAGCAAATAGGCCGACGAACCATATCGGCAAGGTGTGCGGCGGCAAATGAATCGAGGGCCGTGTAGGCGGCGTCAGCAATGAAGCGATTGGGTCTTCGTTTGTTTCCATTATGGGTAAGCTTGCTCCGTTTCGGGTTTCGAGTAAGAAGAAAACTGCGAAGTCACGATCATTTAAAAATTCAATCAGATCCACTTCTGATTGCCAACCCAAATCGAGGTCGAGTGGAAAAATTCCCGCTATCGAAGACGGTGGTTAGCGTAGGCCGTCGATGACCTGCTTTATTTCTTTTTTTTCATTGATAAGCCAGACGTCCGCATTGGCCGAGTTCGGGATGGGTAAGACCGCAATCAGTTCGAACTCGGAATCATTTGCGGTGCAGCCGCGTTCGCAGTGCCGCGCAAAATCGGCCAAATTAATTTTTTCGCTGACCGGGTCGTATTTCTGGCCTTCGATAAAATCACTCGTCATATTGTTGGAGTTTTCTGAGACCACCGTGGGCTCTTCGCCGGCCGGAATGTAAGGAGCTAAAAAGCCGATCTTGTATGAAATCGAACCGCCCAAGGGGCCAAAACCGATCGAGCGAAAATCAGTCGAATAGCGATTATACTCGGCACGAAACGAAATCATCGATGTGTAGCCCGAGGCTAGCGCCATTTTTACTTGGCTTCTGAGCTGCATTACTTTATCAAGCTCATCGGCAGTCAGCGCATGCGCAGGTGCAGTTCCCGACGCTACGCTTGGCTCCGCAACCGTAGGGGGTTTTGCGGGCGACACGTCTGAAGATGCGGGTGCTGGTTCCTGCTTCGCGGCTTCATCCGTCATCGCGTCGGGTTCGATATCGACCGGTTTTTTTTCTGGCGTCTTAAAAAGCCAAAATAAAAGCGCGCAAACTAAAACAAGAAGCAGTGTCACTTTAGATTTCGAAAAAAAACTTTTATTAGTTTCCAGAAGACACATCGTCTTTTTCAGATTGCAAAGCCTTTTCGGCGGCCGTCTGAATTTCGGCGCAAAGTTCTTTTTCGTTTGCGGGGCATTTGCTTTTCGCAAGTTTAACGATATTTTTAACATCCGCATTTAACCCCGTTACCAGCGAATCGATATTACGCAAAATAAAAGTTTTGAAACCCGGATCTTTCTTCGAAAGGGTTGCGAACGATGACAGCGAATCCCAGTTCTGGCTTAAAACTTGAACGGTCAGCGCTTCGATCCCTTCCGCAATTCCGGCATCCATACACGAGTCATACTCTTTATAAAAATCATGCAACTGCTCGAACATGGTGTCGTCTTTTTCATAAGTAGGAATAGCTCCTAAGGCTTTATCACATTTCGAACCTGTATTCGAGTTTGCCGGACTTAATGACGTCGGCGTTGCGGGCGTCACCGTTGTTAAAGCAGCCGGCTCTTCTTTTTTCGGACAGCCAGAAAATACGATCAGCAGCGTGCCGCAGATTAAGATTTTTCTCATCTCGTTTCCTTTATTTTAAACCGGCATCGATCCGCGCGATGAGCTCATCTAAATTAAGCGCGTCGAGGATGACCCCGTTCACAAAAAATGTTGGCGTTCCGTGAACTCCGGCTTGCTTTCCTTCATCGGCATCTTTGGCGATCAGCTCTTCCGCCTTTGATTGCGCTAAATCTTTTTTCAACTGCGCTTGATCGATGCCCTTAATACCTTTAACGACGTTTAAAATATCAGCCTCGGTCGAAGTTTGTTTTTCGCCCCAGATTGATTGGCTCTCAAACAACGCGTGCTGCGTTTCTAAAAACAGATTCTGTTGGCGGGCGGCCTCAAGAACTTTTATCGCGCTTTTTGAATTATGATGGAAGGCCATGTACCGAAAAACCCAGCGAACTTTCCCTTCGTAGTGCTTCATCTCTTTCGCGATTTGCGGAGCCACCGCGGCGCACGCTTCACATTCGGGATCGAAAAATTCCACGACAGTTACCTTTGCGTCGAGCGGTCCCGTCGAGAAACTATGACTAGCCGCTAAGTTACCGACCATCGGCATACTGGGTACGGAAGCTACAGATTCTTCAGTCACGTACTTTGGTTGGGCGTTTAAATAAAACGCGTAAAGTAAAAAACCGGCCACCACAACGCCACCAAATATCAGGGCTAAATTTCTAACTTCTTTCGACATGATTTACTCCAACGGAATTAAGGCCAAACAGCGCGGCAAAGCTTAAAAAAGACATGACCGGAATACTTAAAAAATTAAAAAGCTCAAACTGTTTGGTTTTGCAACTTAGTTCGGCGGTGCAAACCTTAATGGCTTCCGGAATGATGCCATGGTAAATAAGTGAGTGGTAACCCGCAATGATGACCCCCACGCCGCTTAAAATTAAAACGTACTTCGAAATGTTTCGGTCTTTTAATAAAATGCCGACCGGTAAAATAAAAACGATCGGGTACATAAAAACCCGTTGGTACCAACAAAGCGTGCACGGCGGGAATTTTAATATTTCGCTAAAAATAAGGCTCACCATCATGGCCGCCAATGCGATCGTCCAAGAAGCATAAAGTATAAACGAACGCGTTTGCAAACTCATGAAATAAGACTAGAGAAAAACCGGTCAACTTGTCAATCGGGGTGCAAAATCTGAATCTGTACAAAAATGCCCGAAAAGTTTCATGACCTCTCGCAAGGGGTTTATCAGGTTGGAGTCCAAATTGCTTAACAAATCTTTATGTCAAACGATCGCAAATCTCCCCCTCGTGAAAAAGATCCGGTTGTTCCTCCTACAGAGGACATCGATGATCCTAAGGATCCCGCAACACGACCTGAGCCCACGGGCCGTGTCCCGCCGCCCGAGCCACCCGCGGGCGACCCGGTTAATCCCGGCCAAAAAAAAGATAAAATGATTCTTTAGCGGTGTGCTCTTGGACCCGAAGGTTGACTGAAAAAAAAAGCCCCGCTCAGATAAGAGCGGGGCTTTTTTTTAGATTTGAATTTCGATCAGTTCGACAAGTCTACGAGCGCTTAGCGGCTTCCTGTGAAGCTTTCTTTTTAGCAGCTGCCTCTTCAGGTGACATTCCCCAAGGCGATGACTTCGGCCGATCGCCTCCGCCGCCACCTTTACGTGGACCACCCGGCGCTCCACGACCACCCTTCGTCGGCGCCACTGGAGCTGCCGCTTTTACGGGCTCTAAGGTTTCAACAAGGTAATGCGTTTCTTCGACTTTTTGATATTTAGCGGGAGCAGTTTCACCTTCGGCAAAGCTAGTCACGATCACGCGGCGCACGTTTGTTTTGCCCGCAGCTAATTCTGCAGCGGCCGTGATGTATTTTAGTTTTTCGCCTTCTAATTTAAACGACTCACCTAAAGATGCGGTCATTTCTTCTTCCGTTTTACCGGCAGAAACCAGCGCGGCCTTAGCGGTTGAAAATTTTTGTAATGTGGGCATTTGAAATTCGGTAATTGATTTCATGGAAGCAATCCTCTTTAGGTATGGTCGTTAATTCGAACGTGAGGCTTAGGTTTAGCGAAAAGGGTCGAACTTGACAAGGGTTTTGACGCTGAGAACCCCACTCCACCACTAGAAAATACCCAAATCCCGGGCTTTATGGGAGGCTAGACGCATGGAAAACAAATTGACCACCGATTACGTCGTGATCCCTCATGAAAAGATTTCCGAAGAGGCCCTCGAGGGCTTGATCAACGAATTTATTCTGCGCGAAGGCACCGATTACGGCCAACAAGAATACTCACTCGAACAAAAACACGAACAAATCAAAAAACAACTTCTGTCAGGAAAAGCCATCATCGTCTTCGATAACCAAGAGGAATCCGTCTCGCTCATCCGCAAAGAACAACTGAAATAAAATTCCGCGGAGTTCGCACGGGGAATTCGCACCGGGATGGGACGGGAATTCGCGCGCCTAGTGCGGACGCGGCTTTGTTTCGCACTGCTGGAGAGTTCGGCCGGCAACGTTTCGCGCTTGGAAGTTTCTTCGCGATGAATTACGTCCAACTTAATAAAATAAAAATTTCATCTAAAAGAGTCATTTTACTCTTGACGACTTTTTTGACGTCCTAGTTTCGCATTGTTCGCGAGATTGGGATTTTATTCCGAAAACAATAGTTTTTCCCAATTTAATAAAGGGGCGAAGGCACTACGCGCTTTACGTATTAATTCTACGGCACCTAGTCAGCGGCCTGGGAAAGATGTGAAAAAAGTCATGTTATAAGAATCGTAAATTGACTTGATGAAAGAAAGGCGGAATGCGTGAGACAGACATCGTTTGCATTTGTTAAAAATTATAAGAAGGAATTTGGGGGAAGCCTGCTTGAGAATAAAAGAAAATCAAAGAGACCCCTTTCGATTAAGCAACCTCTTCATTTAATTTTAAAATCTTCACATCGTGAAGTATTTAATCCGTCCAATGCGCGACTGACGAAATTAATCAAAGAGCAAGCCCAAAGATTCCATATAAAGGTTTTTGACTTCGCGGTTAACTGGAATCACATTCATTTATTGATACAAATCAAATCGCGGGAAAGTTATGTTCAGTTCATCCGTGCTTTGACTTCAATACTAGCGACTAGAATTCGAAGCGCGCGTCCTTTTTTAAATCAAATTTTCACCCTTCGTCCGTATACAAAAATTATTACTTGGGGCTGCCAATTTAGAAACGCAATGAAGTATCAAGTTATCAATAAACTAGAAGCTTTTAATTTACTACGCAGAACAAATAAAAAGCGTACTCACAAGGCGAACAGAAAAGTAAATTCCAAAGCAGACATCTACGCGAAGTCGGGTGATGAGAAGCCCGGTGGAGGTTGAATTTAATTGGTCTATGCAAAACTCTTGCTCCAAAAACTTCAGCGAAGAAGCGTCGCGGCGCCAAAGGTCACGCGGTAAAAGCCACCCCAAACCTCACAGGCCAAATCACACACGCCCAAACTACCCGCGCCCCCTCAAGCCGCCTGAGACCCGAAAAGAAAGCTTGCGACTCCGTCTACGACGTTGGCAAAATCAAAAGGTTTGACGTTCGATTTCGAGGCGTAAAATGAAGAATTGGGGCTTATGGACGTTGGGTTTGCGGCGAAGGTAAGTTTGCGCTTGGAGCCTGTTTTGCAACTTACCGGGTATGGTAAACAGCAAAAAGATCTCAAAATTGTTTTCGATAGTCGTAACGTTGAGCGCACTTTCGATTTCACAAAACGGCTTTGCTCAGAGCCCCACCGCCCAAGGGGTTCCCACGAAGGCTCCGGTCGCGAAGCCGCTTTTCGTGAAGAAAAATAATCTACCGATCAAAGTTGAAGAAATGATTCTTGAGCCTTCGCTGACTGAAGTAAAAGCGGAAGATCAGCAAGAGTTCACCGTCAAGGGCGGCACTCCACCTTATGTTTTTAAAACTTCGGCGGGCTTCATTCGTTATAAAGATAATGTGGCAACTTACTATTCGCCCAATCGGCCGGGCCCCGCAAGCGTCATCGTTGAAGATGCACGTGGGGTGAGAAAGTCCGTGAATTTATCGATCATCGCGGAAGTTCCTTCAGCCAGTGCCGAGGGTAACTAATCAACCTGACGCATTTATTTCTTTTCGATCCATACGCATCTACGGCGCATCAATTAAAATCAGTTTCATTTGGCCACCTGCGGGTCGGGCGTTTATCCCAAAA
>CAXSEH010000017.1:0-21543 GCA_964236345.1 uncultured Bdellovibrionales bacterium
ACCTCAGATCAGTTAAACTTTCTTCGATTAACTTTTTTACGGTTTTATCCTGCGTACTCATTTCAATATTCACTTTGCCATCCTGAAGCATCACCTTCATCTGAACTTCCGCAAGTCCATCGGGACTCATGGTGACTTTCATTTCGCCTCCACCTTTTTTAATTAGGTATTGCGCTTGATTCATGACTTCTTGAATATTCTTTTCGTGATTCTGTTCTAGTAGTTGCGCCCGCTGTAATTCAGATCCGGAAGCCACGGGTGCCGCGGCCAACTGAGATTTGAATTCACCGTGAGACTGTCCCGCATGCTGAAGTTCGGTACCCATAAGGGTATCGGATTTTAAACTTTTCTGCGGCAGTTCCTCATGTTGTTGCGATGGATCTTTTTCAGAACCCGCCATGTTCGATTGCAAAGCCGCCGTCGGTTGACGCGAATCCATTTTTTGCAACTGATCATAAACTGACTTCTGAAAGTCCTGCGACTTTTGCGTCTCGCCCACTTTTTCGCCTTCAAAAACTTTTGCTGGTTCGGTTTTGCTTTCAGATTGAAAGCCAACGATCGCAGCTAGTTCTTGATCAACGGTCAAAGCTTGCGGCGCTAAAACAGGCAACGTCGCAATCGGTTGCGCCTCTATTTGCGGAGCGGCTTCCAATGGCGAAAACAATGCGCTGAGCTTCGGTAAATCGACCGTTGCAGATGGGGCAGTTGATTCCGTTTGGTCCGCAGGAGCGGCCTCTAATGCCTTGATCTTTTGGATCAACTCATCAGGTTGGAAGACTAAGGATCCGGTTGTCGTGGCGACCGCAGCATTCTGCACGTCAGTCACTTTCGCTTCGTTCCCCACGACGGATTCTTCTAAGACTTGCCCTTGTTCATTCGCAACCACGGTCGGCTGCGCTTGAAGAGCTTTAATCTTATCCGCAAGTTCCGTCGGTAAACTATTCGCCGGAATTTCAAATTCTTCCGGTGAAAGCGCGACTTCCATAGGCGCTACTGCCGATGTCTCTGAGGCTGACGCCACGGCTTCTAACGACATTATATCTAACGGCCCGCTAGCAACCGCTAACGCAACTTGATTTTGATTGGGCTGACTTTCTTTGATCTCGGCCAGGTCTGTCTTAGACTCTGGAATTTCAACTTCACTCTCGTTTGAGGCCATGAATTTTGAAATCATCTGATCGTCAACTTGATCGGTCATCTTCTTTTTGGTTCCCCCAGATGACTTCTCTTCTTTTTCTTCGACTTTCGACTCTTTGTCGCCGTCTTTCTTTAAGCGAGCTTCTTTCGGCGGTAAAGATTCGGCTGAGGCAACTTTTTCTTTTTCGTTGTCCTTCGCTTTTTCTTTCAGCGCTAACTTTTCCTTCAGGGTTTTCTCGAAATCATTCTTGTATTCCCTAGGTGAAGCATCATTAAAGTCTTTTTTAAGATCGACTTTCGAATCTTGAGCCTTTCCCACTAGTGGGGGGCTGACACCGATTAATTGACTGGGCACTTTCCTCCTTGGTGCGCGGTTTCGTAACTAAAGCCTTTCCTTACTTGCTTGCGGGGACTCGGTATCCTGCATAACGTTCAGTCAAAACTTGTGCTTTTTCTGCCTTCACTAAATTCAAAATGTCGGCCGCACTTTTCTTTTTCATGCGACTTAATATTTCAATAACCAAATCTTCATCTAAATTTTCAAAAACCTTAGCCGCTTGCTGAGGTTTCATATTGGTGTACATTTGAACCAAGGTATCAACCTTAGAATCATCGGCCTTGATTTTGTCTTCAAGCGCCGTTGAAATTTTTGTTCTGGTTTCTTCAAGCTTTTTTAACTTCGATTCGATTTCTTCTTTTTGCTTGGAAATTTCCGCGGCGTACTTATTCAGTTCTTCCTCGCGCGCATCAAGTTGCTTCTTTCGGTCAGATAGTTTAAATAAATAATCAGCTTCGTCTGGTTTTACTTCTGCAGTTACGGGCTTTTCCTCTTTTTTTGCATCAGCAACGTGAGCGTTGTCTACATGAGCCGGTTTTTCTTCCGCCTCCGCAAAAGCCATTCCGATTTCTACTTTTTTTAGCTGCGCCTCAATGTCGTCACTGTGGTCAAAAATGAATAATCCAAAAAACGCGATCATAACGAAAACAAAGAAACGCCCAATGGGAAATTTCGATTTCTTCTTAGCGGCAGGTTTATTCATTTGCAATTTTTTAACGTCAACAGAGGTTTTTACCTTTGAAGTTTCTTTTGCTTTTTTAAAAAATTGATCATATCCCGTCTTCATGACTTCCTTTAATCAGATTTTCATTCCGTGAAAATCTTAGAACTGTTAGTTCGTCCATTTCGCTTTGCTCTTTTCGATTCTGTTCAAGCTTGAAATCTTCGAACTTTTTTTCTTTGAGCTTCTCTATTATCTTAGCGTCTATACTGGCTTTCCGCAAAATTTCACGCTTCTCCTCGACTAATTTTTCGAATTCGGGCAGACGTTGGTTCTGGTTTTTTATTCGTAAGTCTTGGCCTAGTAGGAATTGATTAATCTGATCAACGGCCAGAGTCCAAGCCTGGCTAGACCGCACTAGCTCTGCTCGCTGGGTTAATGAATCGTTTTTGAGTTGATGCATATTTTCAAGAACCGCACCCTCGTCATTTAATCTATTTTGGGCTTCAATGAAATCTCTTTGGGCAAGATCGACTTTAATATGACGATGACGAAGTACTTTTTCGAGGGAAAATTTAAATTTCATGATCTAAACCTTTACGCGCCGGCGGTAATTTGGTTCATTAATTTCAAACATTGCATCAACGTCGATTTATCTTCCGTTTTTTGTTTTAGAAATTCGTTTATATTATCAATGATTTTGATGGCTTTATCGATTTTAGGATTGGCCCCGTTTTTATAGGCGCCAATATTTATCAAATCTTCTGCATCTCTATACGTCGCAATCGTTTCTCGCATTTTCTGCGCCATGCGAGAATGCTCTGATGACGTTACGGCTTTCATTACGCGACTTGAACTTTGCAAAATGTCGATGGCAGGAAAATGTCCCTTTTGCGCTAATTGCCGACTTAACACGATATGCCCATCAACGATCGAACGGACCGCATCCCCGATTGGATCATTCATGTCATCACTTTCAACCAACGTTGTGTAGAAGCCCGTGATCGAACCGCCGTTTTCAAAGTTCCCCGCACGCTCTAATAATTTCGGAAGCGTCGAAAATACCGAAGGAGTGTAACCTTTAGCCGTGGGTGGCTCGCCGATGCTGAGACCAATTTCTCGCATTGCCATCGCAAATCGGGTAATTGAATCCATGACGAGTAAAACTTTTTTGCCTGAAGCCGCAAAATATTCGGCAATCGAGGTCGCTACGAAGGCACCCCGCATACGCAGCAGTGGACTTTGATCACTGGTCACGCAGACGACGACGGTTTTTTTCATTCCTTCTGGACCTAATTCATTTTCTATAAACTCGCGAACTTCACGACCACGTTCGCCGATCAATGCGATAACGTTCACGTCTGCTTCGGTTTGTTGCGCCATCATCCCCATTAGAACTGACTTACCGACTCCAGAGCCGGCAAGGATAGCAACCCGCTGACCGCGGCCGGTCGTTAACGTCGCATTAATGGCGCGTACCCCGACATCAAGGGCTTCACGAATGGGAACACGGTGAAGCGGATTCACCACTTCTCCGTATAAAGAAACTTCTTTTGCAACTTCGATGTCGGCTAATTCATCAAGTGGTTGGCCTAAACCATCAACGACTCGTCCCAATAATTCTTCGCTGACTTTTACGGTCGCTACCGACTTCGCTAAAGTGATTTTTGATCCCATCGATATGCCACGCATATGTGAAAGGCTCATCATTAGAACTTGCCGATCTTTAAAGCCCACAACTTCTGCCAAGATAGGAGTCTTCGATATTGATGTCTGAATTTCGCAAACACTACCTACGCTTACGCTTGGAATATAGCCTTTTATTATAAGGCCGGTGACTTCGGTCACTTTACCGCTATCAATGGTCAAGTGCGCACTGTTTAAAATATTATGATACTTTTCAAAATCAATTATCACGAGGGCTCTATCGGTGATTTCACCTTTGGAATAGACTGTTTAAGTTCGGACCACAGCTTGATCACTCTTTGTTCCACACTGGCATCGACAACACCGTAATTAGTTTCAACGATACAACTTCCGATCGAAACTTCGTCAGAGGCTTCTAATTTAACTTTCTTTAGAAATTCTGTTTCTTTCGTGTTTTCTAGTTTTAATTTTTCAATCAGCTCGATTTGCGTTGGGGAAAGTAAAATTGTAATGTTTTCTTCGGCCTGCGCGGTTTCAATCGCCTTCTTGATGACTTCAACAACCGCTTCATTGTTTTCTTCAATATGATCAAAGGCGATGCGGCAAGCGATGTCAAAAACCAATCGGACCATGTGAGCTTCATTCTGGTGAATCATCTCTTGCTTAATTAAGTTTAAGTTATCGCTTAGTAATAAAAAGCTTTTAATTTGCATTTCGAGTTCATGCTTGTGCTCTTCGTACGCCTTTTGTTCACCCTGCTCAAGTCCCAGGTTGTACGCTTGTTGGTAAGCTTCTTTCTGGACCGTCGTTAACTTATCTAAAACTTTTTGCTCTATCTTTTGCTCTTCAGTTTGCTTTTCAATTTCTTCAATGCCCGTAGTCTTTCGAACCACGTCACTCATAACGAAATCTGAACCGTGGGCCTTTTCGCGCAAATAATCGATTGCAGATTTCGGCGTGCCTAACTCGAAATGTTTAGGGGCGTATTCCAATACGGAAACGTCCGATTGAACATCTGAAGTACTATCTTTTTTAACAATATTAGACCATCGCATCTTCTGAACCACCACGCGCTATCATAATTTTTCCTTCACCTTCAAGTCGTCGAGCTACGTTAACAATTTCTTGCTGAGCACTTTCAACATCCGACAACCGTGAAGGACCCATATTAGCTAAATCTTCACGCAACATTTCCGCAGCACGAGCCGAAATATTTTTGAAGATCTTATTTCTGATCTCATCATTAGCCGTTTTAAGGGCCAACAATAACTTGTCATTAGGGCATTCTTTAAGAAGTAACTGAATACCGCGATCGTCAATCTTACCGATGTCTTCAAACACGAACATCAGTTTACGAATCTCTTCGGCAAGCAACGGATCTTTCTCTTCCAACCGTGACATGATTGATTGCTCGGTATTCTTGTCCATGACGTTCAGCATTTCGGCTACGGGTTGTACGCCACCCAAAGCAGCTTGCTCGACGGTTGAGGTCGCCGACAATTGGTTTTTCAGAACTTTATCGATTTCGGCAATCAGTTCGGGATCAACGTTTTCAAGATTCGCCATACGCAGTACGACTTCGGCCTGCAAGGTCTCTGGTAAACGCCTTAACACTTCGCCTTTTTTCTCTGGCTCAAGGTGAACTAAAATGACCGCAACGGTTTGCGGATGTTCGTTTACTAAAAAGGTCGAAAGTGATTTTGCATCAACCATTTCTAATGATTCTAAAGAACGCACTCCAGAACCGGCGTTCATATTAAGGCCACCCAAGATTCCGCGGGCACGCTCTTCGCCCAAGGCGTCAACGATCGTTTCCTTACTTGAGATATCTTCAGAAAAGATGAAGTCTTCAGATTCACTTACCATTTCGTAGTACTCTTCTAGAACTCGCTTGGTGATGTGAATCGGAACGACTTTGAATTTCGACATCAAATGAAGAACCTTACGAATGTCGCCATCATCCATTTTTTTGAAAACAACTTTGATCGCCTCTTTACCAAGATAATTGATAAGAATGGCGGCCTTATCGATGCCGCGTAATGCGTCGTAATCAATATTTTCGTACTTACTTACTCGCATCAACTATTCCTTTCGGGCAACCCACATGCCGATGGCACTGGTTGCTTTTTCTTCATCTTTAGCCATCAAATTCATAATACGATCTTTTAACAATTCACTTTCAGCTTTTTCAGGATCAACCGATTCTTGCATAATCGGCAACATGACTCCCATGCCCGGAAGCGAATTATCGACCGAGTTCAATTCTTCAAGTTCTTCGATCGTACGCGGTAACATTTCCTCTACCGAATCTGAAAACGAATCGGTAATCCACTGCATGAACGGACGTACCACCATGAAGAAAAACAGCATCAAAGAAAATCCTAATAGTCCCCATTTCAACAGCGACTGTACCAACTTCTTTTTTTCTAAGGTCGTCAGGATTTTTTCACTTTCACCAAAATCTTCTGGCTGAAATTGAATCGATTCGATATTTACTTTGTCACCGCGGGTTGCGACAAAACCAATCGCGTTCTTCACTAATGATTCATATTTCGCAATTTCTTCAACCGTTCTTGGTGCCCACTTGGTCTCGGCAACGCCATCTTTATTGGTGGTTGTGGTCGAAACTCCGTCAATCAATACCGCAACGCTAATCTTTTCGACTCCGCCTGCAGCTTCTCTGATATTTTTTACCGTCTTAGGAACTTCGAAATTAATCGTCTTCAATTCTTTTTTGACGTCTTGCTTAAAACCAGCTTGGCCGCCGGTGTTGTCTTCGGCCCCAGGAATATTCGAGCGCGATCCTGGAACCCCCGTGGGACTTGTACGTGCGCCGTCTAACGATTCTTCCTGATTAGTTTGAGAGCGAATCGCCGTTTTTTCAGCATCGACCGTTTCTTCGACCGAAGTAACCATCTTTTGATTGATGCTGGCATCTACTCGCGCAACGATTTTGCCAGCGCCCACGACTTTAGACAGGATAGATTCGATTCGACCTTCTAAATCTTTTTCAACTTTTCGTTTTAACTCCATCATGTCGTTTGAAGCACCGCTAGCGGCATCGCCCGCTCGCGAAAGCATTTTTCCGTGTTCGTCGATGACGCTGACATGTTCCACGTCCATGCCTTCTACCGCATTGGTTACCAAGTAGCGAATTCCGCGCACTTGATCTGGCGAAAGTTCTTTGCCCGGATGAAGCTCGACGACGACCGAAGCCGAAGGTGGTGACGATTCTTCCATAATCGTTTTTTTAGCCGGTAAAGCTAAAATGACTTTGGATTGCTTAACGGAAGTTAAAGTATTAATGGCCCGCATTAGTTCGCCCTGCAAGGCACGCTGATAATTAATTTTTTGAGCGTACGAGTTAATTCCAAAATCTTGCTTATCAAATAGTTCAAGACCGATGCTGCCCACGCGGGCCGAACCGATTTCGGCCATCAATTGCATTTGCGTAGCGTGCAAAAAGTCTTTCGGGACTAAGATCGTTTTACTGTTTTCGGTTAACTGGTAAGGAACATTTTTAGCGTTCAATTTTTCGATAATCGTCGTTAATTGATCGTTCGGAACGTTGGTTAACAATACGGCGTAATCTTTTCCAGACGCCATGAACACGATAGAACCCAAGGTCATAAAACCGATAAATATCGAAACCAGCAAAGCCGAACGTTTGGTTGGGCCCAACGATTTATAAAACTCTTTGAATTGACCAATGATACCACCAAAAATTTTTTCCATCATTATACCTGCATCTTCATAATTTCTTGGTAAGCATCGATGATCTTATTACGGACCTGAACCATCGCGCGTAATGCGATGTCGGCCTTTTCAACCGCCAGCATGACGCCCGCGATGTCGTCCGATTTGCCGGTAGAAAGTTCTTGTGCTTTTCGATCGGCAGTCAGTGCTAATTCATTCACATTTCCAACGGCCTCTTTTAAAGTGTCGGCAAACGATGGCCCGGCTTCCTTAGAAGTGGATTCGATCTTCACAGATTTATTATCTATATTTGCCGATTCTAAAAATCGATTGGCATTTGAAATTGTAAAACCATCCATGGTCTATACTCCTTGTGAAGTCGCGGGGCCGCCTAATCGTAGCCGCTTAAGCTGCGTCGGCCAGTGCCTTATTTATTATTATCTACCAATTTCAAGGGCACTTAAAGCCATATCTTTAGTTGCCTGAATCGCCTGTACGTTGGCCTCGTAGCCTCTGGAAGCTTGAATCATATTGGTCATCTCTTCCATCAAATTGATATTGGGATAGTATACATTTCCGTCGGCATCTGCATCAGGATGAGTCGGATCATGTTTCGGAATAGGAGCTTTTTTATCATAGACTACATCCGTAACCTGCACGCGACTGTAGTCTCCACGCGGGTCATTGACCCCGACGATATCGCCAAAATCTTTTCCGTCGGGCATCGCCGTAAAAACCACATCTTTACGTCGGTACGGACCACCCTCTGGGGTCCTCGTTGTATTAATGTTTGCGATGTTTGAAGAAATAGTGTTTTGCCGGGCCCGTTGCGCCGCCATTCCACTACCGCTAATTCTAAACCCAGATAAAAAATCACCCATGATCTAATCTCCTATCTTGATTCACTGATCGCGTAACGTAATGACGCCATTTTTTTATTTATCAGCTGCAACGCGGTTTTGTATAAAATCGAATTCTCGGTCAAGGCCGACATTTCTTTTTCCAGATCGACCGAGTTTCCGTCATTACTTATTTCGCCATCAGGATTTTCATAAATTCCGGCGGTTACCTCTGATTTTCCACCCACGGCAAAGTGATCACCGTTCGAAGTGGATAACTTATTGTTGCCGTCTAAGTCTAAGGCCCGTGCCAATGCGTCTTCAAATTCGACTTTTTTCGCGTGGTAACCAGGAGTTTCGGCATTTGCGATATTCGCCGAAGTAATGTTGTGACGTATCTGCCGCATTTGAATCGAGGTCGCAAGCGCGTCGGTTGTCTTATCAAACAGATTACTCATAAATAACCTTCTTGTCGGTATTGGTTAATCTTATTTCTTAAGGTTCGAATTGAAATTCCAAGAATCTCGGCCGCCTTAGTACGATTCTGATGAACAAAATAAAGAGTCTGCAAAATAAAATTTCGTTCAATCTCTTCTAACTTCATTCCCACATTTACGTCCAACGTCTGCGGCAGCTTGTTTATATTTAAGTGTTGTGGTTCAAGCAAAAGCTGAGTGGAAGTCTGCAGACAAGTTTCATATGCTGACTCTAAGATTGCTTCGAATTCATGAAATTGTCCTGGCCAGTTGTACTGAAGGATCATTTCCGCAGCCTTTTCGGTTAATTTCAGCTGCGGCCTTCCGTTCATTAGGCTTAAAACCTGTAAGAAAAAATCTGCAAGTGCTAAGATGTCAGCTTTGCGTTCTTTCAAGGTTGGCATCATTATGACTTTTAATCGTTCAGTTTGTAGTTCGCTACGAAGTTGAATCCAATTCTGGGTCGAGACGGTCAGAATCACCGGTATTTGCATGATCTCTGAAGCCTGGGTTACGTTTTTTTGAATTAAAATATCTTTATTTTTATAAATAGATTTTTGAATGAACTCTGCCATGGTTGATTTTCCACAACCTGTTTCCCCTACGATGGCGAACGAAATGTTGGGGGTTTTTGATAAATCGATTTGGCTTAATTCTTCCAAAATTAGAATTAATTTTGCACTTTTAACTACGATTGAACCGAATTCATGCTGATTCATTGAGGCCCTTCCATTTGAGACATTGCAGGGATGCGCTTGATATGTTTTTTATAACTTTCGTCCCAGTTAGCCTGTTGCATTTTTTCCTTAGCCAACTTTTTCCAGATATCATTTTCGCTTTCTGAGATGGTCGACCAAGTTTGGTCAGCTTTTTTCAGCTCGCCTTTTTTAAATTGCAGCAACCCAAGTTGATATTTTTCTTCTGACATTTTTTCTTGGGGATCAAACTTCTGAATTAATTTCGAAAGCATCGATATTGCTTCCTCGGACTGGCTTTGCTTGATTAAAAGCGCCAAATACTGACGGTCAATTTTCTTCAACAAGCTTTCGTCAGGTTTCTCTTGGCCTAATACCGTTTCAACACACTTTTTGTAAGTAATGATGGCGTCAGAAACGCTATTATTCTTTGCTTGCACTTCGGCCAAACGCACAAAAACCGGCAACGCAAGGTCCGGAGACCCTTTCCATAGACGAGCAAGTTCAGAAAGGTAACGGATTGAACTTTCGGTGTCGCCTTTTTGTTCGTATAAATTCGACGCCAAAATTATTCTTTGGATTTGGTCTTCCTCTTTTAACTGCAGAGGATTTTTGATCTGCTCTAACGTTTTGTAAGCCTCTTGAAAATTTTTATTTTCAAATTGATTTGCCGATATTTTCAGGCTTAATTCGTCAGAAGAAGGTAGATATTCATTAACCCGAACTTCTTTTTCTTGTGGTGATCCCTTTAGCTGGTTCATCCTCTGCAATGTCTTAGTAAACTTATCAACCGCAACGCTTGAAGCGCCGGCGCTTTCATAAGCCAAACCCAAAAGGAAATCGGTATCTATACGACCTTGACCCTTCAGCCAATTGTCCGAATAATTTTTATAAGTCTTCAATAAACCTTTGTAATCTTTTTTATCGGCAAGGCTTTTCAAATCATCATTTATGTTGCGAACAATTCGTTGAGTCACTTGCTTAGAATCGGCGCGGGTCGGGTTTTGTTGGAAAAAGGCCGAAAGAATTTCGATGGCGCGAGGATAGTCACCGCGTCGGGCAAAACCGTCTGCTAACATCGCGGTTTTAAACTGATCAACGTTTTCGAGTTCGCTTTTTTCAGCAAGCGAATCCATTTTCTTCAGGGTTTCGGTCAACTCATCAGACTTCATCGATTTCATTCGGGTGCTAAGAAGATGTAGGCGCGCCAAAATTGTCTTTGGGTTATCACCGTATCTAAAATGGGTTTCTAGAAACGCCCCGACAGATTTAGACTGATCCGCGCCCAAAATTTCTAATAGTTCACCTAATCTGGTTAACGCATAAGGCGCGAAATCATGTGCGGGAAAAGCTTTTGTGAAATCCAAAGCCGTTTGATGAGAGCCTCGATAGTTTTTAGTCCAAAATTGCGCTTCCATCTTATTGAAAAATGCGCTCGGAAAAAGGCTTGCAACAACGGCGTGATTCTTCATTGCCTGCTCGTAGGCCTTTATCGCTTCGTTATACTTCTTTGATTGAAAATAAAAATCGCCACGGTAAACGGCTGCCGAGGCAAGAACCAGCGGGTCTTTGCTTTCTTTTTCAATTTTTTCTAAAGTTTTTAAGGCGTCATCAAGCCGGTTTAATTTTGAAAAACTGTAGGCTAGTCCAATGTTAGCGTACTGTTTGGAAATCTTGTTTTGATATTTTGGATTATCGGCATGCGTACTTAAATAACGGATTGCGGCCATGTAATCGACCTTTTCGATTGCCGTCATCCCGACCATTAATGAAGTTCGCTCAGCTAGGCTTGATTCTGGAAATTGTTTTAATGCCGTCATGTAAGCGGCCTGGCTTTGCTCGTAATAGTTAGCGCTTTTATCTTCTTTACCCAGTTCAGACAGCGCATCGGCAGACATGAACGAGACCTGTTCTAAATACTTTGATTGAGGATATTTTGACTTAAACCAATCTGCCGTTTTCAAAAAGACCAAGAATCTCTTTTTATCAAAAAGCGTTTTTAGTAACCGCGCCTGCTTATTCTCGTCATCTTTTTTAGAAGAAAATTCATAAAGCGGTGGAGTTTCCTTCATCTTTTTCCAAAAAGAAAATTCCGCCTCAAGAATGGGGAATTTTAAATAGTAATTACTTTGGCTGCGAATGACTGCTTCCTCTTTATATTCATTTTCGCGCATTGAAAATCTGGAAAATTCTGCATCGCCCCCGTCATAAAGGCCCGACTTAGAAATAATTGAAGTCTCAATCCCGCCGGGCTCATCAATTCGTAAAATATCTACATCCGCAGGCTTGCGGTCGGCTTTTTTGGTTTTCAGGGCCGCGGTAGTGTTCGGCTTCTTCGCGACGGGCTTTACGTCGGCCTTCAGAGGTTTTTCAGGAACAGTAACGTCGGAATCAACTTTGTCGGCTTGATAAAAATCGACAATTAATTTTGAGGGTTGATCCGTTAAATAATCGAAGGTCTCAACGTCACCTTCTTTTAATGTAAACTCAATCAGGGTCTGTCCTTCAATTCCAGGTTTTACTTGGATTGATCTAACAAATGGATTTTCGGTATTCTTTATTTGTTCAATGGCGGCGGCTTCGACTGACTTAATATATAGCACTACCTTCGATTGATTCTTGTCCTTAATTCTTTTGATGTCGTAATCCCAGTTCTTTTGTCCAGCCAGTTCGAAATTAAAGGTTTCACCCTGAAGTGAAACTTTACCGCTAATTTCAGAGGCTTGTACCGAGCCTTGAAATACAAGAACCAGTGCCATCGTATAAAATATTTTTTTCATCTAAACAGTTCAAAAAGCATTTCAGGTGCCAAGAGAAAAATAAAAATTTGTAGGTTAAGCTGCAATTTAATCGAGACTAGGAAAAATGCTCCAATTATTTTGGCTCGTCCTGCCAAAACAGTGACGCAAAAAATTGTCTACGAACTAGACTGGACGACCAGAAGAAGTATGCCATAATTGAAACCACATCATGAAAAAACAACTTGCCGCTACGATCTTCACTATCGCTTTTCCTATTTTAATGGTCTCTTGCGTTTCTACAATCTTAAAAGAAAAAGAACCGACCTTTTCAAAACAAATAAATTACAAAGACCCGCAGGTAAACTTTGTAAAACTAAACGTTTCGGTCTATCCCACGTGGAAAAACTCAAAAACCGGAAACGTGATTTCAATTGTCTCGGATTGTTCAGAAAATTTCTCTGGCACGCTAACGAGCCTTCAGCAATTGATTGCGGGATCGATTGAAGAAGCCAAAATTATGAAACAAGAATCGATCACCTTGCAAGGAAAGCCAGCTCTTCTTTATCTCACCGAAGGACAGTTGGACGGACAACCCATTGCCGTTCGTTCGATTTCATTCAAAAGAAAGGCCTGCGGATACGTGAGTGCATTATCCGGACGTCCTACTTCTTTAGCGGCGGACTTAAAAGCTTATGAATCTTTTAACGAAAGCTTCAGTTTCGAATGAGCACCACGACCTTTAAACCTTTAGTCGACTGGGTTGAAGATCAATTTTACTTTTGCGGCGGCATTGGTTTACTGATGCGGGACTGTTTGCGAGAAGGTTTCAAAAAACCTTTTTACGGAAATTTACTGATCGAACAAATTTATCAAGTTGGAGTGAAGTCGTTTCCGCTTGTGTTGGTTACTTCCGGCGCCATCGGAACGGTCATGGCTTTACAATTTGGATTCGGGCTGGAAAAATTCGGTGGAAAGCCTTACGTTCCCCGGCTAGTGGCTTCAACGATCTTGCGCGAAATAGGTCCCATGTTTACAAGTTTAATGTTAGCCGCACGAGTGGGTGCAGGAATGGCTAGTGAAATTGGATCGATGGTCGTCACGCAACAAATTGACGCGATTCGAGCTTTAGGAACTTCGCCCATAAAGAAGATCGTGATTCCGCGGATCTTAGCCTGTTTAATTATTCTTCCTTTACTGGCGGCAATGGCCAACGTTATCGGAAATATTGGCGGCCTGGTAGTTGGTTCTGTTGAGCTTAACATCGACTTCCAATTTTACTTACGCCGCGTTTTAGAAACTTCGACTTTGAAAGATTACATGTCCGGTTTCGGGAAGACATTCTTCTTTGCTTTATTCATCGCGGTTCCATCCTGCTACTTCGGACTTACCGTCAAGAACGGGACGCAAGAAGTGGGAATGGCCACGCGCAAAGCCGTTGTCACTTCATCGCTTCTAATATTAATTGGCGATTTCTTTTTAGCGAAGATTTTTTGGATACTCGAAAAATGGCTATGATCGAAGTTAAGAATTTTAGAAAGTGTTTCGGCTCGAAAGTGGTTCACGACGACGTATCCTTTTACGTCAAAAAAGGTGAATGCCTAGGATTAGTCGGAGGTTCGGGCGCCGGTAAATCGGTTATTCTTAGAAGCTTGATCGGTCTTGAAAAGCCCGACTCTGGTTCTATTCTTATCGAAGATACCGAGGTTACGAAGCTCAGTGAAGCGCAGTGGGTCGACGTTCGAAAAAAAGTGGCGTATGCTTTCCAGGGGGGCGCTTTATTCGATTCCATGACGGTGTTTCAAAACTTAGCCTACCCACTTCGCGAACATACTAAAAACTCATCGGCCGAAATTAAAGAAAAGATCAAATTTCAGTTAGCGGAATTTGGGCTATCAGGAACCGAATATTTATTTCCAAATGAACTTTCAGGCGGCATGCAAAAGCGCGTTGGATTAGCCCGAGCCATGATGCTAGAGCCCTCAATTTTACTGTATGACGAGCCTACGGCGGGACTTGATCCCTACAATACCAAAAGAATTCAGGAACTTATTTTGAACCTTAAAAAGAAGGGCGTAACTTCCATTCTAGTTACGCACGACATGCCAACGGCTTTTGCGGTGTGTGATAAATTCGCTTTTCTTAAGGATAAAGTGATTAAAGAACAAGGTACGGTCGAGCAACTGCGAAGTAATGCAAGTAGTCTGATAAACCAATTTATCGAAGGAAATGTTTTATGACCCAAGCCAAAGTCGGCGCGTTTTTAGTTTTCGGTCTGGTCGTGCTTTTAAGCTCGGTGTTCATGTTAGGATCGAACAAGTCTTTTTTTCAAGATGCGCTTGAAGTTCGAAGCTATTTTGATTCGGTTCAGGGATTGAACGTCGGCGCGGTCGTTTCCTTATCTGGCTTAAAGGTAGGAAACGTTGATCGAATTGTTTTTGATGAAACTAAGAATCTGGTCGAGGTCGTTACTCGGGTGGACGCAGAATTCAAAAAGAAAATTAAAAAAGACAGTCGAATCGAAATTAGAACTCAAGGAGCGCTGGGCGACAAATTTCTTTATATCACTCCGGGCACTGCGGCTTCTGAGGCCATTCAAAATAACGATGAACTCAAGGCCGACTATGGAAATGACATCATGGCCATCTTATCTAAGCGCGGAAACGAAAGCGAAAAAATATTCGACGCGATCAGCGATTTTCAAAAACTGATGCAATCACTCACCGCCAATAACAAAATTCCCGGTCTGATCACAAAATTAGATATGGCCGCGGGTCACCTTTCGGAAGTTTCATCCTCTTTAAATGCCACTCTGAAAAAAGGTGGTTTAGACCGTTCGATGGCAAAATTTGAAAAGATTGTCGATAAAGTAGACCGCGGCGACGGCACGCTGGGCGCACTCATCAACGATCGTTCCATCCACGAACGAATCAAAAACATCCTGGGCGCGGGCCAAAAAAACCAACAAGTTAAACAAATCTTAAAATCATCCGTAGAGGAGTAATCCTCTTATTATCAGCTACCGTACACCTGCGTAATCCCAAAGGTTACTGCGACGAATCCTACGTTATTACGGTTACTTAGCGTCGCAAGCGGGGGTACCGGTCACGCCCCAAAAAAACTTGCATTCGCCGCCCGGTGACCGATACCCCTACTTTATTCATTCAAAGCAAATCGATCCGGTTTTCGGAAGCTAAAATAGATTTAGATAAATTTTGAAATTGATTTTCAGGCTAAGCCTAACGAAGGCTAATGAAGTCTTCCGAAAACTAACGGATAAATTTCTTAACGTTCTTTTTGAAATCAACGTTGCTGTCGTGCGGAATGTTTTTGCGATCCAGCGTTAGTCGTACTTCGCTGACGAAGCCGTCGCGGAATTTCTGATTAACTGAATTTTTGATGGGTTCGAGCATAAAGGTCATCTGTTGCATCCACACTGAATTGCGTACCCACAACCATAAGACTCCGTGACGATACGAAACCGGTTCGGCATTTTCTGCGACCGTCGCGCCAACGATGTCTTTCCAACTAAGCCAAAGTTTCCAACGCAGGTACTGGTCAGAAACAGGGCCCGCTTTATCTTCCAGAAGTTTATGCAAGACTTCGGCGCTCGTTTTAAATTTCACTCGGTAATCTTTTTCAGCCATCGAATCCGTTTTAGTACAAAAACTTGCTTTTTTCGAGCACAAAGTCTAAGTAAGGCCATGGCGAACAATAAAAGAATTTCGGTCGTGGGAGCGGGTCTGGCGGGAAGCGAATGTGCCCTTCAGTTAGCCCACAAGGGTTTTCAGGTCGATCTTTATGAAATGCGCTTCGTTAAGCAAACCCCGGCGCATAAAACCACGGATTTTGCCGAACTGGTGTGCTCAAATTCTTTTGGCAGTCTGAATGAAGTTTCGGCAACGGGTCAGCTGAAATGGGAGGCCGAACTTTTAAATTCCTTCGTCCTAAGGGTCGCAAAAGAAACGGCGGTTCCGGCCGGCCAAGCACTTGGAATGGACCGCGAAGTTTTCGCACGTAAAGTTACCGAACTCGTGCAAGCAACTCCAAACATCACGATAAAAAAAGAATTGGTAACTTCCCTTGATCAGGTTGCACGTCCAACGGTGATTGCAACCGGCCCGCTGACCGACGAAGCCCTGGCCGCCGATTTACAAAAACATTTCGGTGACGAATTTCTTTATTTCTTCGACGCCATCGCTCCAATCATCGATACCGATTCGATCAACACGGAGATTGCGTGGAAAGCCGATCGCTACGATAAAGGAACTCCTGATTATTATAACTGTCCCTTCACGAAGGAAGAATACTTTAAATTCATCGAAGAAATTCAGAATGCGCGAAAAATTGAACCCGCGCATTTCGAAACCACAAATTTTTTTGAAGGCTGCATGCCCATCGAAGCGATGGTCGAGCGAGGAATTCAGACCCCACGCTTCGGTCCGATGAAACCAGTGGGGTTAACCAACCCCAAAACCGGCCGCTACCCTTTCGCCGTGGTTCAGCTTCGCCAAGATAATAAAGAAGCTACGGCGTATAACATGGTGGGCTTTCAAACCCGCATGGCGTACGGCGAACAAACTCGCGTTTTCAGAATGATCCCGGGGCTAGAAAACGCAGAATTTTTGAAACTGGGTAGTATTCATCGCAATATGTACATCAATGCGCCGAAGCGCCTTAACCGAGATTTATCGAGCAAGAATGATCCATGGCTATTCTTCGCGGGGCAAATCACCGGAGTTGAGGGATACTTCGAATCAACGTGCATTGGACTTTTGGTTGCGAATTTTATCGAACAAAAACTTCAAGATAAAGTTTTTACTCCGCCACCCCGAACTTCCGCGATGGGTTCTCTTTTAGAGGCGATCACTGATCCTTTTCGTGCCGACAATTTTCAACCCACAAATATTAATTTTGCCCTGATTCCACCTTGGCCCGAACCCATCAAAGATAAAAAAGAGAAAAAACAAAAGCAAATCGAGCTAGCCCGAGCCGACATAAGCAATTGGTCGCGCCAAGTTCAGCTTTAGTCAAAAAAAAAGACCGACTTTACAGTCGGCCTTTGGAATCTCAATCTTTCAGTAACTAAATTTACACGCTACGAACTAATGAGAATTCATATCTCAATTAAAATACTTTAAACAATCCATCCATGCGGTTCGCTTTATCGTTAAGTTCGCCGTTGTATCTGTTGTTGCGAGGTCCTTCAGTTTGCTCAACGCCACCAATAGTTCCACGGTAAACCAAAAGTTCTTTCGTCGTATCGTAAATCTTACGACCTGCATCGTCGATGTACTTCAACAGAATTTTAGAACGCTCAGGAGTCAAACGCGTTTCTTGTTTCCAACGAGCCGCTCCAGCGGCTAAGAACATCGCATTTTGCTGACTTAAAGTTTCGAAAGACTGACCTTGAAAATCTGCTAAACGATCATGAACTGTTTTAGTTCGAATCAAATTATCTACGAAAGCGATGTATCTTTCGTTTAATTCTTTTGCGTTACGGATCATCATCGCGTTGTTCGTATCCATTAAGTAAGAACGAACGTCAGCATTTGCAGAACCCACGATTAAATCATCACCGATTAAAGTCGTTTTCGTGTGAAGTGATTGAGGCTTTTGCGCTAAAGCTTGTGCTTGCTGAATCGTTGTAGGTCCGTACTCGTAGTATTCAAGTTTTGGCCAAAATTGACGGTAAGTAAAAGATTTAACGCTTCCGCCGGATGCGCCTTCGCCAGCTCCTGGAACGTATCCAGCTTTTTCGAAATCAGTTTTGATTTGGATTAACTGCTTATAGTGATCAAACAAAGCACCTAATTGGTATCGTGCAAGGACGTTGATCGGCGCTAAATCCGTGGTGAAAGGCGAATTCGTAATGAATGTGATCGTAACTCTAGAACAATCTCTAAAATCATTATTCATCATTTGGGCAATCGAGTGAATTAATCCAGATGGCATTAATAAGTAAGCAGTATTAAAAATAACACGCTTTTCAGTGTTCGTATCTTTACTTACTTTACAAACATTTTGTAAAGCGCGATACCAAACGGCCTGAATGTTTTTATTATTTTTATCTTCCGAACCGATTCGTGAACCTTGAATACGTTTATCATCTTTATCGGTATTCATGTTTTCAAGGTAGAAAAACTTAGCTTGTTTCATGTCATTATCGGAAATGACAGGGAAGTCTGCAACTGCAGTCTGAGTGTAACTTTTGTATGCATCGTACCCCTTCTGCATGTCTTTTCTAACTTCTGACACTCGGGCATCTTCAGAAATGTAGCCGGGCATATTTTTAAGTTCGCGCATTATACAACCCGCAATGTCGTCTGGCTGCGTTTTGCTGCAATGACCTACTGCCATTTGTGAAGCTCCAATTTGACCTTTTGCTCCGGTATTAGCCAAGAAATCAAAAGCTAAATCTAATTTTACTTTTTGTAATGAAGCTACCATTCGTGATCCTGCTAGGCGATCAAATGCGGCTCTGATGCTGGCGGCTCCGCCACGATCAGTTTTACCCCAAAAATCTGTGTCCATAAAAGTGTACTTCGCACTTCCACCCTCATGCTGCTTCATGTGGTATGAATCTTCCACGTTACGGCCACCCATAACGAATTCTTCTTCGTCGGCAAGAACAAGCTTGTGATGCGTGTAATCAGTTAAGTGATCCCAAACCGCTCCGTGCGCAACTTTTTTATCATCTTTAGAGTCATTATTCGCCATATCACGAAGAGGCAAACGGCCCGTAAGTTCGTTTAGTAAAGGATTAATTTTTTCTCCGTACATTGCCATTGCGATCGAAAGCTTGATCTTGGCAACGATGCTACCTTGGACGAACGCTTCACTGACCGTTTGGGCCAGGTCTAGCAACGCTTCACCGTCGATTTCAGGAGAAGATTTTACGTTTTTATAATCAGCCGGATTAATTTGAGCACCTGAACCCAAAGCAACTTTAAGTGCAACCGCACTTTTCCCGTAGATACCAGTTAATAATAACTTCGAAAATGCCGTTTTATCTGCACCGACTTTTTCACCCGGAGTCATCTTATTCATCTTGTCTTGGTAACACTCATCACCCTTGATACCAGGATCTTTAGGGCACGGCATAGTGATATAGTTGGCATCTGAAAATATCTGATTGTTCGGAAAGTTATAAAAGAAAGTTTTAATTTTTCCATTCGTTGCGCTTGATAAAGCGGTGAACAAATCTAAATTTTTGTAGTTCGTAATAAAGTCGACTAGTAAGATTGCTTCTTTAAACTGGGGCTCGTTCGCCTTCGCGATCAGCGCACTATTTAAAACAGAAGAACTTTGGTCATCGGCGTAAATGAAGTAAACCATTCTTAAGGTTTGATTAGCATTTTTAATGACTCGTAACTTTTGCTGAAAAGCTATGTCATTATCGGTAATAACTTGGCCCTGCCGGATTTTAACATCGTAACCGGCCGAGTATTTTTTTAAATCTGCATCGGTCAGATTTGACAGCATAAATGGCGCGCTGGCGAAATTTACGTTTCCGCCTTTTGCCTTCAAAATTTTCTGTTGTTCGTCGTCTCGTTGTTGCTGCTGAAAGCCCTCGGTCACGATTGCAACTACTTCGGGTTTCGTCTGCACGCTGGCTACGTTGCGACTTTCTGTTTTTTGCGTCGATACACACGAAGACGCAATCATTGCAACGCTCGTCATTGCAGCTATTAACTGTTTGTTCATTAAAAACCCCTCTGTCTTAAATAAAAAATTGGTGAGACACTTTTTATCTTAATGTACTTAGGTCATCTTAAAAGATTTTTTATTTTAAGTAAGGCTTAGGTCTAAGTTTTCACTTAAATGAGCTTTGATTTCCTCGACCATAGGCTTGAAATGCAGACGACAACGCGCCTCGTAGAACTGCTGGGATCCAACCTCGACCTGCGCTTTGGACGACCCGCCAATTTTTTGCGTGTAACTGGCGAGCTCACCGCACGTCATGCAGATCGCTCTGTGCTTTGTGACATCTTCCGCGATCGCCATCAAGGTTGGGATCGGTTCGAACGGTTGCGCTTTCCAATCCATGTCTAAACCGGCAACGATAACTCGCACTCCGCGGGCCGCTAAATCACGACAAACTTGCACAAGTTCACTCGTAAAAAATTGCCCTTCATCGAAACCGACAACTTTTGTGTCGTCATTTAAGTAGTCCCACACGTCGGTAATGGATTTTAATGGAGTCGCATCGAACTGATTTTGGTCATGCGAACTGACGTTAGTAATGTGGTATCGATTATCGATCGCAGGTTTAAAAACCTGAACTTTCATTTTTGCATATTGCGCGCGTTTCACTCGGCGAATGAGCTCTTCCGTTTTACCGCTATACATAGAGCCCACGATGACTTCAATCCAACCCGACATGCTTACACCCCTCGAAAACCTATTATCAAGACTGCAAGCGGTTTTGTCCCTAAGAAAATTTTGCACGCTTCGCGCAAATAATGTCAGTTAAATCGCTTATTTTCGAACTGAATTATTTTTGTGCCAAAACAGATGACCCAGGTGTCTTAGTCTAATAGACCGGTGAACCTCATATGATTTTACAAAAATTTATGTTGCTTTTGATGGCACTTTTTTCAGTCACCGTAATCGGATCTTTCGAAGAGAAAGTTCAGCCCGTGACCACAAAAGAATTTTCAAAACTTCAGTACCAAAGATTTTACGAGCACACGCAGACGCGACTTCCCGAATGGCAAAACACGTTTCGCCACTTCGCGCGCCAGTACGATGTTCCGTGGGCTTTAATCGCGGCAGTTGCCTACCAAGAATCAAAATGGGATCACACAGCTGTCAGTTACACGGGCGTTAAGGGCATGATGCAAATCACGTCTTCAACCGCAAAACATATCGGCATCGATCGCGACGACCCCATTCAAAGCATCCAAGGCGGCGCGTATTATCTCAAATATTTATTTAATAAGACGCCCGCGTATCTATCCAACTACGAACGATGGACGCTGGCCTTAGCGGGTTACAACATGGGTTGGGCTCACGTCAGAGATGCTCGAAGATTAGCAATTGAGCTTAAAAAAAATCCGTTCCGCTGGAAAGAATTTAAAAAAGTAATTCCAAAGCTGGAAGAAGAACAGTATTTCCAAAATTTAACATTTGGTTACGCGCGCGGAAAAGAAACCGTCCAGTTCGTAGATAACGTGATGGTCTACTACAAACTTCTGAACAAAGCCACCTTACGCCCACTCCTAACATCCACCGACTCAAACTCAGTCATCTTCAACTAAAAAAAGGCCTGGCACCCAAGGCGAGCGGTGGTTTTGGCCACCCCTCGGCCGAAG
>CAXSEH010000017.1:21643-24999 GCA_964236345.1 uncultured Bdellovibrionales bacterium
AAAAAAGGCCTGGCACCCAAGGCGAGCGGTGGTTTTGGCCACCCCTCGGCCGAAGGTCCGCGGGTGGCCAGAACCACCGCGAGCCGCTATTCGACGGTAACTGATTTTGCTAAGTTGCGGGGTTGATCTACGTCGTAGCCTAGGCTGTCGGCCAAGTGGTAGGCCATCAGTTGTAGTGGCACGACCGAAATCATTGGGTTAGCCATCCATGTCGTCGCGGGAATTGATAGATAATATTCGCTCATTGATTTTAAGGCCGGGTTTTCGCCAGTGCCGATGGAAATAATTTTTCCGCCGCGCGCTTTGGCTTCTTGCAGGTTGCTAATTGTCTTTTCGATCAATTCATCGGTTGGCGCAACAACGACGATCGCCATTCGCGGGTCGATTAAGGCCAGGGGCCCGTGTTTCATCTCGCCGGCGGCGTAACCTTCTGCATGCATGTAGGCTAATTCTTTAAGCTTTAAGGCCCCTTCTAGAGCGATCGGAAAACTAACTCCGCGACCTAAATACAAAAATCCTTTAAACTCTTTTAATTTTTTTGCGGCTTCAGAAAAATATTTGTCGTAAGCAAGCACGACTTCAATTTGGCTTGGGGCCGCAAGAAGACCGTTCACGTACATTTTTTCTTGTTGCGGCGTTAGAACCCCGCGAATCTTCGCCATCTGTAAAGCCAACACATTTAGTAGCGCCAAGGTGCTTGTAAAGGCCTTCGTGCTTGCGACGCCTATCTCGACACCAGAGTTCATGTAGATGTGGCCGTGAGCTTCGCGATCGATCGTCGATTTTTGAACGTTGGTTATACTTAAGGTAAGTGCGCCCTTGTCTTTGGCCAATCGAATGGCGGCTAACGTGTCGGCCGTTTCACCACTTTGCGATATGGTGATCACTAAGGTGTTCTTTGGAATAATTGGTTTTCGATACCTAAATTCGCTTGCGACGTCTATTTCCACGGGGATTTGGCTTGTCTGCTCCAGAAGATATTTACCGACGGTTGCGGCATAAAAACTTGTGCCGCACGCGACGAACATGACCCGTTCGATTTTTTTGAAAACTTGTTCCATGGGCTCTTCGAAACCAAGACCTTCAATATGAATTTCATTCGTCTCGGTATTGATGTGCGGCTTGATTGCGGCGGCCACGGCCCGTGGTTGTTCGTAGATTTCTTTCAGCATAAAATGCTTAAAACCCATCTTTTCAACTTGTTGTGGATCCCAATCTAAATGCGTGATCTGTTTTTTTAGCGGGGCACCAAGAGCGGAATAATACTTAATTTCTTTTCCATGAATGTGAACAATTTCACGGTCCTCTAAATAGACAAAATCTTTTGTGTACTGCAAGGCGGCCTGTACATCACTAACAACGAAAAATTCTTTGTTATCCTGACCAAGCCCTACGATGAGTGGGGGACCGTCTTTAAAAGCGATCAATTCTTCTGGAGATTTTTCCCACATAACGACGATCGAAAAAGCTCCGATCAATTTTGCCAAAGTTTTTTGAACGGCAGCTAACAAATTTTTCGAAACCTGTATTTCTTCATTTAGCAAGTGAGCCACTAGTTCTGAATCAGTATCCGACGTGATCTTCGCGCCGCGCGCGAGCAAATCTTTTTTAATATCTAAATAGTTTTCGATGATCCCATTATGAACCAAGCTAATCTCGCCCACTTGGTGGGGATGGGCGTTTCGTTCATTAGGAGCACCATGGGTGGCCCATCGGGTGTGACCGATTCCTAAGTGCCCATCGAAATTTTCGCCGACGAGTTTATCCTCGAGCGCTTTCAATTTTCCTTCGGCTCGAATGCGTTTGGTCACTCCGTGATTTAAAACCGCAATGCCCGCGCTATCATAGCCACGGTATTCTAATTTTTTAAGGCCCTCAATGATTACTTTTTTCGGATCTTGCGATCCAAGATAGCCAACAATTCCACACATACTAGGACTCCGATTTTTTTAGAAATTTTTTGGCGTAGCCCTCTTTATTCACCTGAGGGGTGCGGGACAAAGCTAAAGCGCCTGAAGGAACAGTTTTAGTAACGGTGGTACCGCTGGCGATGATGGCATCACTTTCGACCGTCACCGGGGCAACGAATTGAGAATCGCTTCCAACAAAAACCCGATCACCGATCACGGTTTTATATTTCTTTTTATCGGCCGCATAATTACAGGTAATCGTGCCGCACCCGATATTAACGTCTTCGCCAATTTCCGCATCACCCAAATAGGTTAAATGTCCAGCTTTTGAATTTTTGCCGAAGCTAACTTTTTTCATTTCGACAAAATTTCCCACGTGCGCCGATTCACCAATCGTTGTTTCGGGGCGCAGTCGCGCGTAGGGTCCAACCGAAGCCTTATTTTTAATAATGGTGTGCTCTATGTAAGAACCCGCTTTGATCTGAACGCTTTCGCCGATAAGAGAATCGGAAATAAAACAGTTTGATTCGATAACCGAAAATGGACCGATGGCCGTCTTTCCGCGGATGAAAACGTTTGGATAAATAACGCATCCCGGACCTACGGCAACGGTCTCTTCAATGAACGTTTGTTCTGGCGCAATAAGGATTACGCCGCCTTCAAGTAATTTTAAACGATGGCGATCGAAAACTTTTTTCGTTGCCAGCGATAATTCAACCTGGTTGTTCACGCCATGCGCGACGTCAGAATTATCGCTTAATAAAGCCTGCACTCTTAAGTTATTTTTTAACGCTAGATCAATGAGGTCGGTAAGGTAAAATTCTTTTTTCGAATTTTCATTTTTTATAAGCGGAATGAATTTTTGCAAGAGTTCGGATTTAACGATGTAGATACCGGTATTAATTTCGGTAATTTTTAAAACGTCTGGGCTTGCATCTTTCGCTTCTATGATTGAAGTAAGCTGACCATTATGACGCACGATGCGGCCAAACGCGCCCGCGTCGTCAAGTTCAACGGTGACAACCGCCAAGTCTAACTTCTGTTCGCGAAAATCACTCAGAAACTTCTTTATGTCGGTCGCTTCAATCAACGGATGGTCACCGTTCATGATAATGACTTCACCCTCAAGAGAATCTAAGTGCGCAGATTTGACGGCATCGGCCGTTCCTAACTGGTCGACCTGAACAAAAGTTTGAATATGCAATGGTTCTAAAACAGATTTCACAAGGTTTTGGCCATGCCCCACGACAACGCGCACGTCGGTCACTTCCGCCAAACGGCAGCTTTCAATAATTCGCGCGATCATTGGTTTTCCAGCAACGGGATGAAGTACTTTAGGCAGCGGGCTTTTCATCCGCGTTCCTTGGCCTCCGGCTAACAAAATGGCTGTGGTTTTCATGCTTTGATTTTAGTCAGCATCAATGCTGTTCGTCAGTTACTTTTTTT